>NC_008027.1:117500-487500 GCF_000026105.1 Pseudomonas entomophila L48
GGGTTATATGGTCAAGTGAAGAAGCGCATACGGTGGATGCCTTGGCAGTCAGAGGCGATGAAAGACGTGGTAGCCTGCGATAAGCTTTGGGGAGTCGGCAAACAGACTGTGATCCAGAGATCTCTGAATGGGGGAACCCACTCAGCATAAGCTGAGTATCTTGTACTGAATACATAGGTGCAAGAGGCGAACCAGGGGAACTGAAACATCTAAGTACCCTGAGGAAAAGAAATCAACCGAGATTCCCTTAGTAGTGGCGAGCGAACGGGGACCAGCCCTTAAGCTGGTTTGAGATTAGTGGAACGCTCTGGAAAGTGCGGCCATAGTGGGTGATAGCCCCGTACACGAAAATCTCTTGCCAGTGAAATCGAGTAGGACGGAGCACGAGAAACTTTGTCTGAACATGGGGGGACCATCCTCCAAGGCTAAATACTACTGACTGACCGATAGTGAACCAGTACCGTGAGGGAAAGGCGAAAAGAACCCCGGAGAGGGGAGTGAAATAGAACCTGAAACCGTATGCGTACAAGCAGTGGGAGCCTACTTTGTTAGGTGACTGCGTACCTTTTGTATAATGGGTCAGCGACTTATATTCAGTGGCGAGCTTAACCGAATAGGGGAGGCGTAGCGAAAGCGAGTCTTAATAGGGCGCTTTAGTCGCTGGGTATAGACCCGAAACCGGGCGATCTATCCATGGGCAGGTTGAAGGTTAGGTAACACTGACTGGAGGACCGAACCGACTACCGTTGAAAAGTTAGCGGATGACCTGTGGATCGGAGTGAAAGGCTAATCAAGCTCGGAGATAGCTGGTTCTCCTCGAAAGCTATTTAGGTAGCGCCTCATGTATCACTGTAGGGGGTAGAGCACTGTTTCGGCTAGGGGGTCATCCCGACTTACCAAACCGATGCAAACTCCGAATACCTACAAGTGCCGAGCATGGGAGACACACGGCGGGTGCTAACGTCCGTCGTGAAAAGGGAAACAACCCAGACCGTCAGCTAAGGTCCCAAAGTCATGGTTAAGTGGGAAACGATGTGGGAAGGCTTAGACAGCTAGGAGGTTGGCTTAGAAGCAGCCACCCTTTAAAGAAAGCGTAATAGCTCACTAGTCGAGTCGGCCTGCGCGGAAGATGTAACGGGGCTCAAACCATGCACCGAAGCTACGGGTATCACCTTTGGTGATGCGGTAGAGGAGCGTTCTGTAAGCCTGTGAAGGTGAGTTGAGAAGCTTGCTGGAGGTATCAGAAGTGCGAATGCTGACATGAGTAACGACAATGCGAGTGAAAAACTCGCACGCCGAAAGACCAAGGTTTCCTGCGCAACGTTAATCGACGCAGGGTTAGTCGGTCCCTAAGGCGAGGCTGAAAAGCGTAGTCGATGGAAAACAGGTTAATATTCCTGTACTTCCAGTTATTGCGATGGAGGGACGGAGAAGGCTAGGCCAGCTTGGCGTTGGTTGTCCAAGTTTAAGGTGGTAGGCTGAGATCTTAGGCAAATCCGGGATCTCAAGGCCGAGAGCTGATGACGAGTGCTCATTAGAGCGCGAAGTGGTTGATGCCATGCTTCCAAGAAAAGCTCCTAAGCTTCAGATAACTGGGAACCGTACCCCAAACCGACACAGGTGGTTAGGTAGAGAATACCAAGGCGCTTGAGAGAACTCGGGTGAAGGAACTAGGCAAAATGGCACCGTAACTTCGGGAGAAGGTGCGCCGGTGAGGGTGAAGCACTTGCTGCGTAAGCCCACGCCGGTCGAAGATACCAGGCCGCTGCGACTGTTTATTAAAAACACAGCACTCTGCAAACACGAAAGTGGACGTATAGGGTGTGACGCCTGCCCGGTGCCGGAAGGTTAATTGATGGGGTTAGCGCAAGCGAAGCTCTTGATCGAAGCCCCGGTAAACGGCGGCCGTAACTATAACGGTCCTAAGGTAGCGAAATTCCTTGTCGGGTAAGTTCCGACCTGCACGAATGGCGTAACGATGGCGGCGCTGTCTCCACCCGAGACTCAGTGAAATTGAAATCGCTGTGAAGATGCAGTGTATCCGCGGCTAGACGGAAAGACCCCGTGAACCTTTACTATAGCTTTGCACTGGACTTTGAGCTTGCTTGTGTAGGATAGGTGGGAGGCTTTGAAGTGGGGACGCCAGTTCTCATGGAGCCATCCTTGAAATACCACCCTGGCAACCTTGAGGTTCTAACTCAGGTCCGTTATCCGGATCGAGGACAGTGTATGGTGGGTAGTTTGACTGGGGCGGTCTCCTCCCAAAGAGTAACGGAGGAGTACGAAGGTGCGCTCAGACCGGTCGGAAATCGGTCGTAGAGTATAAAGGCAAAAGCGCGCTTGACTGCGAGACAAACACGTCGAGCAGGTACGAAAGTAGGTCTTAGTGATCCGGTGGTTCTGTATGGAAGGGCCATCGCTCAACGGATAAAAGGTACTCCGGGGATAACAGGCTGATACCGCCCAAGAGTTCATATCGACGGCGGTGTTTGGCACCTCGATGTCGGCTCATCACATCCTGGGGCTGAAGCCGGTCCCAAGGGTATGGCTGTTCGCCATTTAAAGTGGTACGCGAGCTGGGTTTAGAACGTCGTGAGACAGTTCGGTCCCTATCTGCCGTGGACGTTTGAGATTTGAGAGGGGCTGCTCCTAGTACGAGAGGACCGGAGTGGACGAACCTCTGGTGTTCCGGTTGTCACGCCAGTGGCATTGCCGGGTAGCTATGTTCGGAAGAGATAACCGCTGAAAGCATCTAAGCGGGAAACTTGCCTCAAGATGAGATCTCACTGGAACCTTGAGTTCCCTGAAGGGCCGTCGAAGACTACGACGTTGATAGGTTGGGTGTGTAAGCGCTGTGAGGCGTTGAGCTAACCAATACTAATTGCCCGTGAGGCTTGACCATATAACACCCAAGCAATCTGCACATGAACGCAGATTGTGGTGGTGAAGACGAAAGAACCGAAAGTTCGCAGCTTCACAAAGATCACATATCCGAATTCGCTGGAGTATCCATCTGGATCTTCTGGCAACAGAATTTCTTGACGACCATAGAGCATTGGAACCACCTGATCCCATCCCGAACTCAGCAGTGAAACGATGCATCGCCGATGGTAGTGTGGGGTTTCCCCATGTGAGAGTAGGTCATCGTCAAGATTCATTTCGCAAAACCCCTATCTGCGCATGCAGGTAGGGGTTTTGTCTTTAAGTAGAGAGTACAGAGATTCGCTGGCACGTCCCTCGGACGGACCGGCACACAGAATTTCTTGACGACCATAGAGCATTGGAACCACCTGATCCCATCCCGAACTCAGCAGTGAAACGATGCATCGCCGATGGTAGTGTGGGGTTTCCCCATGTGAGAGTAGGTCATCGTCAAGATTCAATTCCGAAGCCCCTGATCGCAACGCGGTCGGGGGCTTTGTCTTTTCCGCTGCATGGAAACCGTAACCCATTGATTGGGCACGATCTCTGTTGGAGCGGCTTCAGCCGCGATCACCCGCGAGGCGGGTGCCAGGCATCGCGTTGTCCGCATCGCGGCTAAAGCCGCTCCTACAAATTTCCAGCAGGCACAAAAAAACCGCTCCAAGGGGAGCGGCTTTTTGTTGCGTGTAGATCAGCTCAGCAGGTTCTTCACATTCCCCATCGCCTCATCGGCAAACCCCTGGAGAAATGCCTGGAACCCCGGCAGCGCCTCGTGGCCACCCTCCCAGGGCTCGGCCTGGATGGTCCAGGTCGCGCGGCTGTGGTTGGCATCGATCACTTGCACCTCCATCGCCGCCCACAGGTTACCGATGTTCAGGCTGGTGTAGATCAGGCTCCAGGTCATGTGCATGGCCTGCTCGTCGCGTGAGTTGAGTTGCTCGATGACCACGTTGCCGTCCTTGAACAGCTTCTTGCGCACCGAACGTACACCACTGCCTGTCATGTCGATGTGCGCGAGCGCCGGGATGAACACCGGGAACCCCGCGAAGTTGCCAACGATGTTCCATACGGCGGCGGCGGGTGCGGCGATTTCCACACGGGAGACCACCTTGCAACCTTCAGGGTTGCGGATCAGGGTATCGGGTTTGAGTGCTTGCATGCTGTGTTGCTCCTGTTGTGTGGAAAAGGGGTCAGATGAAGCCGATGTCGGCCAGGTACCGGCAGCCGCGGCGCAGCAGCTCGGGATTCTTGCTCGGGTAATGGGCACCCATGCGCCGTACCCCGTCACGGGCGTTGGCATGGACAATCCCGGAGATGTCGCCGATGTCTTCCTCGAAACCGTCCAGGTAGAAGCCCAGGACGTCGTACAGCGCGTTGTCGCGGTCGACCCGGCGCAACTGGTGTTGCCACTGCTCGACGCTCACCAGCTCGAAGGCATGGCCCTGCTCACGGAACGAGGCCAGGTAGTCGCGCCAACGTAGTGGCTCGGGGTTGTGCAGGTTGAACACGCATTGCCCGGCCTGGTGGCGGCTGCTGTGGAAGGCGATGAAGCGCGAGAGGAAGTCCACCGGCATCAGGTCGAAGTCGATCTCCAGGCCTGGTACCTGCCCTAGTTGCAACGAGCCCTTGAGCATCAGCATCAGGCGATTGCGCTGGGGCTGGCAGGCGCCGGTACGGCTGTCGAAGGTGATGTTCCCCGGGCGGAACAGGTTGACCCACACCCCCTGTGCGCGGGCGCGGCTGAGGATACGTTCGCCGACCCACTTGCTCAGGTTGTAGCCGTTGCGGATGTAGATCGGCGGGGTGCTTGCCGGGCCGTCCTCCAGTACCTGGCCATGGCTGTCCACGGCACTGCAGGCGGAGAGGGTGGAGACGAAGTTGAAGATCTTCTTGCGCCGCCCCTCGCACAGGCGCAGGCACTCGAACAACGGCTCGATGTTGTCGGCGGCCAGTACCTGGTAATCGAGCACATGGTTGACCTGCGCGGCGTTGTGCAGCAGGGCCCCATAGCCTTCGTCCAGGTAGTCGTAATCGGCCTCTGCCAGGCCCAGGCGCGGCTTGCGCAGGTCGGCATCGAATACCTTGATGCGCGACAGGTCGAGGGTGATGTGGTTGTCACGCAGCGACCGGGCAAAGCGCTCGGCGGCATCCACACCCTCGGCACTGCGCACCAGGCAGGCCACCTCGGTCGCCCCCCAATCCAGCAGGGCTTCGACCAGGTGCACGCCGAGGAAGCTGTTGGCCCCGGTGACGATCACCTTGTGCACATCGCCCAGGCGCTCGACTGGCAATACCTGCAGGTCGAGGTCGCGGTTGGCGTCCTGTTCCAGGCGCTCCAGCGAGTGCTGTTGCACCGTGTCGTCACCATCGAGCAGCGCCCCCAACCGCTGCAGGGTCGGTTGTTCGATGAAGCGATTGATCGCCACGCCCTGGCCGAAACCTTCGCGCACCGCCAGCAGCAACCGCGACAGCAGAATCGAATGGCCGCCGAGGTTGAAGAAGCTGTCATCGATGGAAATGTCTGCTTCCGGCAGTTCCAGCAGTTCGCTCCACAGGCCCCGCAAGCGATGTTCGGTGGCGGTGCCCGGTTGCAGGCAATGGCGGGTGGGCAGGGCCAGTGGTCGCTGCGACAGCGCCTGGCGATCCACCTTGCCATTGGCGGTGTAGGGCATCTGCTCCAGCACCTGGTAGATCATCGGGCGCATGTAGTCGGGCAGGTGCTGCTCGGCGTGCGCGCGCAGTTGCTGTTCGGCATCTGCGCCGTGGCCATGGGCGACGAACGCAAGCACGCGGCGCTGGGCGTCAATCACCACCGCCACCTGGGCGAACAGCTGGCTGTCGCGCAGGCAGTGTTCGATCTCTTCCGGCTCAACGCGAAAGCCGCGGATCTTTACCTGGTTGTCACGGCGGCCGGACAACTCGATGCCTTGGGTGGTCCACTTGCCGATATCACCCGTGCGATAGGCACGCAATGCACGGCCATCGGGCAGGCACAGCTCGACGAAGCGTTCGGCGGTCAGGGCCGGGTTGTTCAGGTAGCCGAGCCCGACGCCAGGGCCGGTGATGTAAAGCTCACCCGCAACCTGCTGCGTGACCGGCCGCAGGTCTTCGTCGAGGATCAAAACCTGGGTGTTGGCGATGGGCAGGCCGAGGTTGCGGTTGCTTTCGCCGCTGGCGAACACCCGGGTAGTTGCCAGCACGGTGGTTTCGGTCGGGCCATAGATGTTGTGCATCCGGCATTGCCCGGACAGCCGGACGATGACTTCCGGTTCGCAGACATCGCCGCCAGTGACCAGATGCTTCAAGCCCAGGTGTGTATCACGCGACAGGATGCTCAACAGGGCCGGCGGCAGAAATGCGTGGGTGACGGCCTGGCTGTGGATAAGTCGCACCAGCTGTTGCGGGTCACGGCGCTGGTCTTCGTTGGGTAGCACCAGTTCGGCACCGCAGGCGAAGGTGGGCAGGATATCCAGCAGGGAAGCGTCGAAGCCGATGGTGGAGAACTGCAACACCCGGCTGTGCCGGTCCAGTGCCACGTGCTCGCGGTACCAGGCCATGAAGTGCGCCAGGTTGCCCTGGCTGAGCAACACACCCTTGGGCAGGCCCGTGGTACCGGAGGTGTAGATCGCCACGCAGGCCTGGCCGGCGCAGGCCGGGCGTTGTGCCAGGGAGGGCAGTTGGGCGTCCTCGGCGATCGACAGCGCACGGACATCCAGGTGCGCGATACCCACGGGCTCCTGGCCGTCATGTAGTACTACACAGGCTTTGGCGTCGGCCAGGATGCGTTGACGGCGTTCGGCCGGGGTCGCCGGGTCCAGGGGTAGGTAAATGGCCGAACAGCCCAGGATCGCCAGCAAGCTGGCATAGAGCTCGGGTGACTTGGCCATGCACACGGCGACCACCGGAGGGTGCTCGCCCGCTTCTGGCAACAGCGGCAGCAGCACACGCTGGATCGCGACGGTGCGGGCATGCAGCTGCCCATAGCTGTAGCGCTGGCCGTCGCGGTTCAACGCTGTGCGTTCGGCGTGTTGGCGCAGGCTGTGCTCCAGTTGCCCGATCAAGCCGGTCTCGGCCTGTTCCAGGAGGTCGGCGCGCAGCGTGCGGTTGAACGGGTGCCGGTAGGCCAGCGCCTCCAGCCAGTCCAGGCCATGTTCGCGCTCCTGCACGCCGGGGCTGACGGCGGGAGCCTCCTGCAGGTACTGCGGGTTGCGGGCATAGCGGGTGACCTGCAGGGCGAGCAGGTCGTTCAGGGCTTGCAGGGCGTCCTCACGCAGCTGCTGGCCGTTGCCGGAGGCAGGCGACGGCACGGGCAGGCGTTCGATCAGCCGTTGGGCGCTGGCACTGCCGCACCAGCACAGGGTCTCGAGGCGTGGCAGGGTTTCGGCGAAGCTGGCGCCCAGGCGCAGCCTGAGCAAGGGCGTAGCGTCCAATGATTGCCAGTCGCTGCTGTTCAGCGCCAGGCTGCCGTCCTCCACCACCAGGTGCGGGCGAACAACCAGTTGCTGGCGCAAGGTTTCGGCGTTGTCGGCGATGGTGATGCCATGGCCATGTTCGCCGAGCTGATGGGCAAGCTGCCCCAGGGCGGGGCTGTTGCCCACCAGGAGTATGTCGAGGCGTCTCATGCAGGTGTCCTCAGGGCAGGTAGTCGCGCAGGGCGTGCTGTACGCAGGTCGACTCGAGCATCGAACTGGCACGGAAGAAGCGCAGGATGTTGCCCAGCAACGGGTGTTGGTGGTTGATCGGGTAGGCCAGCCCCAGAGCTTCTTCGCGCAAGGCCTGGCGTACCGTTTCGGTCACCGGCAGTGTGGCGATGAGGGCGTGGTCGAAGGCCTGTTGGATGTCGTTGGTCAGGTACTGGCGCAGGAACACTGGCAGCACGTCGGCGATCGCCTGGCGGTCGGCTTCGCTTGCCGCCTGCCAGTAGATCCGTGTCAGGCGTGCCCAGAAGCTCGAGTGGCGGCCCTCGTCGAGCAGGTGGTCGGCCATCAGACCTTTTACCGAGGGTTTGACCGAGTCGTCGCGGGCGAAGGCCGCCACATCGTCGGTCAGGGTGTTCTCGGCAATGCCCACGCAGATCAGCTCGACGGCGTCGCGCAGATCCTCGGGCACCTGCGCCAGGGCCGCCGGGATGGCCCGGCTGAGCTCGATCTCCTGAGGTAGGGCGATCGGTTCGACACCGGTCAGGGCGACGGTCTGCTGCAGGAAGTCCATGGCCACCAGGGCGTGGTAGTCCTCGTCCACCACCACGGTCATGGCGTCGTAGCGGCAGGCGAACGGGAAGCGCACGGCGAAGCGGTCCTTGGCGATGCGCCGTGCGGTGCGATCGACGATCTCGGTCTCGAAGATCACCACATCGTTGATGAACTTGTAGAGGCTCTGCACCAATACGAAGTCGCGCAGTTGCGGGCACTCGCGCTGGAAGGTGGCGCCAAGCACCAGGGGCTGGCGGCTGAGCGGGTAGATCAGCCGCTGGTCGTCCTCGACCAGGCGCCGGGGCCGGGTGCGGATGGTGGCGCGCTCTTCCCAGGCGTCGGCGAAGGAGCGGTATTCATGGGCGTTCATGGGGTGACCTCGGCGACAGGGGTTTGCAGCGACGCGCGCAGGCGGTCCCACAGGGCCATGCGGCTGTCCACCGCGGCGATGGCCGCGGCGTAGACGTCCTCCTGGCGCACCGGGTCGTGATCGACCAGGCGTGCCAGCAACTGCTCGGCGGCCGGACCGTGGTCTTCGGAGTCGACTTCGATATGCCGTTGCAGGTAGTAGCGGAAGGTGGGGGCCTGCTCGCTGCCGATGCCCCATTCGTCGAGGATCTGCTGGAACATCATCGGGATGACGCTTTCACGGCCATGCAGGAAGGCTGCGGCGACGCGGTGCGCGGGGGCGTCCAGGGCCACTTCGAGGGTGTCGCGCACGAAATGCTGGGCCGCTTCGCTGGCACCGGCGCGAGGCAGGGCGCTCAGCGCATCGACGCCCTGTTGCTGGAGGCTGATGAAGCGTTCGATCGCCTGGGTGCAGGCGCCAACCTCGCGCATGGCGTCCAGGTACAGCTCGAAGTGGCTGTAGTGACCGTGGTCGAGGCGGTCGTCGGATTCCTCGCCCAGCACGATCTCGTTGATCAGGCGGGCAGCGGCCGGGTCTGCCGGGGGCAGCCAGGGCAGGCTGACGCAGGTCAGTTCCTGTTGCAGGCGCTTGGTCAGCGACATGAAATCCCAGACGGCGAAAACGTGGGTCTCCATAAACCGGCGCAGGGTGTCGAGCGAGTCGATTTCGGAAAACAGCGGGTGCCGGGAAAGTGCAATCTTCTTGTTGGAAAGTGTGCTCTTCAATGTGCTCATGATGATGTCCGTTGTGGGTGTTTCGGGATTGTTATTTCACTGCGAGTTGTTCGTTCTGCCATATTCGAGGTGCACGAGGCCCTCGAAGCAAAATCGATATTGATGAACCTGCAGAGGCCATGGCTCAAGGTGTATCTCGGGTTTTGGCGCCTGGCTGTATAAAAGTTAGAGCAACTTCAAAGTTGTCGGCAAATGTTTTTTTAATTATTTTAAGTTTGTAATTATCGCGGGCAGATAGTGGCCATATAAAACTTTCGGGTAAGTTTTATTCAGGCAATAAGTGCTCCTTCCGATAATTAACTATCAGAAAAGAATACGACTGAGTGAATGCCTCACTCGGAGCACTGATAAACGGAGTCAGGGAAGGTTTGACTATTAAGGGGCGGCTGATCGCTTGCGGTCCTTGCCCCGGTACCGCGCTCCTTCTTCTGGTGGATAAAGTGCGGCCGACCAGGCCCGTCGGGTGATCAGCGGTCGGCGCGGGGTCTAGAGTGTGCCCAAAATGCTGGCACTGCCATGGCTTGCGGCAGCCATGACAACGCAAATGGATGTTTCCGGAGGGGTGTAAGCGTGCGCGGCTACAAACTGAGCAGGCCGAGGTGGGTGTTGATGATGCGCACCAGGCGCTGGTTGAGCAGTGAGGTGTCGACCGATTGCGCGGGCAGTTCGATCAGCTCAAGGCCCTGGCGGGCAAGGCTGTGCCAGCCGAGCATGGCTGGCAGCGAGCCTGGGAGGTACAGCACGGTCATCGGTACCTGGATGGCCAGGCTGGTGGTGATGCCCAGGCGGGGGGGAGGGCTGTCATAAGTGGAAACAAAGAGATGGCGGGTCTGCCCAGGATGATGGTTCTGGGCCAACTGTGTCAGTGCCACCGCCACATGCGCGCCAAGCCCCTGGCCGAAGATGGCATGGGGTTGGGCGAGGTAGGGCTGGAGTTTGTCGAGCAACGCACGGGCGAGGGGGCAGGGAGGTTGCGCGGGGTCGAATCCATCCAGGCGGACAGAGGGAGGGACATCGGCGGCAATCAGTTCGATGGGATCGCACAGGGTCTGGGCCCAGGTGCGGTACTGCATGAGCTGTTGTCGATCGTAGGCCAGGCAGATCAGGCGGATCCGGGCAGGTGGTTCGATGATTGTTCCCTGTAGCGTCTGCACGTGCACTGGCGTTCCTTATGCCGGATGACGTTCCTTGCCGACACAGCCACGACCGTGGCTGCGGGGTGTCACTGATCGGCTGTCGACTGTCGGTCGAGGTACTTCCTGATGGTGCGGGCGGCATTGTTCAGGTGGGCTTCGAGCAACCTGACGGCATCATCCACCAGTTTGTCGCTGGCCGCATCCACCAACGCGATATGGTCATCCTGGGTCAGCTTGCCCAGCCCCATCGACGACAGGTGGAAACGCAGGAAGCGTTCCTCTTCGTTGAGCTCGATCTCGATCATGCGCAGCAGCTTCTGGTTGTGCGCCTTGCTGTAGAGGGACATGTGGAACAGACGGTTGAGGCGACCGATTTCGGCGTGACGGGTTTCGTTTTCCAGCTGCTGGATATAACCACGGGCCTGGGCGATGTCATTGGCATCGAGCAGGGGAATCGATTGGCGCAGGGCCTCGGTTTCGAGAATAACGCGCAACGCATAGGTGTCGACTGCGTCCTCGCCGATCAGCGGCGCGACCACGGCGCCTTTATGCATGACCACCTGCAACAGCGATTGCGCTTCAAGCTGGCGCAGGGCTTCGCGTACCGGCATGCGGCTGACGCCGAAGAGGCTGGCCAGCTCCTGTTGGCGCAGGGCGGTGCCCGGAGGCAGCCGGCCGTCGAGGATGGCACTGCGCAGGCGCTCTTCGATGACGCTGCGGGCGAGGTGCGGCGGAACTTGCTCGCTGCCCAGCACGGTGCTCAGGAGTTTGGGTTTCTCAGCCACGCGGGTTCAGCCTCGGCAACATGAAGATTGGATCCAATAACCCTAGTGAGGGATGGGGCCGCTTGTCAAACGGCGAGTGGACGCGGGCCTGTGCCCGTTCATCGAACGCGGCTATCGTGAAGGAAGTCGGCAGCCAAGGGAAGCCACAGGCGCCTTTGCATGGCCTTGGCATGTCGGGTTTACCGACGGCTGGCAGCATGATCGCAAGGTGCCATTGTCTTTTGCACCGCCAGCCCGCACCATCGCTGCTTTCGAATGATCTGAACAGGTGTCCGCAGTGGCGATACCTTGGACTCTCAATACGACCCTGCGCCGCTTTGGCCTCGCCGTGCTGCTCGGCGGCCTGTTGCTGGGCGTCACGCAGGCGGATTGGGACTTTTCCCAGATCAGCCGCCGTGCCCAGGCGCTCTATGGGCCGCTGGGCGAGGGCCAGAAGCGCATCGATGCCTGGCAGCAACTGCTCGCCACGCAGAAGCAGGGCAGCGAGCTGGAGCAGTTGCAGGTGGTCAACCGCTTCTTCAACCAGCAGCTGCGCTATGTCGAGGATATCGACCTGTGGCATGAGGTCGACTATTGGGCCACGCCGGTGCAGTCGCTGATCAAGGGAGCGGGGGACTGCGAGGACTACGCCATCGCCAAGTACTTCAGCCTGCGGCGCATGGGCATCCCGGCCGAGAAGCTGCGCATCACCTACGTCAAGGCCCTGCGCCAGAACCGCGCACACATGGTCCTGACCTATTATTCAAGCCCACAGGCCCAGCCCCTGGTGCTCGACAGCCTGATGGACGCGATCAAGCCCGCCAGCCAGCGTAGCGACCTGTTGCCGGTGTACGCCTTCAATGGCGAGGGCCTGTGGCTGACCGGCGCCGCTGGCAACAAGAAAGTCGGCGACACCAAGCGCCTGTCGCGTTGGCAGGACCTGCTGAAGAAAATGCAGGCCGAAGGGTTCCCGGCCGAACCGGTTTACTGAAGGAGCACAGATGTCACTGTTCAAACAATTGCTGCTAGCCATTTGCCTGTTCCTGGTGGTCGCCTTCAGTGGCAGCTTCATGGTCAGCCTGGAGAGCTCGCGTAGCCAGTACGTCAACCAGCTGCGCTCCCACGCCCAGGACGCGGCCACCGCGTTGGCGCTGTCGCTGACGCCCAACATCGATGACCCGGCAATGGTCGAGCTGATGGTCAGCTCGATCTTCGATAGTGGCTACTACACCAGCATCAAGGTCATCGACCTGGGCTCCAACGCCGTGCTGGTCGAGCGCCATGCCGAGCCGGACAGCGGTAGCGTGCCGGGCTGGTTCATCCACCTGATCGGCCTGGAACCGGCCGGGGGCGACGCGATCGTCAGCCGTGGCTGGCAGCAGGCGGCGCGGGTCGAGGTGATCAGCCACCCGATGTTCGCCCTGGCCAAGCTGTGGCAGAGCGCTTTGGGCAGCCTTGGCTGGCTGCTGCTGTGCGGCGCGGTGAGCGCGGTGCTCGGCGCGCTGCTGCTGCGCCGGCAGTTGCGGCCGCTGGACTACATGGTGGCGCAATCCCACGCCATCGCCCGGCGCGAGTTCCTCAGCCTGCCCGAGCTGCCGCGCACGCCGGAACTGCGGCGGGTGGTGCAGGCGATGAACCAGATGGTCGAGAAGCTCAAGGCGCTGTTCACCGAACAGGCCGAGCGCAGCGAGAAACTGCGCACCGAGTCGTACCAGGACAGCCTCACTGGCCTGGCCAACCGCCGCTACTTCGAGATGCAGCTCAATGCCCGGGTCAGCAACCTGGAGGAGGCGCGCGCCGGTTACCTGCTGCTGCTGCGGGTCCAGGACCTGGCTGGCCTGAATGCACGCCTGGGCGGCCAGCGTACCGACCAGCTGCTGCAGGCGGTGGGCGAGCAACTGCGCCGCACCTGCGCCAACTACCCGGAAACCAACGACCTTATCACCCGTAGCCGCGGTGGCGAATTTGCCGTGCTGGCGCCGGGCATGGTCCACGACGAGGCGATCCAGCTGGCCCAGGCCCTGGCCGCGACCTTGCAGAGCCTGCACGAAACCGGGGCCAGCGATGTCGACCCGGTGGCCTGTATTGGCCTGGCACCCTACAACCCGGGCGATGCTCCCCAGGACCTGCTCAAACTCGCCGACGAGGCGCTGGCCCGCGCTGAGAGCCAGCCGCAGCCGGGCTGGGTATGCCTGGAGCAGGGGGCTGCTGCCGATGCCGCCGATAGCCACCATGCCTGGCACACCCGCCTGGACCAGGCACTGGCCAAAGGGCAGTTCGAGCTGTTCTTCCAGCCGGTGGTGGATTGCCGGGCGACTGACCGGGTGCTGCATTACAAGGTCATCTCGCGTTTGCACGACGAGCAGGGCGAAGCCTTGGCGGCGGGCCGCTTCCTGCCCTGGCTCGAGCGTTTCGGTTGGATGGCGCGGCTGGACCTGCTGGTGCTGGAGAAGGTGCTCAAGCACCTGCAGGGGCATGGCGAGTCGCTGGCGCTGAACCTGTCGGCCGCGACCCTGGCCGACCCCAAGGCGTTGCAGCGGGTCTTCGAGCTGCTCGGCCAGTACCGCGCCATCGGGCCGCGCCTCACCTTCGAGATCGGCGAGGAGCAGTTGCCTGAACAGTCGATGCTCGAGCAACTGACCCGTCGCCTGCGCGGGCTGGGCTTCAGCCTGGCGCTGCAGCGTTTCGGTGGCCGCTTCAGCATGATCGGCAACCTGGCGCACCTGGGACTGGCCTACCTGAAGATCGATGGTGGCTACATCCGCAATATCGACCACGAGCGGCACAAGCGGCTGTTCATCGAAGCCATCCAGCGGGCGGCGCACAGCATCGACCTGCCGTTGATTGCAGAACGGGTGGAGACGGAAGGGGAATTGAAGGTGCTGCGCGAGATGGGGGTGCAGGGGATCCAGGGGCAGTTGGTGGGTGAGCCCGCGCCTTGGCGTTGAGCCTGTTCGCTCTGTAGGAGCGGCTTCAGCCGCGATCACCCGCGAAGCGGGTGCCGGCCTGCATCGCGGCTGAAGCCGCTCCTACAGCGAACAGGGCCGCTCAGATCAACCCGCCTTCCTCTTCTTCCTCGATCAGGTTGTTCAAACCGCCCAGCGCCTTGCGCGCGGTGGAGCGGTTGAGCAGCTTGGCCTGGGCGCCGAGTGGCAGGTCGGTGATGCTGAACACGCCCTTGGCCGTCAGCACCTCGATCAGGTCCTCGAGCACCCGGATCATGTCCAGGTCGCTCTGCTTGAGCTGCTTGAGGCTGTTCTCGACAACGTCGTCGGCGAACCATTCCTGGATCTCGGCATTGTCTGCCGGGACCATGTCGGTAAAACCGTCAAACGCGGCGGCTTCCACCCGCAGCAACTGGCCCTCGGCGTCGCGTTGCACGTAGAACATGGCGGCGTCCCTCGTCACGATGAATCCTTTTTGGTAGTCAGCAGCATAGGCAAAGTTCGCCGGGCATGTAAGCCCGGCGCACGAGTATGCGCGTGAAGGGATGGCTGGGAAAGCCCGCGCCCCCGACGGTGGCCCTTGCGGGCCGCCGTAGAGAGGCAGGGATCAGCTGTTGGAGTTGTCGATCTTGATGGTCGGATCGGCACCGCTGATCAACGAGTTGATCGTGGTGTTCGACCAGTTCACGCCTTCGAGCTTGATGGTCACGTCGGCGTTGGCCAGGCCGCCAGCAGCATTGAGCTTGCCTTCGGTGCTGACTTGCAAGGTCGACTCGCCGTTGACCGTGGTGAGCTTCAGGAAGTTGTCGATGGTACTGGCGCGCTCGCCCTGGAGCAGGTCGCTCAGGTCCAGGCGATCACCTTCGCTGGCCTTGAAGTCCTTGATCACGTCGTTGCCCAGGTCGCCGGCCTTCCACACGAAGGTGTCGGCGCCGGTGCCGCCGGTCATGATGTCGTTGCCTTTGCCACCGATGAGCAGGTCGTTGCCGGCACCGCCGAACAGCAGGTCGTTGCCTTCGCCGCCGAGCAGGGTGTCGTTGCCGGTACCACCGAGCAGGATGTCGTTGCCCTTGCCGCCGTCGATGTAGTCGTTGCCACCCTGGCCGAAGATGATGTCGTTGCCGTTGCCACCCAGCAGGGTATCGGCGCCGTCGTTGCTGCGCGAGACATCGAACTCGGTGTAGTGCTCGTTGATGTACTTGTGCATCGTCCGGGCATCCACGTCGCCGGCGTCGACGCCCAGCTTGCTGGCGACATACCCCTGGATGGCCTCGACACCCGTGCCGGCGATGCCGTCGAAGGTGACCAGGTCGCCGAAGATGATGTCGTTGCCATCGCCGCCGTTGACTGTGTCGTTACCCGGCTGGGTGACTTCGGTATGACCGAGGATGGCCTCGGCCAGCTTGCTCGGGTCGATGTTGGTCTGCGGCTTGCCGTCGGTGTCGTATGGTTTCAGGTCGTTGGTGTTGACGCCATTGTTGAGGCCGATGGCCTCGACTTCGGACAGGCCCGAGAGCAGCTTGAAGCTGTCCTGCGAGTTGTTCGTGGTGGTGGTGTTGGTGTCGTAGCCAAGGCCGCCACGCGAAGACAGCTCGTAGGTGCCGTTGCCTTCGGCGTGCAGCTCGCCCGAAACGCCGTATTTCCAACCGTTACGGTAGTACTGCACCTGCAGGTTGCCGGCGTTGTCGATGCTGACGTAGTTGGTGTTGCTGCTGTCGATGTAGCCGTTGTACGCCATGCCCGACTTGTAGTTGATCGAAGCCAGGAAGGTGTCCAGGGTGATGCCCGAGGTCCCCAGGGTTGGGTTGGAGTTCTCGTTGGCCTGGTAGTAGGTCGGCTTGCCATCGGTGATGAAGAACGTCTGGTTGCTGCCGGTATTGCCGCCATCCTTGAGGTTCTGGAACCAGTTGGCGGTGGTCTTGAAGGCGTCCTCGTAGTTGGTCCCGCCGTCTGCCCGCAGGTTGTTCAGGGCATTGAGCAAGGTCTGCAGGCCAGCATCGTTCAGGGTCACCGCAACGCTGCTCTTGACCTGGGTGGCGAAGTCCACCAGGAGGATGTTCACGGTGCCCGACTGGTCGCCCTTGACGCTGGCGGCCAGGGTCTTGAACACCGACTCGAGGGATTTCTTCGCCGCGTCGACGCCCGACGAGCCCATGCTGCCGGAGGTGTCGACGATGAAGGCGAGGTTGTAGTTCTGCCCGGGTACCACGTGCAGGCCGCTGACGTCTGCCACCACCACGTCGTTGCCGTCGGTGCCGGTGATGTTGTCGCTGTCCGAGGACAGGTTGCTGGTGCTGTAGGTCTGCGGGTAGACCGTGACCTTGATGGTGCCCTCGGTGGTGGCCGTGCTGCCGCCGACGCTCTCGGTGGAGGTCGAGCTGACCTTCACGTCGAACTGGCCGTAGTAGTAGGCCGGCGGCTTGATGGTCAGGCTGCCCAGGTTCCAGCCGGTGACGTCCACCGCGGACGCGCCGACGGTGAAGGTGTGGCCGGCGTTGTCGGCGATCACCGAGCCTGCCGGGATGCCGCTGAGCTTGATGCTGAGGGTCTCGGAGCCGTCGGTGTCTGTCAGGTTGGTGCTGATGCCCACCAGCTTGACCGGCGCGCCGTTCTCGCTGCCTTCGTTGAGCTTGTAGCCGTCGTAGTAGCCCTGGTTGTTGCTGCCGTGCAGGTCGCCGACGGTGACGCCGGCGTTGCTCAGGTCGTTGACGCTCGGGTACATCGGGATGTTCGAGCTGTTCAGGTCCATCGCCGCGCCATTGTTGACCCGGATGTTGACGTCCAGGCTGCCTGGGCCGGCCTGGTTGGCGTTGTAGATCTCCAGGGTGTAGTAGCCGCTGGTGGTCGGGGTGAAGCTGCCGGAGATGGCGCCGCTGCCCGAGCCCCAGATACCGCTGGCGACGTTCTTGCCGCCGACCACGATCTGCAGGCTGTCATCGGCGGTGCCGGTGAAGGCGTAGGTCTTGCCGGCTTCCAGGTAGATCAGGCCGGAAGTCTTCGAACCGCTGCCCGGGGTGACGTTGCTGGTCGAGTCGACGCCGCTGACCGTCTCGGTCTTGCTGGCATTGCCGGAGTTGGCGAACACGTTCTTCAGCGTATCGCCGGAGATGCCGTTGCCGTTGCTGCCCAGGCCGGTGAGGCTGTTCCAGGTTTCCTTGACCAGGCCGATCGAATTGACGTTGTTGTTGCCGATGTTCAGGTCGGGCTTGTCGGCTACCGGCCGGATATCGACCTTCATGGTCGCTTCGCCGCCCAGGTTGGTGCCGTCGTTGGGCTTGTACTTGATCTGTGCGTAGTCGGCCTGCTTGTTGCCCACGCCGGTGCCGCCATAGCCGTCGATGCCGGACTGGTTGGCCAGCGGCACGAACTTGAGCTTGCCGGCGGCGATGTCGGCCTGGCTGATGTTCTGGTTCAGCGCGACGTCGACCCACGCGGTGCCGTTGAAGAACTTCAGGTTGCCAAGGTCCGGCAGCTTGCTGATGGTCACCGACAGGCCGGTGTTGCCATCGGCGTCGGTGACGTTGAAGTCGCCCCAGCTGAACACATAGTCGGTGTCTTCGTTGCCGGTCACGGCGCCACCGGTCGACACCGGCACATGGTCGTTGTCGAGGATGGTGGTGGTGACGCTGGACTTGCTGGCATCGACCTGCAGGTTCTCGAAGTTGCCGCCGCTGACGCCGCTGATCTTGACCGTGAAGTTCTCCGAGCCTTCGACGAGCTGGTCGTCGATGGTCTTGATGTCGAAGGTCGTGCCGTTGCTGTTGGCCGGGATCTTGACGGTGACCACGCCGGTGAAGTCCTGGCCGTTGGTGGCGGTGCCACTGTAGGTCAGGGTGACGGTCACTTCGCTCTTCGAGGTGTTGCTCAGGGTCAGGGTGTAGTGGGCGGTGTCGCCTTCGGTCACCGAGGTGTCGCCGCTGATGCCCACGGTGGTCAGGTCGCCCTGGCCGCTTGGCTCGTCGGTGACGCTGGTGGTGACGGTGTTGCTGCCCAGGGTCAGCTTCTCGAAGTTGTCGCCGCCGGCGACCGACTCGATCTTGTTGACGATGTTCGGCTGGCCACCGACGTACACATCATCCTTGGCGGTGATGGTGAAGGTGCCGCTGGCGCTGCCGGCCGGGATGCTGACCTTGGTGCCGTCGGACAGAGTGAAGGTCAGACCGTTGTGGCCGGTGACCGAAAGGCCCTGGGCGTTGGTCAGGGTGACGGTGTAGGTGACCTGGCCACCTTCGGTGACGGTGGTCTTGTCGGCGGTCAGGGTGGCCACGACTTCGCTGGTGGTGTCGCTGATCTGCACGGTGGCGGCGCCGCCGAGCTCCAGGTTCTCGAAGGTCTTGCCGGTGACGGCGGCGTTGCTGATGCCCACGGTCAGGGAACCGGCGTCCTTGAACACGTCGTCGCCCTGGGCCGCAGCCTTGTAGAGGGCTTCGGTCTGGCCGGCGACGATGGTCACCTTGGCGCCGTTGGACAGGGTGACGGTCAGGTCCTGCTCGAGCTTCTGGCTGACCTTGACGGTGAACGACGGCTGCTGGTCTTCGGTGACATTGCCATTGCTGACGATGGTCACGGAAACCTTGTCGCCCTGGTTGCCGGTACCGGTACCCGTGCCGCTGCCCGGTTCGTCGGTGACGCTCGTGGTGACGGTGTTGCTGCCGAGGGTCAGTTTCTCGAAGTTGTCGCCACCGGCGACCGACTCGATCTTGTTGACGATGTTCGGCTGGCCACCGACGAACACATCGTCCTTGGCGGTGATGGTGAAGGTACCCCAGGCGCTGCCGGCCGGGATGGTGACCTTGGTGCCATCGGTCAGGGTGAAGGTCAGGCCGTTGTGGCCGGTGACCGACAGGCCTTGGGCGTTGGTCAGGGTCACGGTGTAGGTGACCTGGCCGCCTTCGCTGACGGTGGTCTTGTCGGCAGTCAGGGTCGCGACGACCTCGCTGATGGTGTCGGTGATCTGGACCGTGGCGTTGCCGCCGAGCTCCAGGTTCTCGAAGGTCTTGCCGGTGACGGTGGCATCGGTGATGCCGACGGTCAGCGAGCTGCCGTCCTTGAACACGTCATCGCCTTGAGCAGCGGCCTTGTAGAGGGCCTCGGTCTGGCCGGCGACGATGGTGACCTTGGCGCCGTTGGACAGGGTCACGGTCAGGTCTTGCTCGAGCTTCTGGCTGACCTTGACGGTGAAGCTTGGCTGCTGGTCTTCGGTGACATTGCCATTGCTGACGATGGTCACGGAGACCTTGTCGCCTTGGTTGCCGGTACCGGTGCCCGTGCCGCTGCCCGGTTCGTCGGTGACGGAAGTGGTGACGGTGTTGCTGCCGAGGGTCAGTTTCTCGAAGTTGTCGCCACCGGCGACCGACTCGATCTTGTTGACGATATTCGGCTGGCCACCGACGAACACATCGTCCTTGGCGGTGATGGTGAAGGTACCCGAGGCGCTACCGGCCGGGATGGTGACCTTGGTGCCATCGGTCAGGGTGAAGGTCAGTCCGTTGTGGCCGGTGACCGACAGGCCCTGGGCATTGGTCAGGGTCACGGTGTAGGTGACCTGGCCACCCTCGCTGACAGTAGTTTTGTCCGCGGTGAGGGTCGCGACGACCTCACTGATGGTGTCAGTGATCTGTACGGTGGCGCTGCCACCGAGCTCCAGGTTCTCGAAGGTCTTGCCAACTACCGACGCATCGGTGATGCCGACGGTCAGCGAGCTGCCATCCTTGAACACGTCGTCGCCCTGGGCGGCCGCTTTGTATTCGACCTGGGTCTGGCCGGCCGCAATGGTGACCTTGGCGCCGTTGGACAGGGTCACGGTCAGGTCCTGGTCGAGCTTCTGGCTGACCTTGACGGTGAACGAAGGTTGCTTGTCCTCGGTGACATTGCCATTGCTGACGATGGTCACGGAGACCTTGTCGCCCTGGTTGCCGGTACCAGTGCCGGTGCCGCTGCCCGGTTCGTCGGTGACGCTCGTGGTGACGGTGTTGCTGCCGAGGGTCAGTTTCTCGAAGTTGTCACCACCGGCGACCGACTCGATCTTGTTGACGATATTCGGCTGGCCACCGACAAACACATCGTCCTTGGCGGTGATGGTGAAGGTGCCGCTGGCGCTGCCGGCTGGCACGGTGACCTTGGTGCCGTCGGACAGGGTGAAGGTCAGGCCGTTGTGGCCGGTGACCGACAGGCCCTGGGCGTTGGTCAGGGTGACGGTGTAGGTGATCTGGCCACCTTCCGACACGGTGGTCTTGTCGGCAGTGAGGGTCGCGACAACCTCACTGATGGTGTCAGTGATCTGCACGGTGGCGTTGCCACCCAGCTCCAGGTTCTCGAAGGTCTTGCCAACTACCGACGCATCGGTGATGCCGACGGTCAGCGAGCTGCCGTCCTTGAACACGTCGTCGCCTTGGGCCGCGGCCTTGTAGATGGCCTCGGTCTGGCCGGCGACGATGGTCACCTTGGCGCCGTTGGACAGGGTCACGGTCAGGTCCTGGTCGAGCTTCTGGCTGACCTTGACGGTGAACGAGGGCTGCTGGTCTTCGGTGACATTGCCATTGCTGACGATGGTCACGGAGACCTTGTCGCCCTGGTTGCCGGTACCGGTGCCTGTGCCGCTGCCCGGTTCGTCGGTGACGGAAGTGGTGACGGTGTTGCTGCCGAGGGTCAGCTTCTCGAAGTTGTCGCCACCGGCGACCGACTCGATCTTGTTGACGATGTTTGGCTGGCCACCGACGAACACATCGTCCTTGGCGGTGATGGTGAAGGTACCCGAGGCGCTGCCGGCCGGGATGGTGACCTTGGTACCGTCGGACAGGGTGAAGGTCAGGCCGTTGTGGCCGGTGACCGACAGGCCTTGGGCGTTGGTCAGGGTCACGGTGTAGGTGACCTGGCCGCCTTCACTGACGGTGGTCTTGTCCGCAGACAGGGTCGCGACGACTTCGTTGGTGGTGTCGGTGATCTGTACGGTGGCCGAACCGCCGAGTTCCAGGTTCTCGAAGGTCTTGCCGATGACGGTGGCGTCGGTGATGCCGACGGTCAGCGGACCTGCATCCTTGAAGACGTCTTCACCTTGAGCCGGTGCCTTGTATTCGACCTGGGTCTGACCGGCCGGAATGGTGACCTTGGCGCCATTGGACAGGGTCACGGTCAGGTCCTGATCCAGCTTCTGGCTGACTTTGACGGTGAAGCTTGGCTGCTGGGTTTCGTTCACATCGCCATTGCCGACGATGGTCACGGAAACCTTGTCGCCCTGGTTGCCGGTACCGGTGCCCGTGCCGCTACCCGGCTCGTCGGTGACGGAAGTGGTGACGGTGTTGCTGCCGAGGGTCAGCTTCTCGAAGTTGTCGCCACCGGCGACCGACTCGATTTTGTTGACGATGTTCGGCTGGCCACCGACGAACACATCGTCCTTGGCGGTGATGGTGAAGGTGCCGCTGGCGCTGCCGGCTGGCACGGTGACCTTGGTGCCGTCGGACAGGGTGAAGGTCAGGCCGTTGTGGCCGGTGACCGACAGACCCTGGGCGTTGGTCAAGGTGACGGTGTAAGTGACCTGGCCGCCTTCCGAAACCGTGGTCTTGTCGGCGGACAGGGTCGCGACGACCTCACTGATGGTGTCGGTGATCTGCACCGTGGCGTTGCCGCCCAGCTCCAGGTTCTCGAAGGTCTTGCCGGTGACGGTGGCATCGGTGATGCCCACGGTCATCGAGCTGCCGTCTTTGAACACGTCGTCGCCTTGCGCCGCAGCCTTGTAGATAGCCTCGGTCTGACCTGCGGTGATGACCACCTTGTCGCCATTGGACAGGGTGACGGTCAGGTCGCGGTCCAGCGGCTGGTTCACCTTCACGGTGAAGGTCGGCTGCTGGGCTTCGTTCACGTCGCCGTTGCTGACAATGGTGACCGAAACTTTGTCGCCTTCGTTGCCGGTGCCTGGGGTGCCGGTACCTGGCTCATCGGTGACGGTGGTGGTGAGGGTGTTATCACCGAGGGTCAGCTTCTCGAAGTTGTCCGCACCGGTAACCGATTCGATCTTGTTGACGATGCTCGGCTGGCCACCGACGTACACATCATCCTTGGCGGTGATGGTGAAGGTGCCGCTGGCGCTGCCCGCTGGCACGGTGACCTTGGTACCGTCGGACAGAGTGAAGGTCAGGCCGTTGTGGCCGGTGACCGACAGGCCCTGGGCGTTGGTCAGGGTGACGGTGTAGGTGATCTGGCCACCTTCCGACACGGTGGTCTTGTCGGCGGTCAGGGTCGCGACCACCTCGCTGACGGTATCGGTGATCTGCACGGTGGCCGAGCCACCGAGTTCCAGGTTCTCGAAGGTCTTGCCGGAGACGGTGGCATCGGTGATGCCAACGGTCAGCGAGCTGCCGTCCTTGAAGACGTCATCGCCTTGGGCGGCGGCTTTGTAGATCGCCTCGGTCTGGCCGGCGGTGATCACGACCTTGTCGCCGTTGGACAGGGTCACGGTCAGGTCGCGGTCCAGCGGCTGGTTCACCTTCACGGTGAAGGTCGGCTGCTGGGCTTCGTTGACATCGCCATTGCTGACGATGGTGACCGAAACCTTGTCGCCTTCGTTGCCGGTGCCTGGGGTACCGGTGCCTGGCTCGTCAGTCACCGTGGTGGTGATGGTGTTGTCGCCGAGGGTCAGCTTCTCGAAGTTGTCCGCACCGGTAACCGATTCGATCTTGTTGACGATGCTCGGCTGGCCACCGACGTACACATCATCCTTGGCGGTGATGGTGAAGGTGCCGCTGGCGCTGCCTGCTGGCACGGTCACCTTGGTGCCGTCGGACAAGGTGAAGGTCAGGCCGTTGTGGCCAGTGACCGACAGGCCTTGGGCGTTGGTCAGGGTGACGGTGTAGGTGACTTGGCCGCCTTCGCTGACGGTGGTCTTGTCGGCGGTCAGGGTTGCAACGACTTCGCTGATGGTGTCAGTGATCTGCACGGTGGCGTTGCCACCCAGCTCCAGGTTCTCGAAGGTCTTGCCAGTGACGGTGGCATCGGTGATGCCGACGGTCAGCGAACTGCCGTCCTTGAATACGTCATCGCCTTGCGCCGCAGCCTTGTAGGTGGCTTCGGTCTGGCCGGCGGTGATCACGACCTTGTCGCCGTTGGACAGGGTCACGGTCAGGTCGCGGTCCAGCGGCTGGTTCACCTTCACGGTGAAGGTCGGCTGCTGGGCTTCGTTGACATCGCCATTGCTGACGATAGTGACCGAAACCTTGTCGCCTTCGTTGCCGGTGCCTGGAGTGCCGGTGCCTGGCTCGTCTGTGACGGTAGTGGTGACGGTGTTGTCGCCGAGGGTCAGCTTCTCGAAGTTGTCCGCACCGGTAACCGATTCGATCTTGTTGACGATACTCGGCTGGCCACCGACGTACACATCATCCTTGGCGGTGATGGTGAAGGTACCGCTGGCGCTGCCGGCCGGAATGCTGACTTTGGTGCCATCGGACAGGGTGAAGGTCAGGCCGTTGTGGCCGGTGACTGACAGGCCCTGGGCGTTGGTCAGGGTGACGGTGTAGGTGACTTGGCCGCCTTCGCTGACGGTGGTCTTGTCGGCGGTCAGGGTCGCGACGACTTCACTGACGGTGTCAGTGATCTGTACGGTGGCGCTGCCACCCAGTTCCAGGTTCTCGAAGGTCTTGCCCTGGACGCTGGCATCGGTGACGCCGACGGTCAGCGAGCTGCCGTCCTTGAACACGTCGTCGCCTTGCGCCGCAGCCTTGTAGGTGGCTTCGGTCTGGCCGGCGGTGATGACTACCTTGTCGCCATTGGACAGGGTAACGGTCAGGTCGCGGTCCAGTGGCTGATTCACTTTGACGGTGAAGGTCGGCTGCTGGGCTTCGTTGACATCGCCATTGCTGACGATGGTCACGGACACCTTGTCGCCTTCGTTGCCGGTGCCCGGGGTGCCGGTGCCTGGCTCGTCAGTGACCGTGGTGGTGAGGGTGTTGTCGCCAAGGGTCAGCTTCTCGAAGTTGTCCGCACCGCTAACCGATTCGATCTTGTTGACGATGCTCGGCTGGCCGCCGACGTAGACATCATCCTTGGCGGTGATGGTGAAGGTGCCGCTGGCGCTGCCGGCTGGGATGGAAACCTTGGTGCCATCGGACAGGGTGAAGGTCAGGCCATTGTGGCCAGTGACCGACAGGCCCTGGGCGTTGGTCAGGGTCACGGTGTAGGTGACTTGGCCACCTTCGCTGACAGTGGTCTTGTCGGCGGTCAGGGTCGCGACCACTTCGCTTGTGGTGTCGGTGATCTGCACGGTGGCCGAGCCACCGAGTTCCAGGTTCTCGAAGGTCTTGCCGGAGACGGTGGCATCGGTGATGCCAACGGTCAGCGAGCTGCCGTCCTTGAACACGTCGTCGCCTTGCGCCGCAGCCTTGTAGGTGGCTTCGGTCTGGCCGGCGGTGATGACTACCTTGTCGCCATTGGACAGGGTAACGGTCAGGTCGCGGTCCAGTGGCTGATTCACTTTGACGGTGAAGGTCGGCTGCTGGGCTTCGTTGACATCGCCATTGCTGACGATGGTCACGGACACCTTGTCGCCTTCGTTGCCGGTGCCCGGGGTGCCGGTGCCTGGCTCGTCAGTGACCGTGGTGGTGAGGGTGTTGTCGCCAAGGGTCAGCTTCTCGAAGTTGTCCGCACCGCTAACCGATTCGATCTTGTTGACGATGCTCGGCTGGCCGCCGACGTAGACATCATCCTTGGCGGTGATGGTGAAGGTGCCGCTGGCGCTGCCGGCTGGGATGGAAACCTTGGTGCCATCGGACAGGGTGAAGGTCAGGCCATTGTGGCCAGTGACCGACAGGCCCTGGGCGTTGGTCAGGGTCACGGTGTAGGTGACTTGGCCACCTTCGCTGACAGTGGTCTTGTCGGCGGTCAGGGTCGCGACCACTTCGCTTGTGGTGTCGGTGATCTGCACAGTGGCCGAGCCGCCGAGCTCCAGGTTCTCGAAGGTCTTGCCAGCGACCGCGGCGTCAGTGATGCCGATGGTCAGCGGACCTGCATCTTTGAATACGTCCTCGCCCTGGGCCGGGGCCTTGTACTCAACCTGAGTCTGGCCAGCCGGAATAGTGACCTTGTCGCCGTTGGACAGGGTGACGGTCAGGTCCTGGTCGAGTTTCTGGCTGACCTTGACGGTGAACGACGGCTGCTGGGACTCATTCACATCGCCGTTGCCGACGATGGTCACGGAGACCTTGTCGCCTTCGTTGCCGGTGCCTGGGGTACCAGTGCCTGGCTCGTCGGTGACGGTAGTAGTGACGGTGTTGTCGCCGAGGGTCAGCTTCTCGAAGTTGTCCGCACCGGTAACCGATTCGATCTTGTTGACGATGCTCGGTTGGCCGCCGACGTACACATCATCCTTGGCGGTGATGGTGAAGGTACCCGAGGCGCTGCCGGCCGGAATGCTGACTTTGGTGCCATCGGACAGGGTGAAGGTCAGGCCGTTGTGGCCGGTGACCGACAAGCCCTGGGCGTTGGTCAGGGTCACGGTGTAGGTGACCTGGCCCCCTTCGCTGACGGTAGTTTTGTCAGCGGTCAGGGTTGCCACGACTTCGCTGACGGTGTCAGTGATCTGCACGGTGGCGTTGCCACCCAGCTCCAGGTTCTCGAAGGTCTTGCCGGTGACGGTGGCATCGCTGATGCCGACGGTCAGGGAGCTGCCGTCCTTGAACACGTCATCGCCTTGCGCCGCAGCCTTGTAGGTGGCCTCGGTCTGGCCAGCAGTGATGACCACCTTGTCGCCATTGGACAGGGTGACGGTCAGGTCGCGGTCCAGCGGCTGATTCACCTTGACGGTGAAGGTCGGCTGCTGGGCTTCGTTGACATCGCCGTTGCTGACGATGGTGACGGACACCTTGTCGCCTTCGTTGCCGGTGCCTGGGGTACCAGTGCCTGGTTCGTCGGTGACGGTGGTGGTGAGGGTGTTGTCACCGAGGGTCAGCTTCTCGAAGTTGTCGGCGCCGGATACGGATTCCAGCTTGTTGACGATCGAAGGCTGGCCACCGACGTACACATCATCCTTGGCAGTGATGGTGAAGGTGCCGCTGGCGCTGCCGGCCGGGATGGTGACCTTGGTGCCATCGGTCAGGGTGAAGGTCAGGCCGTTATGGCCGGTGACCGACAAGCCCTGGGCATTGGTCAGGGTCACGGTGTAGGTGACTTGGCCGCCTTCGCTGACAGTGGCCTTGTCAGCGGTCAGGGTCGCGACGACCTCGCTGACGGTGTCAGTGATCTGCACGGTGGCGTTGCCACCCAGCTCCAGATTCTCGAAGGTTTTGCCAACCACCGATGCATCGGTGATACCGACAGTCAGCGAGCTGCCGTCCTTGAACACGTCATCGCCTTGTGCCGCAGCCTTGTAGGTAGCTTCGGTCTGGCCGGCGGTGATCACGACCTTGTCGCCATTGGACAGGGTCACGGTCAGGTCGCGGTCCAGCGGCTGATTCACTTTGACAGTGAAGGTCGGTTGTTGGGCTTCGTTGACGTCGCCGTTGCTGACGATGGTGACGGCGACCTTGTCGCCTTCGTTGCCAGTGCCCGGGGTACCGGTGCCTGGTTCGTCGGTGACGGTGGTAGTGAGGGTGTTGTCGCCGAGGGTCAGCTTCTCGAAGTTATCGCCACCGGCAACCGACTCGATCTTGTTGACGATGCTCGGCTGGCCACCGACATACACATCATCCTTGGCGGTGATGGTGAAGGTGCCGCTGGCGCTGCCCGCCGGGATGGTCACCTTGGTGCCATCGGTGAGGGTAAAGGTCAGGCCGTTGTGGCCGGTAACCGACAGGCCCTGGGCATTGGTCAGGGTCACGGTATAGGTGACCTGGCCACCTTCAGACACGGTGGTTTTGTCGGCCGTCAGGGTTGCCACGACTTCGCTAACGGTGTCAGTGATCTGTACGGTGGCGTTGCCACCCAGCTCCAGGTTCTCGAAGGTCTTGCCGGTGACCGTGGCGTCGGCGATGCCGACGGTCAGGGAGCTGCCGTCCTTGAACACGTCATCGCCTTGAGCGGCGGCCTTGTAGATAGCCTCGGTCTGGCCGGCAGTGATCACGACCTTGTCGCCATTGGACAGGGTGACAGTCAGGTCGCGATCCAGTGGCTGGTTCACCTTCACGGTGAAGCTCGGCTGTTGTGCTTCGTTCACATCGCCATTGCTGACGATGGTGACGGACACCTTGTCGCCTTCGTTGCCGGTACCCGGCGTACCGGTGCCTGGTTCGTCGGTGACAGAGGTCTTCACTTCGTCCTGACCCAGGGTCAGCTTTTCGAAGTTGTCAGCACCGCTGACGGATTCGAGTTTGTTGGTAATGGTCGGTTGGCCGCCAACGTACACATCGTCCGGTGCGTTGATGGTGAAGGTGCCCGTGGCGCTACCCGCTGGTACGGTGACTTTTGTACCGTCCGACAGGGTGAAGGTCAGGCCGTTATGGCCGGTGACCGACAGACCCTGGGCGTTGGTCAGGGTCACGGTATAGGTGATCTGGCCACCTTCGCTGACAGTGGTCTTGTCGGCGGTCAGGGTGGCGACGACCTCGCTGACGGTATCGGTGATCTGCACAGTGGCCGAACCGCCGAGTTCCAGGTTCTCGAAGGTCTTGTCTGGGACGCTGGCATCGGTGATGCCAACGGTCAGGGAACTGCCGTCCTTGAACACGTCGTCGCCCTGAGCGGCGGCCTTGTAGATTGCTTCGGTCTGGCCGGCAGTGATCACGACCTTGTCGCCATTCGACAGGGTCACGGTCAGATCACGGTCCAGCGGCTGGTTCACTTTGACAGTGAAGGTCGGCTGCTGGGCTTCGTTCACGTCGCCGTTGCTGAAGATGGTGACCGAAACCTTGTCGCCTTCGTTGCCAGTGCCCGGGGTACCGGTGCCTGGCTCGTCGGTGACCGTGGTGGTGATGGTGTTGTCGCCGAGGGTCAGCTTCTCGAAGTTATCCGCACCGGATACGGATTCCAGCTTGTTGACGATCGAAGGTTGGCCACCGACGAACACATCATCCTTGGCGGTGATGGTGAAGGTGCCGCTGGCGCTGCCGGCCGGGATGGTGACCTTGGTGCCATCGGTCAGGGTGAAGGTCAGGCCATTGTGGCCAGTGACCGACAGCCCCTGGGCATTGGTCAGGGTCACGGTGTAAGTGACTTGCCCGCCTTCGCTGACGGTGGTCTTGTCGGCGGTCAGGGTCGCGACCACTTCGCTGACGGTGTCGGTGATCTGTACGGTGGCGTTGCCACCCAGTTCCAGATTCTCGAAGGTCTTGCCGGTGACGGTGGCGTCGGTGATGCCGACGGTCAGCGAGCTACCGTCCTTGAACACGTCATCGCCTTGGGCGGCGGCCTTGTAGGTGGCCTCGGTCTGGCCAGCAGTAATGACCACCTTGTCGCCATTGGACAGGGTCACGGTCAGGTCGCGGTCCAGCGGTTGATTCACTTTGACGGTGAAGGTCGGCTGTTGGGCTTCGTTCACATCGCCATTGCTGACAATGGTGACCGAAACCTTGTCGCCTTCGTTGCCAGTGCCCGGGGTGCCGGTGCCTGGCTCGTCGGTGACGGTAGTGGTGAGGGTGTTGTCACCGAGGGTCAGCTTCTCGAAGTTGTCCGCGCCGGATACGGATTCCAGCTTGTTGACGATCGAAGTCTGGCCACCGACGTAGACATCATCCTTGGCGGTGATGGTGAAGGTGCCGCTGGCGCTGCCGGCCGGAATGCTGACTTTGGTGCCGTCGGACAGGGTGAAGGTCAGGCCGTTGTGGCCGGTGACCGACAGGCCCTGGGCGTTGGTCAGGGTCACGGTGTAGGTGACCTGGCCGCCTTCGCTGACGGTGGTCTTGTCGGCGGTCAGGGTCGCAACCACTTCGCTGACGGTGTCAGTGATTTGCACGGTGGCCGAGCCACCGAGCTCCAGGTTCTCGAAGGTCTTGCCAGTGACGGTGGCATCGGTGATGCCGACGGTCAGCGAGCTGCCGTCTTTGAACACGTCGTCGCCTTGGGCGGCGGCCTTGTAGATCGCTTCGGTCTGGCCGGCGGTGATCACGACCTTGTCGCCATTGGACAGGGTCACGGTCAGGTCGCGGTCCAGCGGCTGATTCACCTTGACGGTGAAGGTCGGCTGCTGGGCTTCGTTCACGTCGCCGTTGCTGACAATGGTGACCGAAACCTTGTCGCCTTCGTTGCCGGTACCCGGGGTGCCGGTGCCTGGCTCGTCGGTGACGGTGGTGGTGATGGTGTTATCACCGAGGGTCAGCTTCTCGAAGTTGTCCGCACCGGTAACCGATTCGATCTTGTTGACGATGCTCGGCTGACCGCCAACATACACGTCATCCTTGGCGGTGATGGTGAAGGTGCCGCTGGCGCTGCCGGCCGGAATGCTGACTTTGGTGCCATCGGTCAGGGTGAAGGTCAGGCCATTATGGCCAGTGACCGACAGGCCCTGGGCGTTGGTCAGGGTGACGGTGTAGGTGACCTGGCCGCCTTCGCTGACAGTGGTCTTGTCGGCAGTGAGGGTCGCAACCACTTCGCTGACGGTGTCGGTGATTTGCACGGTGGCCGAGCCACCCAGTTCCAGGTTCTCGAAGGTCTTGCCGGTGACGGTGGCATCGGTGATGCCGACGGTCAGCGAGCTACCGTCCTTGAACACGTCGTCGCCTTGCGCCGCAGCCTTGTAGATAGCCTCGGTCTGACCTGCGGTGATGACCACCTTGTCGCCATTGGACAGGGTGACGGTCAGGTCGCGGTCCAGCGGCTGGTTCACCTTCACGGTGAAGGTCGGCTGCTGGGCTTCGTTCACGTCGCCGTTGCTGACAATGGTGACCGAAACTTTGTCGCCTTCGTTGCCGGTGCCTGGGGTGCCGGTACCTGGCTCATCGGTGACGGTGGTGGTGAGGGTGTTATCACCGAGGGTCAGCTTCTCGAAGTTGTCCGCACCGGTAACCGATTCGATCTTGTTGACGATGCTCGGCTGGCCACCGACGTACACATCATCCTTGGCGGTGATGGTGAAGGTGCCGCTGGCGCTGCCCGCTGGCACGGTGACCTTGGTACCGTCGGACAGAGTGAAGGTCAGGCCGTTGTGGTCGGTGACCGACAGGCCCTGGGCGTTGGTCAGGGTGACGGTGTAGGTGATCTGGCCACCTTCGCTGACAGTGGTCTTGTCGGCGGTCAGGGTCGCGACGACTTCGCTGACGGTGTCGGTGATCTGCACGGTGGCCGATCCGCCGAGCTCCAGGTTCTCGAAGGTCTTGCCCGGGACGCTGGCATCGGTCACACCCAAGGTCACCGAGCCGCCATCCTTGAACACATCGTCGCCCTGGGCCGGCAGGCTGTAGGTCGCCTGGGTCTGGCCTGCAGTGATGACCACCTTGTCGCCGTTGGACAGGGTGACAGTCAGGTCATGGTCGAGCTTCTGGCTGACCGAAACAGTGAAGGTCGGTTGCTCGGCCTCGGTCACGTTGCCATTGCTGGCAATGCTGACAGTGACGGTATCGACGCTATCGCTGACAACGGTCTGCGCTGGCGTCGGGTTCGGCACCAGATTCTCGAAGTTGCCGCCTGTAGCACCCGTGATCGTGGTGCTGACGGTGCTGCCATTGACGAACACGTCGTTGGCGGGCGTCTGGAAATCGATGCTGGCGGAAGACTTGCCCGCTTCAATGGTGACAGTCTGGCCATTGGACAGGGTGACGGTCACCGGCGTCTGCGCCGGGTTGGTCAGGGTCACGGTGTAGGTGATCACGCCGCCTTCGGTCACGCTTGGGGTGGCGGTGAGGGTGGCGGTGGTGGTGTCGACCGAGTCATTGATGACGGTCTGCGCTGGCGTCGGGTTCGGCACCAGATTCTCGAAGTTGCCGCCCGTTGTGCCCGTGATCGTGGTGCTGACCGTGCTGCCGTTGTTGTAGACGTCGTTGGCCGGGGTCTGGAAATCGATACTGCCGGAAGACTTGCCCGCTTCGATGGTGACGGTCTGGCCGTTGGACAGGGTGACGGTCACCGGCGTCTGCGCCGGGTTGGTCAGGGTCACGGTGTAGGTGATCACGCCGCCTTCGGTCACGCTCGGGGTGGCGGTGAGGGTGGCGGTAGTGGTGTCGACCGAATCATTGATTACGGTCTGCGCTGGCGCCGGGTTCGGCACCAGATTCTCGAAGTTGCCGCCCGTTGTGCCCGTGATCGTGGTAGTGACAGTGCTGCCGTTGTTGTAGACGTCGTTGGCCGGGGTCTGGAAATCGACGCTGCCGGAGGACTTGCCCGCTTCGATGGTGACGGTCTGGCCATTGGACAGGGTGACGGTCACCGGCGTCTGTGCCGGGTTGGTCAGGGTCACGGTGTAGGTGATCACGCCGCCTTCGGTCACGCTCGGGTTCGCGGTCAGCGTGGCCGTGGTGGTGTCGATGGTATCGGTAACCTGGGTCACGGCCGGCGTGGTGCTTGGCGTAACGATCAGGCCGTTGCCGCCGGTGGTGCCGGTGATGGTGGTGGAGATCTGGCCGCCATCGTTGTACGGCGTGTCGTTTGCCGGGATGTTGACGTTGACGGTGCCAGTGGTCTGCCCTGCCGGGATCACGATCACCGCGCCGTTGGACAGGGTGACGGTGAGGTTGCTCAGCGGTGCCTGGCCGACGGTGGCGGTATAGACGACCACGCCACCCGCTTCAGTGATCGAAGGGGTGGCGCTGAGGGTGAGGCCAGTGCTGATCGGCGTATTGGCCGTGGTGTCGGTGCTCGTCGTGTCCAGTCCGCCGATTTCCTGGTTGCCCAGCCCGCTGGCGAAACCGATCGGGCCGGTGGGGAAGCCGATATTCGGGTCAACCGCCCCGGCAGTCTCTTCGAGCAGCACGAAGCTGTGGCCGCCGCCGACGGAACCGCCCCCTGCCGCGGCCGGGCCGGCTGCGGTGGCTTCCAGCTCGGTGGTCGGGTCAGCGCCGGCGGCGATGGCTTGCTGCAGCTCTTCAACCGAGGGCGCGGCCTGGGCGGTGGCCTGGCTCAGGTCGGTGCTGCTGTCGGGCGCGTCGGCGCTCCACTGGGTGTCGCGGCCCAGGTCGAGCAGGCGGCCGTCGGCCAGCTCCAGGGTGACCGCGCCGCCTGCGCCGGTGTCTACCTGTTCGCCGGCGAACAGGCGGTCGCCTTCGATCAGTACGCGCCGGATGCCTTCTGGGGAAACTGCGATGACTTGGCCAACAATGCTTTTGACGATGGCAACAACAGTGCTCATTGGACTCTCCGGACTACCCGTTCAGTTGGCTTCCATGCCTGGCCGGCATGCAAAGGCGGCGACTGATGGAATGTTTCAAAAATGTTTTTGACACGTTAAAGTGTCAATTTTACGTCTATAACGATTGGCAATTAACTTTATGCCAAACTATTGACCTTCTGGCTGCCATCCTAAACAATCGCCAACGTAATGTCACATTGATATTTGGCCATCTACAGCCCTTTCTTTCGTATTAATCGCACTGCCTATTCGGAAGCTTCCTACACACAGGATCGGGGTTTGCCATTTTCCAAGGCAGGCACAGCTTCGGCTGTGATTTGGGACAACAGCTCTCTCGGGAACCAGTAAAAATGCGTGCGTCACTGTTCACCGCTCTTCCTTTCGCGCTTGCCGCCACCTTCGCTCAAGCACAAACCCTGCCCGAAGCCATGCAGAAGGCCCTCGAGGTGCACCCGGAAATCCAGGCCGGCGTGAACGCCCGCATGGCCGCGGATCACCAACTGCGCGCCGCCAAGGGCGGCTATTTGCCGCGGGTCGACGTGACCGCCGGCTATGGCCGCGAGGGCACCGACAGCCCCAGCACCGGCAACCGCTGGGAAACCCTCAACCGTGGCGAGTCGGCCCTGCGCCTGCGGCAGATGGTCTTCGACGGCTTTGCCACCTCCAGCGAAGTGGGTCGCCAGCAAGCCACCGTCAACGCCCGCGCCTATTCCCTGCTGGGCACCTCCGAACGCACCGCGCTGACCGTGGCCCAGGTCTACCTGGACGTGCTGGCCCGCCGCGAAATGGTGCGCCTGGCCGAAGACAACCTGCGCAACCACGACCGCATCCTCGACCAGATCAAGCTGCGCACCAGCCGCGGCGTAGGCCGCATGGCCGACCTCGACCAGGCCGAAGCGCGCCAGGCACAGGCCCGCAACAACCTGATCACCGAACAGACCAACCTGGCCGACGCCAACACCAACTACCTGAGCGTCGTCGGGCAAATGCCGGACGAGTTAAGCACGCCTGCGCCATTTGTCGACCTGCTGCCGGCCACCCTCGACGAGGCCCGCCACCAGTTGATCGAGGACAGCCCGATCCTGCGTTCGGCCGAGTCCGACATCGCCGCCGCCGAAAAGCAATATGAAGCCGCGAAGTCTACGTTCTATCCACGCTTCGATGCCGAACTCGGACGAACGGCCGACAACAACCTCGACGGCGCGGTCGGCCACAACAACGAATGGCAGGCGATGCTGCGGATGAACTTCAACCTGTACGCCGGTGGCAGCAACAAGGCGGACCTGGAATCGAAGTCGTACCTGGCCAACCAGGCCCTGGACATTCGCAACAACGCCTTGCGCCAGCTCAATGAGGAGTTAGGCTTGGCATGGAATGCTCTGGAGAACGCCAACGCCCAGGTGCCGATCGCCCAGCAGTACGTCGATCACAGCCAGCGCGTGCGCAGCGCCTACCAGCAGCAGTTCGGCCTGGGCGAGCGCACCCTGCTCGATTTGCTCGACAGCGAAAATGAAACCTTCACTGCCCAGCGCCGTCTGGTAGAGGTGAAGAACACACAAATGTTTACTCAGTACCGAATCAAGGCGACCATTGGTCAACTGCTCAAGAGCCAGGGTGTCGTAGCCCCCATGGCATCCGTTGTGCAGAACGACCTGAAACCCAAGGTGAACCTGCCAGGCATGAACTGACAGGCGCGCCTTGCCCCTACCCGCAAGGATGAAGAGAGCGCCGCGTGGAATCCGAAGTCAGTCGAGTCCAACTCAGCCACGATCCACGCAGTCAGCATGACGACCCGTTGCTGGACAGTCTGCTGACCCTGTGTGTCCTGCACCAGAAGCCCGCCAGCCGGGCCATGCTGACCACCGGGCTGCCCTTGCCCTCGCAGCGCCTGACCGCCGAACTGCTGCCCCGCGCCGCAGCTCGGGCGGGCCTGCAGGGGCGCCTGCTGCAGCGCAAGCTGGAGCAGATCCCCAGCATCGCCATGCCGGCGATGGTGCTGCTCAAGGAGGGCCGCTGCGCGGTCCTGCTGGGTTGGGAGAATGAAGACACCGCCCGCCTGTTGCTCAGCGAGAGCGACGGCGGCGAAGTGCACGTCACCCGTGAAGCGTTGCAGAGCGACTACAGCGGCAAGGTGTTCTTCGCCCAGCCGCAGCACAAGTTCGACGTCAACCATGGCAACCTCATCCCGCGCGCGCGCTCGTGGTTCCGCGACACGCTGCTGCGCAGCAAGTGGCTGTACATCGACGCCATCGCCGCCAGCCTGGTAATCAACCTGATCGCCCTGGCCGCGCCGCTGTTCGTGATGAACGTGTACGACCGCGTGGTGCCCAACCAGGCCACCTCGACCCTGTGGGTGCTGGCCATCGGCATTGCCGGCGCCTATGTCTTCGACCTCATCCTCAAGGGCTTGCGCAGCCTGTGCCTGGACCTGGCCGGCAAGAAGACCGACCTGATCATCTCGGCGACGCTGTTCGAGCGCATCGTGGGGATGTCGATGAAGTACCGCCCGGCGCGGGTCGGCAGCTTTGCCCAGAACATCCACGAGTTCCAGGGGCTGCGCGACTTCCTCGCCTCGCTCACGCTGACCAGCCTGATCGACCTGCCGTTCACCCTGTTGATCCTGATGGTCATCGCTATCATCGGCGGGCACCTGGTGTGGATCCCGATCCTGGCCTTCCCGCTGGCCCTGGGTATCGGCTATGCCCTGCAGAAACCGCTGATGGCGACCATGGAGCGGACCATGGCCCTGGCCTCCGAGCGCCAGTCGAGCCTGATCGAGACCCTCGCCGGGCTGGACGCGGTCAAGGTCAACAACGCCGAGAGCGAGCGCCAGTACATGTGGGAGCAGACCCTCGGCACCCTCAGCCGCCTGGAGCTGCGGGTCAAGGTGCTGTCGGGCCTGGCCATGAACATCACCCTGCTGATCCAGCAGCTGGCGGGCGTGGCAATGATCTGCGTCGGCGTGTACCTGATCATCGACGGCAACCTCAGCATGGGCGGCCTGGTGGCCTGCTACATGCTCAGTGGCCGCGCCCTCGGCCCGCTGGGCCAGCTCAACGGCCTGCTGGCCCGCTACCAGCAAGCCAAGGTGACCATGGTCGCCACCGATCAGATGATGGAGCTGCCGCAAGAGCGCAACTTCGAGGAACGCCCGCTGAGCCGCCAGGTGCTGCAGGGCGCGGTTGAGTTCCGCGGGGTCGAGTTCACCTACCCCAACCAGCAGAACCAGGCGCTCAAGGGCATCAACCTGACCATCCGCCCGGGCGAGAAGGTCGGCATCATCGGCCGCAGCGGCTCGGGCAAGAGCTCGCTGGCCAAGCTGATCGTCGGCCTCTACGAGCCGGACAACGGCTCGCTGCTGGTTGATGGCGTGGACATTCGCCAGATCGACGTCAGCGAGCTGCGTCACAACATCGGCTACGTGCCCCAGGACATCCAGCTGCTGGCCGGCACCCTGCGCGACAACCTGGTCAGCGGCGCCCGCTACATCGAGGACGAGCTGATCCTGCAGGCCGCTGAACTGGCGGGTGTGCACGAATTCGCCCGCCTGCACCCGGACGGTTACGAGCTGCAGGTCGGCGAGCGCGGCCAGAACCTGTCCGGCGGCCAGCGGCAGAACGTCGCCCTGGGCCGGGCCTTGCTGCTCAACCCGCAGATCCTGCTGCTCGACGAGCCCACCAGCGCCATGGACAACACCGGCGAGGAACGGCTCAAGCAGCGCCTGGCCGCGGTGATCGAAGGCAAGACCGTGCTGCTGGTCACCCACCGCGCCTCGTTGCTGTCGCTGGTGGACCGGTTGATCGTCATCGATCGTGGACAGATCGTCGCGGATGGCCCGAAAGCCGCCGTCATGGATGCGCTGAAGAAGGGGCAGATCAGTGTTGCATAAGCTGGATATGGGGCGTTTCAAGGACAACCTGCGCCGTTACTTCAAGGGTTCCGAATCCCTGGCCGGGCAGCCACTGCCCGAGGTCAACAAGGCGCTGATCGAGGATGCGCCGCGCATCGTGCGCCTGACCATCTGGGGTGTGATCGCGTTCTTCCTGTTCATGATCGTCTGGGCCAGTGTCGCGCCCATCGACGAGGTGACGCGCGGGGAGGGCAAGGCCATCCCGTCGTCCAAGGTGCAGAAGATCCAGAACCTCGAGGGCGGTATCGTCGCCGAAATCTTCGCCAAGGAAGGGGAGATCGTCGAAGTCGGCCAGCCGCTGCTGCGCCTGGACGAGACCCGCTTCGCCTCCAACGTCGACGAAACCGAGGCTCTGCGCCTGGCCATGGCCCTGCGTGTGCAGCGCCTGAACGCCGAGGTCGAGGACAAGACACTGCAGATCGATGAAGAGCTGCGCAAGGCTGCCCCCAGCCAGGCCGCCAACGAGCAGTCGCTGTACCAGAGCCGTCGCCAGCAGTTGCAGGATGAGGTGGCAGGTTTGCAGCAGCAACTGGTGCAGAAGCAGCAGGAGCTGCGCGAGTTCAACTCCAAGCGCGCCCAGTACGCCAACAGCCTGCAGCTGCTGCGCCAGGAGATCGCCATGTCCGAGCCGCTGGTGGCCCAGGGCGCGATCTCCCAGGTCGAAGTGCTGCGCCTGCGCCGCGCCGAGGTCGAGAACCGTGGCCAGATGGACTCCACCAGCCTGGCCATCCCACGGGCCGAGGCAGCGATCAAGGAAGTCGAGAGCAAGATCGAGGAGACCCGCGGCAAGTTCCGCAGCGAGGCGCTGACCCAGCTCAACGAGGCGCGCACCGAGCTGAACAAGGCCACCGCCACCAGCAAGGCGCTGGATGACCGGGTGAACCGCACCGTGGTCACTTCGCCGGTGCGGGGCATCGTCAAGCAGCTGCTGGTCAACACCATCGGCGGGGTGATCCAGCCGGGCAGCGACATCATCGAGATCGTGCCGCTGGACGACACCCTGGTGATCGAAGCGAAGATCCTGCCCAAGGATATCGCCTTCCTGCACCCGGGCCAGGAAGCCACGGTCAAGTTCAGCGCCTACGACTACACCATCTACGGCGGCATGAAGGCCAAGCTCGAGCAGATCGGCGCCGACACCATCACCGACGAAGACAAGAAGACCACCTACTACCTGATCAAGCTGCGCACCGATAAAAGCCACCTGGGTACGGACGAGAAGCCGCTGCTGATCATCCCGGGGATGGTGGCGACGGTGGACATCATGACCGGCAAGAAGACCATCATGAGCTACCTGCTCAAGCCGATCATCAAGGCCCGCAGCGAGGCGTTGCGCGAACGCTGATCGATCTTGTGGGAGCGGCCTTGCGTCGCGAAAGGGCCGCGCAGCGGCCCCCGCTTCCTGCATCGGCGCTGGTTCCCTGGGGCTGCTTCGCAGCCCTTTCGCGACGCAAGGCCGCTCCCACAGGTGAGCGTAAGGTCTGAAGGCGCAACCCCTTCATATGTATATGCTCTAACGGTATTTAAAATATCGTTCTTATGACTTTATAGTCACTCCCACTGCGTACCCGCCGACCAATCGGCGCGCCGCACGACTCGAACCCACACGGGCAAACCCCGTGCGTTTCCGATCGTTGCGCGCCCTGAAGTCGCGCACTGCGTGGGAGTGACCAATGCCAGCCGCCTCGAACGCCTTGTCGTCCATCGACAGCGCCCTGCCGCAAACCTTCGACATCCGCCCGTTCCCGGGTGCCGTCGGCGCCGAGATCGTCGGCCTCGACCTGGCCCGACCGGTCAATGTCGAGGATTTCACCCGAATCCACCGCGCCCACCTGGACCACCATGTCCTGGTGTTTCGCGACCAGCGCATCAGCCCCGAACAACAGATTGCCTTCAGCCGCCGCTTCGGCGAGCTGCAAATCCATGTGCTCAAGCAGTTCCTGCTGGCGGGCCACCCCGAGATCCTGATCGTGTCCAACATCGTCGAAGACGGCCGCAACGTCGGCCTGGGCGATGCCGGCAAGTTCTGGCACTCCGATCTTTCGTACAAGGAACTCCCCAGCCTGGGCTCGATGCTGCATGCCCAGGAGCTGCCCAGCGAAGGCGGCGACACCCTGTTCGCCGACATGCACAAGGCCTGGGACGCCGTGCCCGATGCCCTGCGCAAGGTCGTCGAGGGCCGTGACGCCGCTCACTCCTACACCGCCCGCTATGCCGAGACCAAGTTCGAAGGCAACTGGCGCCCGACCCTCACTGCCGAGCAACTGGCTCAGGTCCAGGAAGTCATCCACCCGGTGGTACGCACTCACCCGGAAAACGGCCGCAAGGCGCTGTTCGTCAGCGAAGGCTTCACCACCCGCATCGTCGGCCTGCCGGATGACGAGAGCCGTGACGTATTGCAGCAGCTGTACGCCCTGAGCGTGCTCGAGCAGCACATCTACCGCCATCAGTGGCAGCCGAACGACCTGGTGTTCTGGGACAACCGTTCGCTGATCCACCTGGCCGCCGGCTGCCCCGCGCACCTGCGGCGCAAGCTGTACCGCACCACCATCCAGGGCGACGCCCCGTTCTGACGACTGAGGACATTCATCATGCGCACATCCATCAGCCGCCTGGCGGCCAGCATCGCCCTGGGCGCCAGCTTGGGTCTAGGCAGCCTCGTGGCGCCCAGCGTGGCCCACGCCGAAGGGCAGATCCGCATCGCCGAGCAGTTCGGCATCGTCTACCTGCTGCTCAACGTGGTGCGTGACCAACAACTGATCGAGAAGCACGGCAAGGAGCAGGGCATCGACATCAAGGTCGACTGGGCCCAGCTTTCCGGCGGCGCGGCGATCAACGACGCACTGCTGTCCGGCTCGGTGGACATTGCCGGTGCCGGTGTCGGCCCGCTGCTTACCGTGTGGGATCGCACCAAGGGGCGGCAGAACGTCAAGGCCGTGGCCTCGCTGGGCAACTTCCCGTACTACCTGGTCAGCAGCAACCCCAACGTGAAGACCATCGCCGATATTGGTGACAAGGACCGCATCGCCGTTCCGGCGGTGGGCGTTTCGGTACAGTCGCGCTTCCTGCAGTACGCCGCCGCCCAGCAGTGGGGCGACAAGGAATACAACCGCCTCGACAAGTACACCCTGGCGGTGCCGCACCCGGACGCCACCGCAGCGCTGCTGGCCGGTGGCACCGAGCTCAACGGGCACTTCTCCAACCCGCCGTTCCAGGACCAGGTGCTGGCCAACAAGAACGTGCATGTGGTGCTCAACAGCTACGACCTGCTCGGCCCCAACTCGCCGACGCTGCTGTTCGCCACCGAGAAATTCCGCAATGACAACCCGAAGACCTACAAGGCCTTCGTCGATGCCCTGGCGGAAGCCGCCGACTTCGCCCAGAAGGACAAGGCCGCCGCCGCCGACACCTACATCCGCGTGACCCAGGCCAAGATCGACCGCGACGCGCTGATCAAGCTGATCGACAACCCGCAGTACGAGTTCACCGTCACCCCGAAGAACACCTACAAGCTGGCCGACTTCCTCTACCGGGTCGGCGCGATCAAGAACAAGCCGGCGTCGTGGAAGGACTACTTCTTCCAGGATGAACGCCCGCTGCAGGGGAGCTGATCACCCATGACCGCCCCCTTGCCAGGCCACGCGGCCAGCAACCTGAGCCCTGTCGCCACGCCACCGCTGCTGGCGGTGGACAACCTGAGCCTCGAATACCGCACCGCCCAGCGCGTGGTGCGGGCCACCCACCAGGTCAGCTTCGAAGTCGACCGCGCCGACCGCTTCGTGCTGCTCGGCCCGTCCGGTTGCGGCAAGTCCACCTTGCTCAAGGCCGTGGCCGGTTTCATCGAACCCCGCGAAGGGCGGATCCTGCTCCAGGGCCAGCCGGTGCGCGGCCCCGGGCCGGACCGCATCGTGGTGTTCCAGGAGTTCGACCAACTGCCGCCGTGGAAAACGGTGAAGCAGAACGTGATGTTCCCGCTGCTGGTGTCCGGGCAGCTCAAGCGCGCCGAGGCCGAGGAGCGGGCGCTGCACTATCTGGACAAGGTTGGCTTGGCGGCCTTTGCCGACGCCTATCCCCATACCCTGTCCGGCGGCATGAAGGCCCGCGTGGCCATCGCCCGGGCACTGGCGACGCAGCCGAAGATCCTGCTGATGGACGAGCCGTTCGCCGCGCTGGACGCGCTTACTCGCCGCAAGATGCAGGAAGAACTGCTGCTGTTGTGGCAAGAGGTGCGTTTCACCCTGCTGTTCGTCACCCACTCCATCGAGGAGGCGCTGGTGGTCGGCAACCGCATCCTGCTGCTGTCGCCGCACCCCGGGCGGGTGCGGGCTGAAGTGCATAGCCACCAGTACGACCTCGGCAGCCTGGGTGGCAGCGATTTCCAGGCCAGCGCCAGGCGTATTCACCGCCTGCTGTTCGACCAGGCCGATGCCCCGGAGCAAGCGGGTGATCTGGGCTTCAACGACATCCGTATCGCCTACTGACAGGAGCCAGGGCATGACGACGACACCTGTACGCCAGGAATACGAAGTGCAACTGCAACCCCTGCCCGGGGTGCCGCTGGAGCGTGAGCTGCCGGTAGCGCAACGGTTGTGGCAGCAGGGCTGGCTGCGCAAGGCACTGATCCTGGCGCTGCTCGCAGGCATCTGGGAGGCGGTGGCCCGCTATACCGGCAATGACCTGCTGCTGCCCAGCTGCCTGCAGACCGCCACGGCACTGTGGGATGGCCTGGCCAGTGGCGAGCTGCCGGCCAAGGTCGGGGTTTCGCTGGTGGTGCTGCTCAAGGGCTATGTGCTGGGTATCGTCCTCGCCTTCGGCCTGACCAGCCTGGCGGTTTCGACGCAGTTGGGGCGTGACCTGCTGGGTACCCTCACCTCGATGTTCAACCCCTTGCCGGCCATCGCTCTTTTGCCACTGGCGTTGCTGTGGTTCGGGCTGGGCGACAACAGCCTGATCTTCGTGCTGGTGCATTCGGTGCTCTGGGCGCTGGCGCTGAACACCTACGCAGGTTTTCTCGGGGTTTCCGAAACCCTGCGTATGGCAGGACGTAACTACGGCCTGCGCGGTCTGCGCCTGGTGCTGCACATCCTGGTGCCGGCGGCGCTGCCGTCGATCCTGTCCGGGCTGAAAATCGGCTGGGCGTTCGCCTGGCGCACGCTGATCGCCGCCGAGCTGGTGTTCGGCGCCAGCAGCGGCAAGGGTGGGCTGGGTTGGTACATCTTCCAGAACCGCAACGAGCTGTACACCGACAAGGTGTTCGCCGGGCTGGCGGTGGTGATCCTGATCGGCTTGCTGGTGGAGGGGCTGGTGTTCAACACCCTGGAACGGCTGACGGTAAGGCGCTGGGGGATGCAGCGCTAGCCGCAGGGCACTGGGTCTCTGTAGGAGCGGCTTTAGCCGCGATGCAGGCGACGCGGTGTCTGGCACCCGCTTCGCGGGTGATCGCGGCTAAAGCCGCTCCTACAGGCCTTGGTACTGGGCGGCGGCGGCGGTCAGCGTGCGGGCGATCTCCTCGCGCAACGTGCTCGGCAACTCCACCACCAACCCCTGCCCCTGGCTCAGCAACCACCAGCGCAGCGGCCAGCCATCGACCACCGTGGCCCGCAACCGGTGCCCCTGCTCCAGCGCGGTCAGCTGCATGTCTGCGGTCAACGGCGCCTCGCGCAACTGACGGGCCAGGTGGTCGCTGACCCACGCCTGCAACTCGACCCCTTCACCCACGACCGGCTGCAGCGAATCGCCACGCAGGTAGCCCTGCAGATCGAAATTCCCCCGCAGCTCGCTACCCGCGCTGGCCGACCAGTGCCAGCCAAACGGAATGCTCTTGTCGTTACGCTCCAGCGGAAAGATCAGCGACAGCTCGTTCAGGTCCCGTTCCACCGTGCGCTTGCTGACACTGAAGCCCACGTCACGCAGGCGCCACACCAGCTCGGCGCTGGTGATCCCGGGTGAGCGGCTGGGCAGCTGGCGCAGCAAGGCCCATTGGCGGCTGAGGGTGGCGCGGGTGGTGGCGAACGGCAAAAGGAAACGTCCTTGTCTAGGCTATGCCGCCATAGGATGGCGACACGGGTGGGGCATGGCAATTGGCCACAGCCTGCTCAGATCAAGGAACAGGCAAATGGTTGCCAGGGATCGAATCGTTCGCGACAGGTTTTGTCGTGGCATCGCGCAGAATCACGCCTCATCACAGTCGTGGTCGGTGCTGTGGGTCGTTCAATGAGGATGAACATGTCTGCTGCCAGCAATATCCATTCGCTGCTCGCGCGGCTATTACCCGAGCGGATCGTCCCGGCGCCGGCGCGCCCGGGGCAACGCCACCGGCTGTTCGCCGGGATCGGCATGCCGAGCCAGCAGGCGCTGGCGGGCGAGCGCTTCGGCCTGGTCGACCGCCTGGATGAAGCGGTCGACTTGCAGGCGATCTATGCCGACCTCTGCCGCCAGGCACTGCTGGGCAACGTGGCGGTGCTCAACGACCTGGGCTGGATCTGGCTCAACGGCAAGTACTGGCGTGGCGACACGGTGCTGGCGGGGCACCTGTTGCGCATGGCGGCGTTGCAGGGCAATGCGGCCGCCTGGTTCAACCTCGGGCAGCAGCACTACTTCGGCAAGGGTGTGGATATCTCCTATGCCAACGCCGCCGAGTACTACCGGCATGCCTTCGAGCGCGGCATGCCCCTGGCCGCGGCCGCGCTGGGGGACCTTTACGAGGAAGAAGTCTGTGACGGTGGCCAGGACTGGCAGGTCGACCCCTGCGAAGCCTACCAGTGGTTCCTGCGCGGGGCCCGGCAGGGTGAGACGCGCTGCCGTTTCGAGGTGGGCTATCGCCTGTTGCATGGGCTGTATGTGGACCCGGATACCAAGGCCGCGCTGTACTGGCTCGAGCTGGCGGCGGCGACCGGGGTGATGCAGGCGGCTGAAGAGCTGGCGGTGCATTTCAGTAGCCGCGATGCGGCGCGCTACCTGGGGTGGCGGGACCAGGCGATCAAGCTGGGTAGCAACCTGGCGTTGACCATGAAGCTGGAAGATCAGATCCAGCCATGACCCATTGCTTTGAGGCGTCCTCTGTAGGAGCGGCTTCAGCCGCGATCACCCGCGAGCGGCTGCCAGGCACCGCGTTGCCGGCATCGCGGCTGAAGCCGCCCCTACAAGGTTCATGAACAACCTTTCATCCAAACCTGCCATCGCCCCCGGTTGACGACAGGGGGAGGGCAGGGCGTATATTGATAGTTAGCAAACTATGAATATCCTCGGTTCCCTCTATGTCCCTTGACGCACTGCACCTGAAGATCAGCAGCGGCATGGTCGTGGCCGCCCGGCATTGGCGTCGCCTGTGCCAGGGTGCGCTGACCGGCTATGGCATTTCCGAAGCCTGCGCCGTGCCGTTGCTGATGATCGTGCGCCTGGGCGACGGCGTGCACCAGGTGGCGGTGGCCCAGGCAGCCGGGTTGGAAAGCCCATCGCTGGTGCGCCTGCTCGACCAGCTGTGCAAGGCAGGCCTGGTGTGCCGCAGCGAAGACCCGCTGGACCGCCGCGCCAAAGCCCTGAGCCTCACCGCCGAAGGCCGCGCCCTGGCCGAGTCCATCGAGGGTGAACTGGTGCGCCTGCGCCGTGAAGTGCTGCACGGCATCGACCAGGCCGACCTGGAGGCCACCCTGCGCGTGATCCAGGCCTTCGAAGCGGCAGGCGCGCTACCATGAGTGGTTTCTTCAGCTCGGTGCCCCCGGCCCGCGACTGGTTCTATGGTGTGCGCACCTTCGCCGCCTCGATGATTGCCTTGTACATCGCCCTGCTGATGCAGTTGCCGCGCCCGTACTGGGCGATGGCCACGGTGTACATCGTCTCCAGCCCGTTCCTCGGCCCGACCACCTCCAAGGCACTGTACCGCGCCCTCGGCACGCTGCTGGGCACCGGTGGGGCAATCTTCCTGGTGCCACCGCTGGTGCAGTCGCCCCTGCTGCTGAGCATCGCCATCGCCCTGTGGACCGGCACCCTGTTGTTCCTCTCGCTGAACCTGCGCACGGCCAACAACTACGTGCTGATGCTGGCCGGCTACACCCTGCCGATGATTGCCCTGGCCGTGGTCGACAACCCGCTGGCGGTGTTCGACGTGGCGTCGTCCCGCGCCCAGGAAATCTGCCTGGGGATCGTCTGCGCGGCGGTGGTCGGCGCGGTCTTCTGGCCTCGGCGCCTGGCACCGGTGGTGGTCGGCGCCACCGGCAGCTGGTTCAACGAGGCGATCCGCTACAGCGACACCTACCTCGCCCGCGAAGCTAGCGCCGACAAGCTCGGCGGCATGCGCGGCGCGATGGTCGCCACCTTCAACTCGCTGGAGATGATGATCGGTCAGCTCGGCCATGAAGGCGCCGGCCCGCACACCCTGAAAAATGCCCGTGAGCTGCGCGGCCGAATGATCCACTTGTTGCCGGTAATCGACGCGCTCGACGATGCCCTGGTCGCCCTGGAAGGCCGAGCCCCTGCCCAGTTCGCCCAGTTGCAACCGGTGCTGGACAACGCCCGCGAATGGCTCAAGGGCACCGCCGACAGTGCCTCGGTGGCGCGCTGGACAGCCCTGCATGAGCAGATCGACCGCCTGCAACCTGGCGCTGCGGCCATCGACCAGCGCGCCGAGTTGCTGCTGTCCAACGCGCTCTACCGGCTGACCGAGTGGGCCGACCTCTGGCAGGACTGCTGCACCCTGCAGCATGCCTTGCGCACGGACGATGCCAAGCCCTGGCGCGCGGTGTATCGCCACTGGCGCCTGGGCCGCCTGACACCGTTCTTCGACCGTGGCCTGATGCTCTACTCGGTGTTCTCCACGGTTACCGCCATTGTCGTCGCCTGCGGCCTGTGGATCGGCCTGGGCTGGAACGACGGCGCCAGCGCGGTGATCCTCGCCGCTGTGTCGTGCAGCTTCTTCGCCGCGATGGACGACCCGGCGCCGCAGATCTACCGGTTCTTCTTCTGGACGTTGATGTCGGTGATCTTCTCCAGCCTGTACCTGTTCCTGGTGCTGCCCAACCTGCACGACTTCGCCATGCTGGTGCTGGCCTTCGCCGTGCCGTTCATCTGCGTCGGCACCCTGACCGTGCAGCCGCGCTTCTACCTGGGCACCTTGCTGACCATCGTCAACACCTCGACCTTCATCAGCATCCAGGGTGCCTACGACGCCGACTTCTTCACCTTCATCAACGCCAACCTGGCCGGCCCGGTGGGGCTGCTGTTCGCCTTCATCTGGACCCTGGTCGTGCGCCCATTCGGCGTGGAGCTGGCGGCCAAGCGCATGACCCGCTTTGCCTGGCGCGACATCGTCGAGATGACCGAGCCGGCCACGCTGGCCGAGCATCGCCAGGTCGGCGTGCAGATGCTTGATCGCCTGATGCAGCACCTGCCGCGCCTGTCGCAGACCGGCCAGGACAGCGGCGTGGCCCTGCGCGACCTGCGCGTGGGCCTGAACCTGCTCGACTTGCTGGCCTACCTGCCCCGGGCCGGCAGCCAGGCCCGCGAGCGCCTGCGCACCGTGGTCGAGGAAGTCGGCGGCCACTACGCCGCCTGCCTGCGCGCCAACCAGCGGTTGCACGCCCCGGCGGCGCTGCTGCGCAACATGGAGCGCGCGCGCCTGGCGCTGAACCTGGACGAACTGTACGAACGCGGCGATGCCCGCACTCACCTGCTGCACGCCCTGGCTGGCCTGCGCCTGGCGCTGCTGCCGGGGGTCGAGGTGATGCTCGAGCCTGCCGAACAAACGCAACTGCCCCCCGGCCTCGACGGAGCGCCCCTGTGATCGGTGAACTGGATATCAGCGGGGTGTTCCTGCCCACGCTGCTGGTGATGATGTTTGGTACCTACCTGTTGTACCTGGGCGTGCACGCGGTACTGGTGCGCCTGCATTTCTACCGCCTGGTCTGGCACCGGGCGTTGTTCAACGTTGCCCTGTATGCCGTGCTGCTTGGCGCGGTGGACCACTTTTGCCGAAGCCTGATGCTGCCATGAAAAAACCTTTGCTGACCCTGGGCCGCGTGGTCCTGACCTTGCTGGTAGTGACCTTCGCCGCCGTGCTCGTGTGGCAGATGGTCGTGTACTACATGTTCGCACCGTGGACCCGCGACGGGCATATCCGCGCCGACGTGATCCAGATCGCCCCTGATGTATCGGGGCTGATCCAGAAGGTCGAGGTGCGCGACAACCAGAACATCAAGCGCGGCGATGTGCTGTTCACCATCGACCAGGACCGCTTCACCCTGGCCTTGCGCCAAGCCAAGGCGACCCTGGCCGAGCGCCAGGAAACCCTGGCCCAGGCTTCGCGCGAAGCCCAGCGCAACCGCAAGCTGGGCAACCTGGTGGCGGCCGAGCAGCTGGAAGAGAGCCAGTCCCGCGAGGCCCGCGCGCGCTCGGCGGTCAATGAAGCCCAGGTGCAGGTGGACGTCGCCCAGCTGAACCTGGACCGTTCGGTGGTGCGCAGCCCGGTGGACGGCTACCTGAACGACCGCGCCCCACGCGCCCACGAGTTCGTCAGCGCCGGCCACCCGGTACTGTCGGTGGTCGACAGCACCTCCTACCACGTCGATGGCTATTTCGAAGAAACCAAGCTGGATGGCATCCACATTGGCGACGCCGTGGAAATCCGCGTGATGGGTGACAACACCCGCCTGCGTGGCCGCGTGCAGAGCCTGGCCGCCGGCATCGAGGACCGTGACCGCAGCAGCGGCGCCAACCTGCTGCCCAACGTCAACCCGGCGTTCAGCTGGGTGCGCCTGGCCCAGCGGATCCCGGTGCGTATTGCGTTCGACGAGGTGCCGGAAGACTTCCGCATGATTGCCGGGCGCACCGCCACGGTGTCGATCATCGAGGACAAGCGCCCATGAAACACCTGATCCTGGCCGGGCTCAGCCTGTCCTTGGGCGCCTGCATGATGGTCGGCCCGAACTATGAGGTGCCCAAGGACGCAGCCGTGCAGCGCGCCGACCTCAACGGCCCGCTGCGCCAGGACGCCGACAGCGTGGTATCGGCACCGGTGGCCGAGGACTGGTGGCAGCTTTACCAAGACCCGCGCCTCGACACGCTGGTGCGTCAGGCCCTGAGCGCCAACACAGAATTGCGCGTGGCCGCCGCCAATATCGCCAAGGCACGCGCCCAGGTCGAAGTGGCCGAGTCCCAGGGAGGCTTCAACGGCGGTGTCAAGGCGGGCGCCCAGCGCCTGCAGGAGTCCGGCGAAGCCTTCCTGCTGCCGGAGAAAGTGCCGGTGGCCAACATCGGCGAGGCGATCATCAGCGCCAGCTACCAGTTTGACCTGTGGGGCACCTTCAAGCGCGGCACCGAGGCTGCCAAGGCCAATGCCGACGCGGTGCAGGCGGCCGCCGACACCGCGCGCATCACCCTGGTGGCCGATGTCGTCAGGGCCTACACCCAAGTGTGTTCGGCCAATGAGGAATACCACATCGCCCGCGAGTCGCTGGACCTGCAGGAGCAGAGCGTGCAACTGACTCAACGCTTGCGCGACGCCGGCCGCGGCGACGAGACCCAGGTCACTCGTTCGCAGACGCAGTTCAAGTCGCTGCGTGCCGAGTTGCCCCGTTTCAAGGCCGAGCGCGAGGCCGGCTTGTATACGCTGGCCGCGTTGCTGGCCAAACCAGTCGAGCAACTGCCTGCGGGCACCGCCGATTGCGCCGAGCTGCCGCAGCTGGCGCAACTGATCCCGGTGGGTGACGGCGCCGCATTGCTCAAGCGCCGCCCCGACGTGCGCCAGGCCGAGCGCCAGCTGGCGGCGGCAACCGCCTACATCGGCGTGGCCACGGGCGCGTTGTACCCGGACATCAGCATCGGCGCCCAGGTGGGTACCATTGGCCTGCTGGAGAACCTCGGCGAGCCCTCGACCAACCGTTGGGGCTTCGGCCCGCAGATCAGCTGGAACATCCCCACCAACGGCACCCGCGCGCGCATTCGCGAGGCAGAGGCTTCCACCCAGGCGGCATTGGCGCACTTCGATGGCGTGGTGCTCAACGCCATCCGCGAAACCCAGACCCGGCTGGCCCAGTACAGCGCCTTGCTCGACCGCCGCGACGCCCTGGCCGACGCCGAGCGCTCGGCCAAGGAATCGGCGGACCAGACGCACCTGCGTTACCAGGTAGGGCGTGAGTCGTTCCTCGCCGACCTGCAGGCAACCCGTACCTACACCGATGTACGGTCACAGTTGGCGGCGGCGAACAGCCAGGTGGCGATGGGGCAGATTGGCGTGTTCCTGGCCTTGGGCGGGGGCTGGAAAGGGGCGGCCCGGCAATAGCGAGGTACTTATCCACAGGCTCCAGCGCGGCTTGGAGCCTGCCTTGCAGCGTTGCGTCGAAATATCCTCTTGGTCCATAGGAATGCTCCTACTTGCAATAGAAGCGTTTCCTTGCCAATCAGCGACTTGTCCGCGCCGTAGCGCCTTGATACAAAGCGCTCCTTTCCTCTACCGTTTCCAACCAATTCCCCACTTCGCGGACATTCATCACCCATGTCGCTGGCCTGCCTGCGCAGCTTTTTCCTTCCCGCCCTGCTGGCCTCGACGGCCGTGCTGGTGGCATCGTTCCACCTGGAATCGGTGGTCGGCCTTGTGCCTTGCGCACTGTGTTTCAGCCAGCGCCTGATGCTCGGGGTGTACGCCCTGGTGTGCCTGGCCGCGCTCGTGCACTCGCCCGCCGCTCGAGGGCGACGTGCCTATGCAGGGTTGGCGCTGGCGAGCGCGTTCGGCGGCGCGCTGCTGGCCGGCCGGCATGTCTGGCTGCAGGGCGACCCTCAGGTGGTCGACGGTTGTCACCTGCCGGTCGAGCAGGTCCTGCAGCGCCCGTTGGGCGAAATCCTGCAGATGTTCCTGCTGGGCAGCCCGGATTGCGTTTCCATCAGCTGGAGTTTCCTCGACCTGACCTTGCCTGAATGGAGCTTGCTGGCGTTCCTGCTGCTGGCTGCGATGCCCTTGTCCTGGCTGGTGGCGTATCGTTTCCGCAAGCGCGCAATGGCTTGATCCAGAGCAATGTCGCGGGGATTGCTCGACCAGTGGCAGGTGGGATCGGGATTAAACGCTTGTATGAACTTTGTCCACTGCGTACCTTGAAGGGCAGGTCGCGCGGGAATAATCTCGCAGCACGCATACCCAAAACACACCTGTTCGATGCCGTTCTGCTGATGTCACCTTTGTGCCACGGTATTGTGTCGCGAGGTGCAGCGGCATCTATCCAGAAGGGAAGAGATCGTCATGCTCGATAGTTGCCAGAACGCCCAGGAACGCTGGGGCGGTGTTCACAAGCTGATCGATCGTTGGCTGGAGGAGCGCCAGGAGCTGGTGCAAGCCTTCCGCGCACTGCGCGATGCCAAGCCGGCCTTTGCCGACAAGGACAAGAACCGCGATTTCTGCGCACTCCTGGTCGATTATGTCTCGGCCTGGCACTTCGAAGTCAGCGAGCAGCTGGTCAGCGAAGCCAAGGCCTTTGGCGATACCAAGGCCCTGGAGCTGGCCACGCAGATCAACCCGCGTATCGATGACAGCACCCAGATCGCACTGGCCTTCAACGACCATTGCGAGAAGGGCGAGTGCACCGACCCCGAGCGTTTCGCCGACAAGCTGGGCAAGTTGGGCGGCCTGTTGCGCGAACGCTTCGAGCTGGAGGACTGCCTCATCGAAGTGCTGCATACCGCGCACAAGGAAGAGGACGCGCTGCAGGCCTGACTCAGTCGGCCACCGCCAGCAGTTCGATCTCGAACACCAACGGGGTGTAGGGCGCGATCAGGTCGCCCGCGCCGTCGGCGCCATAAGCTTGCGCCGACGGTATCACCAGCCGCCATTTCGACCCCGCCTTCATCCTGGGCAGCGCCACTTGCCAGCCTTCGATCACCGAGTCCAGCTTGAACCACTGCGGTTGCTGGCTCTGGTCGAACACCGAGCCGTCCGGCAGTTTCCCCACGTAACGCACCTGCACGCTGCCGGTGGCCTTGGGTTGCGCGCCGTTGCCGCTGGCCAGTTCGCTGTAGAGGATGCCCTCGGGCAACTCATGGACGCCGGCGCGTGCGCGCTCGGTGGCCATGAAGCGCTTTTCCGCGTTCAGCAGGGTGTCCACGCGCGCCTGTTCGGCGGCGGCGTTGGCCTGCTCTTCATGCTGCTGCAGGATCGCATCCATCTGTGACTTGGCGATCCGTGGCGGCTGGCCCTGATAGGCCTGGCGCAGGCCTTCGACCAGGGCATCGAGTTGCAGGCCAGGTACCTCCTGGCGCAGGCGTTCGCCCAGGCTGGCGCCGAGGCTGTAGGCCAGGTCGCTGTCGTTGCCGGGTGGGGACTCGGGGTTGGCCAGCGCCAGTGGGGCCACCAGGCACAGGCCGAGAATCAGGTAACGAGGCATGGTCGACTCCTGCTGCAAAGAGCGCGAAGTATGCCAGCGTTGTCGAAGAAAGATGTGCAATTGTCGGCAAGGAATTAACAGGCAACTACACTTGCTTCCAGCTGCAAGACAACAACTTTGCCCAGGCATGCAACGCGGCGCTACTGATACTGTCAACATGCCCTAGCGGCAGTAGCAGCAGAAGCATAGTATGAGTCGCACTCTCGTCAGCCAGGAGGTAATCCATGTCGGCCAAAAAGAAAGCAGTCAGTACGCCGTTGCACCTGCTCCAGCAACTTTCGGGCAGCCTGCTCGAACATTTGGAAGATGCCTGCTCCCAAGCGCTGGCGGATGCCGAGAAACTGTTGGCCAAGTTGGAAAAACAACGTGGCAAGGCGCAGGAGAAACTGCACAACGCGCGCCTGAAGTTGCAGGACGCGGCCAAGGCCGGCAAAGCCAAGGCACAAGGCAAGGCACAGAAAGCAGCCGGTGAATTAGAAGCACTGCTCGATGCGCTCAAGGAGCGTCAGGCGCAGACCCGTACTTATATCCAGCAACTCAAGCGTGACGCCCAGGAAAGCCTGAAGTTGGCGCAGGGCGTGGGCAAGGTACGCGAGGCCGCAGCCAAGGCGCTGCACTTGCGCTCCGAAGCACCGAAAGCCGCTGCAAGGCCGGCGGCCAAGCCAGCTGCAACAAAGGCCCCGGCCAAGGCCGCCACTGTGAAACCTGCAGCCAAGCCAGCCGCCAAACCCGCTGCCGCGAAGGCCCCGGCCAGGACCGCCGCTGCAAAACCTGCAGCCAAGCCTGCCGCTAAACCTGTCGCTGCGAAGGCCCCGGCCAAGACCGCCGCTGCGAAACCTGCAGCCAAGCCAGCCGCCAAACCTGCTGCGGCGAAGGCCCCAGCCAAGACCGCCGCCGCAAAACCTGCAGCCAAGCCTGCTGCTAAACCTGTCGCTGCGAAGGCCCCGGCCAAGGCCGCCGCTGCGAAACCTGCGGCCAAGGCCGCCGCCAAACCTGCCGCCGCGAAAGCCCCGGCCAAGCCCGCCGCTGCGAAACCCGTAGCCAAGCCCGCCGCCAAACCTGCTGCCGCGAAAGCCCCGGCCAAGCCTGCTGCTGCAAAGCCTGCAGCCAAGCCAGCCGCCGCCAAGGCCCCGGCCAAGCCAGCCACCGTCAAGGCTCCAGCCAAGCCTGCTGCTGCGAAACCCGTCGCCAAGCCCGCCACACCAGCCGCCAGCGCCACGCCGGCTCCAGCGGCCAGCCCGGCAGCGCCAGCCGCCGCGGCGGCCAGCACCCCGGCTCAGTCGCCTTCCTCGGCCTCCTGAAGCCTCCGGGCCACGGCGCGCAGCGTATGCAGCGCGTCGTGATCCCGGGCCAGGTCCGGTGCCAGCCGGGCCAGCCAATCTTCCGTCCCATTCTGTTCGGCGGGCCAATCGCGGGCCAATGCTTCCAGGCGCTCAAGCAGCGTGCGTTCAGCCTGTAGCTCCAGGTACTTCACTTGCTCACGCAGCACGCTCAAGTTCGGGTCGGCCAGCGCCTGCTCGCGCCACTGCTGGCGTAGCGTGCGCAGCGGGAAGACCACGTCCTGCTGCCAGGGGCTGGCTAATGCTTGAAGGGCCTGTATCCGTTGTTCATTCGGGGCTACCTGGCGTGCCTGCAGCCAGGTACCGCAGAGCAGCAGGCAGACATCGCCGCCCAGCGCCTGGAGGGCCAGGCAGGCGCCTTCGACACCCGGCCGTGCGTACAGGGCCAAGGCATGGTTCCACAGGTCGGTGTGCATGGTTTCACTCGCGCCAGTGATCGGGGAAGCTGGTAGACTCCGCGACCATCATGATCAGACTATCGAACCTCACTTTACAGCGTGGTCCACAGCGCCTGCTAGAAGGCGCCGAGATGACCCTGCACACCGGTCACAAGGCCGGCCTGATCGGCGCCAACGGCGCCGGCAAATCCAGCCTGTTCGCGCTGCTGCGCGGTGAGCTGTCGCCCGATGCTGGCGACTGCCTGCTGCCTGGCGACTGGCGCATCGCCCACATGCGCCAGGAGGTCGACACCCTCGACCGCATCGCCGTGGACTATGTGCTCGATGGCGATGCCCGCCTGCGCAAGGTCCAGGCCGACCTGGCCGCCGCCGAGCAAGCCCACGACGGCACCGCCCTGGCGCGCCTGCACAGTGAGCTGGACAGCGCCGACGGCTACAGCGCCGACGCGCGTGCGCGCAAGCTGCTGGCCGGCCTTGGGTTCACCAACGAGCAGATGGACCGCCGTGTCGGCGACTTCTCCGGTGGCTGGCGGATGCGCCTGAACCTGGCCCAGGCATTGATGTGTCCGTCCGACCTGCTGCTGCTCGACGAACCGACCAACCACCTGGACCTGGACGCCATCCTCTGGCTCGAGGACTGGCTCAAGGGCTATCCGGGCACGCTGCTGCTGATCTCTCACGACCGCGACTTCCTCGATGCCGTGGTCGACCATGTGCTGCATGTCGAGCAGCGCAAGCTCAACCTCTACAAGGGCGGCTACAGCGCCTTCGAGCGCACCCGCGCCGAACGCCTGGCGCAACAGCAGCAGGCCTACGAGAAGCAGCAGGCGCAGCGCGCGCACATGGAAAAGTACATCGCCCGCTTCAAGGCCCAGGCCACCAAGGCCCGCCAGGCGCAGAGCCGGATCAAGGCCCTGGAGCGCATGGAGGAGCTGTCGGCGGCCCATGTCGACTCGCCGTTCGACTTCGTCTTCCGCGAGTCCGAGAAGATTTCCAGCCCCTTGCTCGACCTGTCCGAAGGTCGTCTGGGCTACGGCGACAAAGCCATCCTCGAGAAGGTCAAGCTGCAGCTGGCGCCCGGAGCGCGCATCGGCCTGCTCGGCCCCAATGGCGCGGGCAAGTCGACCCTGATCAAGAACCTGGCCGGTGAGCTGCAGCCTTTGTCAGGGCGCCTGGTGCGGGGTGAGAACCTCGCCGTCGGTTACTTCGCCCAGCACCAGCTCGACTCGCTGGACGACAAGGCCAGCCCGTTGCTGCACCTGCAACGCATCGCCCCCGGCGAGCGCGAGCAGACCCTGCGCGACTTCCTCGGTGGCTTCGACTTCCACGGCAACCGCGTCGACGAGCCGGTGGTCAATTTCTCCGGTGGCGAAAAGGCGCGCCTGGCCCTGGCGCTGATCGCCTGGGAACGGCCGAACCTGCTGCTGCTCGATGAACCGACCAACCACCTGGACCTGGAGATGCGCCTGGCGCTGACCATGGCCCTGCAAGAGTTCGCCGGCGCCGTGGTGGTGGTTTCCCACGACCGTCACTTGCTCAAGAGCACCACCAACGACTTCTTGCTGGTGGCCGATGGCAAGGTCGACACCTTCGACGGCGACCTGGACGATTACAGCCGCTGGCTGGTCGAGTACCGTCAGCGCAACGCGCCGGCCAACAGCACGCCAGTCAACCCGGACAAAACTGACAAGAAGGCCCAGCGCCAGGCTGCCGCGGCCTTGCGCCAGCAGTTGGCGCCGCACAAGAAGGCGGCCGACAAGCTGGAAACCGAGCTCAACCAGGTCCACAAGGCACTGGCCGAGATCGAAGCGGCGCTGGGCGACAGTGGCTTGTACGAGGCCTCGCGCAAGGATGAGCTGCGCGACCTGCTGGCCCGCCAGACCACGTTCAAGCAACGCGAAGGCGAGCTTGAAGAGGCCTGGATGGAAGCCCTGGAAACGCTGGAAAGCATGCAGGCCGAGCTCGAGGCGCTGAGCTGATGGAGGAACTGCGTTCGCTGCTGCCAGGGCAATGGATGGACACGTTCTGGCTGGGGCTGCAGATCCTGCTGATCCTGATCGCCGCGTTCATCCTGCAGCGCATGGTCGCCCGTGGGTTGAGGAGCCTGGGCGAGCGTTATCCGCTGCCGCACGAATTGATGGTGCCGGTGCGCGGTGCCTTGCGCTGGCTGATCATGGGCAGCGCGCTGCTGTTCGTGCTGGAGCGCATGGGGGTGTCGGCCACGGTATTGTGGACGGCGCTCTCTGGCTTCGTTGCGGTGGCGGCGGTGGCCTTCTTCGCCATCTGGAGCGTGCTGTCCAACCTGCTGTGCGCGGTGCTGATCTTCACCGTGGGGCCGTTTCGCATCGGCGATGTGGTCGAGCTGGTCGATACCCTGGACAAGCCGGGGGTGAAAGGCCGGGTGATCGCCATCAACCTGCTGTACACCACGCTGATGGAGACGCCCGAGGCGGGTGGGGCGCTGGTGCAGGTGCCGAACAGCCAGTTCTTCCAGAAGGCGGTGCGGCGTTGGCGGGGGGCTGAAGTGCCTGTGCCTGTCAAAGACCCGGCCATCGAGGCTGATTGAAGCCTCACGTCACCCGCACTGGCCGGTTCGCCGGCAAAGCCGGCTCCTACGGGTGCAGCGCAGTGCTTGTGGATGGTGTAAAAACCACTGGTTATTTTTTCGCCAGCACCGTAGCTTAACGTTTTGCAATAAATGTTCGAGCGAGGTGTGCGATGTCGATGGAAACGTGGTTGGCCTTCTTTGCCGCGTGCTGGGTGATCAGCCTGTCGCCGGGCGCCGGGGCGATCGCCTCGATGTCCAGCGGGCTGCAGTATGGCTTCTGGCGTGGCTACTGGAACGCCCTGGGGCTGCAACTGGGCCTGATCGTGCAAATCGCCATCATCGCCGCCGGTGTCGGCGCCATCCTCGCCGCTTCGGCCACCGCCTTCCAGATCATCAAGTGGTTTGGTGTCGTCTACCTGGTCTACCTTGCCTACAAGCAATGGAAGGCCTTGCCGATGGACATGAGCGACGAGTCCGGCGTGCGCCCGATCGGCAAGCCGCTGAGCCTGGTGTTCCGTGGCTTCCTGGTCAACGTCAGCAATCCCAAGGCGTTGGTGTTCATGCTCGCGGTGCTGCCGCAGTTCATCAACCCGCATGAAGCGCTGCTGCCGCAGTACGTGGCGATCACCGTGACCATGATCAGCGTCGACATGCTGGTGATGGCGGGCTACACCGGGCTGGCGTCGCGGGTGCTGCGCCTGTTGCGCACCCCTAAACAGCAGAAGCGCCTGAACCGTACGTTCGCCGGGCTGTTCATCGGCGCGGCGACCTTCCTCGCGACCCTTCGCCGGGCGCCGATCTAAACTTCATCCTGTAGGAGCCAGCTTGCTGGCGAACGGACCTGTTCGCCAGCAAGCTGGCTCCTACAGGGGATCGTGTGGCTTCAACGTTGTTTGTCGACCAAACCCTTGAGCAGGTCCACCGGCAACGGAAAGACGATGGTCGAGCTCTTGTCCCCGGCAATCGCCCCCAACGTCTGCATGTAGCGCAACTGCATCGCCCCAGGCTCCTTGCCCAGCATCTGTGCTGCCTGCATCAGTTTCTCCGACGCTTGCAACTCGCCCTCGGCATGGATCACCTTGGCCCGCCGCTCGCGCTCGGCCTCGGCCTGGCGGGCGATGGCGCGGACCATCGACTCGTTGAGGTCGACATGCTTGATCTCGACATTGGCCACCTTGATGCCCCAAGCGTCGGTCTGCGCGTCGAGCACGGCGCGGATGTCGGCATTGAGCTGCTCGCGCTCGGCCAGCAGTTCGTCGAGTTCGTGCTTGCCGAGCACCGCGCGCAAGGTGGTCTGGGCCAGCTGGCTGGTGGCGCTGAGAAAATCCTCGACCTGGATGATCGCCTTCTGCGGGTCGAGCACGCGGAAGTACACCACGGCGTTGACCTTCACTGACACGTTGTCGCGGGTGATCACGTCCTGGGGCGGCACGTCGAGCACCACCGTGCGCAAGTCGACCCGCACCATCTGCTGGATCCCCGGGATCAGGATGATCAACCCCGGCCCCTTGACCTGCCAGAAGCGCCCGAGCTGGAACACCACCCCGCGCTCGTACTCGCGCAGGATACGCAAGGCCGACAGCAGCAACAGGGCCAGCAGCACCAGCAGGGTGCCGAAACCGAACTGCATGAACATCTTCACTCTCCTTGCGCCGTGGGCGCGGTGGCGCTGACTTCGAGCGTCAGGCCGTTACGGGCCAAGATCCTGACGTGCTGGCCGGGTTGCAAGGGGGTCGCGCACTGCGCCTGCCACTGTTCGCCCTGGGCCTGTACCGAGCCGAGGAACGGGTTGTCCTGGTGTACCACGGTCACGGTGACCAGGCTGCCCACCAGCCCGGCGTCACCGCTGACCAGCGCCCGCCGGCGTGCCCTGAGCGCCATGCCCAGCACGCCGCCGAGCAACAGTGCCGAGACCACGGCGAGGCTGATGATCAGCGCCAAGGGAATGCCGAAGCCGGGAGCATCGGTGTCCAGCAGGATCAGTGCGCCAACCACGAAGGCGATGATGCCGCCGAAGCCGATCACGCCGAAGCTGGGCAGGAACGCTTCGGCAACCATGAAAGCGATCCCCAACAGGATCAACGCCACGCCGGCATGGCTGACCGGCAACAGTTGCAGGGCGTACAACGCCAGCAGCAGGCAGATGCCACCAACCACGCCTCCCGCGCCGGTGCCGGGGTTCATGAACTCGAACAACAGGCCGTACACCCCGATCATGATCAGGATCAGCGCCACGCTGGGGTTGGTGATCACTGCCAGCAGGCGTGTGCGCCAGTCGGGCAGGTGCTCCACCACTGCAGCGTTGGCGGTGCGCAGTTGCACGGGCTGGCCGGCGACCTGCAAGGTGCGGCCATCGAGCTGGCGCAGCAGTTCAGGCAGGTCGCTGGCGACCAGGTCGATCACCTTCAGGCGCAGGGCTTCGCTGGCCGAGAGACTCACGGCTTCGCGTACCGCTTTTTCCGCCCAGTCGGCGTTGCGCCCGCGCAACTCAGCCAGGCCGCGGATATAGGCGGCGGCATCGTTGACCTGCTTGCGAGCGAGGGTGTCGTCCTCCTTGTTGGCGGGCGGTTTGTCGCCCATGCCAGGCGCGCCGATCTGCACCGGTGTCGCCGCGCCCAGGTTGGTACCAGGCGCCATCGCCGCTACATGGCTGGCATAGAGGATGTAGGTACCGGCGCTGGCTGCCCGGGCGCCGCCGGGAGCGACGAAGGTGACCACTGGCACGGGGCTGGCGAGGATGGCCTTGATGATCTGGCGCATGGCGCTGTCCAGCCCACCGGGAGTGTCCAGGCGGATCACCACCAGTTGCGCGCCTTGTCCCTGCGCCTGCTCCAGGCCGCGCAGCAGATAATCGGCGCTGGCCGGGCCGATGGCGTCGTCGACGCTCAGCAGCCAGGCATCGGTGCCCGGCGCGGCCTGGCCGCTCGGGGCAAGACCAAGCAACAGCGACAGCAGCAACACGCGCCAGCCGTGAGCGATCACCTGTCGTCACCTCGTGCGGACCTGTTCCTGAAGTTTAGCCGTGCGTGACCGACCACGGCCTAAACTTGAGGGTGGGGGCTAAACCGGAGGTGCATCATGCGAATGGCCAAGACCCTTCAGCAGCGCCTGGACCAGGCCAACTGCGACTACGACATCGTTCCCCATCCACATTCGGCCACCAGCCTGGAGTCGGCGCGCACGGCCGGCGTGCCCGCCGAGCGGGTCGCCAAGTCGGTGATGCTCGACGACCGCCATGGCAACTACATCATGGCCGTGCTGCCGGCCAACCGGCACCTGGACATGACCGAGGTGCGCATGACCGGCGCCTGGCAGCTGACCCGCGAGAGTGCGTTGCCCAGCCTGTTCGGTGACTGCGAACGTGGCGCGATCCCGGCGCTCGGCGACGCCTACAACATCCCGATGCTGCTCGACCGCACACTGACCCGCCAGGGTGATGTCTACCTCGAGGCGGGTGACCACGATCACCTGATCCACATGAGCATGGAGCAATACTTGAAACTGGTGCCGCACGCCCAAGTGCGCGAATTGAGCTGATGCTCGCAACCAACGCCGGGCTGGCGTCGTGGACGACCGCCCGGCCAGAGGAGTGAACCATGGAAGCGCCGATCCACAAGTTTTCCGAACTGTTCAAGCAATTGGGGCTGCCGGACGATCCGCTGGGCATCGACCAGTTCATTACCAGCCATTCCCCGCTCAAGGGGGATGTGAAGCTGGTGGATGCGCCCTTCTGGAACGATGCCCAGCGGGGGTTTCTCAAGCAAAGCATCGAGGAAGATGCCGATTGGGCGGAGCTGTTCGATCAGCTCAATGAAGCCTTGCGTCGTCCACGAAAATAAAGCGCCGAGCGGCACCTGATGGGTGATCGGGCCGTTGCTATGCTCAGGAAAAACAACAGGGGATGGCGCGATGAAAGATCCCTACGCACCAGGTTTCTGGTGCTCCGTGACGATCCTGGGCACCCTGACAGCCGGCTACTTCTACGGTATCCGGCACACCCAGCAGATGAGCCAGGCCGTGCAGTTTCTGTATGCCGCCGCCGCGGTCACCGCGGCGGTGTCGTTGTGCGGGCTGGCATGGATCGCCTGGCAGCAGTTGCACCTGAACCGCCGTGAAGTGGCCCAGGGGCGAACACTGCTGACCATCTGGAACACCAAGGTCGCCCTGCGCCGGGTCGAGACGGTGTTCGACCGTTATTTCTGGGGCAGCTACTGGCATTCCGGGCGCACGTTCGAAGAGGTCATGGGCGAGCTCAAGGGCACCCCCCTGGAGCAGAGTCTGGATGCCCTCAAGCGCCAGTGCCGGGAGCTCGACCGGGAAGTGCATGATCACCATCACCATTGGCTGGCCAATGCCCGCGACCTGTCCAGCGTGGCCACGGCCATGGCCCGTGAACGCTACCAGCTGGACTTGTGCGACGCGCCGGTGCGCGACGGTGGCAACACCGCCGTGCTCAACCGTGACCTGGAAGTGCTGGTGTACACCTGGTCGGCGCGGCTGCGCAGCTTCGACCATCAGCTGGACGAGCTGGAGCGCGCCTACCACTGAGGGTCATTCGCCGCGAATGTACTGCTCCAGTTGCAGGATGAGGTTGGCCTGCTCGGCGATGGTTTCCTTCACCAGGTCGCCGATCGACAGCAGCCCGAGCAGCTTGCCGTTCTCCACCACCGGCAGGTGACGCAGGTGGCGGTTGGTCATCAGGTTCATGCAGTACTCGAGGTTCTGCTTGGGGTCCACGGTGACCACCGGCGAACTCATGATTTCGCGGACGGTCGTGAACGGTGAAGAGCGGCCCTTGAGCACCAGCTTGCGAGCGTAGTCGCGTTCGCTGACGATTCCGACCACTTGGTCGTTCTCCACCACCGGCAGGGCGCCGATGTTTTTCTCCGCCAGCATTTTCAAGGCATCAAGCACCGAATCATCAGGCGCGATGGTATAGACGGCCTGAGGTTGCGACTTGTTTTTCAGAATCTGTTCGACGTTCTTCATACGGGCCTCAGTGGGTGGGACTGCGATGTGTCGGAGTAAATAAAGCATCCGGCACGGCGCTCTGCACGGCAATGCAGGAAACGGCATGGAGGCGATTGAAAAACGTCATCAGGAAGCGGGGCTGGCGCGGCCGTTCTGAGGCCCGGACGGGCCCCAGTAGGAGCGGCTTCAGCCGCGAACACCGGCGCAGCCGGTGCTATCCATCGCGTCGTTTGTTTCGCGGCTGAAGCCGCTCCTACAGGGAGGCGCTTTCAGAGCTTCGGCATCTGACCGATCCGCGCCACCATCTCGCTGACGATCTGCAGGTCGAGCATGAACTGCTCCACGGTCTTGAACTCGTTGTCGTTGTGCCCGGTGTACTTCACGTCCGGCATGGCCAGGCCGAACTGCACGCCGTTGGGCAGGTCGTGCACCGAGGTGGCACCGGCGGAGGTACCGAACGCGTGCTTCATGCCCAGGTTCTCGCTGGCCACGGCCAGCAGGGCCTTGACCCACTCGCCCTCGGGGTTGCGATACATCGGCTCGTCGAGGGTGTAGTCGAAGGCCACCGAAGTGTGGCTGGTACGCGCCCAGTCACCGAGCTTGTCGGAGATCTCGGACTTGAGCGTCTCGAGCGACTTGCCTTTGGGAATACGCAGGTTCACCGCCAGCTTCAGCGCTTTGTCATCCAGGCCGACGAAGGTCAGCGAGGTGGTCAGCGGGCCCATGAAGTCATCCTTGAAGCCCACACCGAGCTTGTTGCCCAGGTAGTCCAGGCCCCAGTTATCAGCGGCGTAGCGGGCGGCGTCGGTGATGTGGTTGTGCTTGAGCGGCACTTGCTTCTGCACACCGTTGAGGAAGTCGAGCATGCGCGCCACCGGGTTGACCCCGGACTCAGGCTCGGAGGAGTGCGCCGACACGCCGGTCACGGTCAGCAGCACCTGCTGGCCATCAGCCTTGGCGTCGATGCTGAAGTCGCCGTTGTGTTGCTTGACGTACTCGGCACCAGCTTTCTCCAGGGCCTTGGCCACGTCAGCTGGTTTGTCAGCGATCAGCGTTGCCACCGAGCTGCCGGGGATCTGGTTGGTGGCCAGGCCACCGGTCAGCTTCACCACTTCGGCGCCTTGGCCGGTACCGGCGCGTTTGGTGAAGGTCGCCATGACGGTGCCGTAGCCTTTCTCGGCGATCACCACCGGGTAGCCGCCGTCCAGCGCCAGGTTGTAGTCGGGGGTGGCGTTGCGTGCGAAATAATAGGGGATCGCGTCGCCGGTGGTTTCCTCGGTGGTGTCCACCAGCAGCTTGAACTGGCGGGCCAGGGGCAGTTTTTCGTCCTTGGCCACTTTCAACGCGTAGAGCGCGACGACGATGCCGTTCTTGTCGTCCTCGGTGCCACGGCCGTACATGCGGTCACCCACCAGGGTGACCTTGAACGGATCGAGTTTGGTGCCGTCCTTGAGTTTCCAGTTTTCCGGGGTCACCGGCACCACGTCGGCGTGGGCGTGGATGCCGATCACTTCCTTGCCTTCGCCGAGGGAGATCTCGTAAACACGGTTGTCGACATTGCGGAACTGCAGGCCGAAGCCTTCGGCCAGGGCCTTGATCTTGTCGGCGATCTTGAGGAATTCCGGGTTCTCGTGCTGCGGCACGCCCTCTTTGCGCACCGTCGGGATCTCCACCAGTTCGCGCAGGGTCTGCTTGGCGGCCTCGCCGTACTTGATCCGGGTGTACAGGCCCAGCAGGCGGTTGACCTCGTCCTGCTGCTCGGCGCTCAGCGGCTTGCCGGCCAGGTACAGCTTGAGGGTGTCATCGAGCTTGTCGGCCTTGGCCAGGTCGCTGCTGGCGAGTTTGCCGAGGAACTGCTTGAAGTCGGCCGGGTTGCTGCCGTCGTAGGCCTTGATGATGGCGGCGGACTGTTGCTGGGAGAGGTTGGCGTGGGCCGGAATCGAGAACATCGCCAGGCTGGCCAGCATCACGGAAGCGGCGGAAAGCTTGGAAAATGGCATGGGCGTGCGCATTCCTTTGCAAGAGTGGGAGGTGCCCGTTTACGCAAACGGGAAGATGCCCACGCTAACACCAATGCACGCCTCCTTGGGAGAGGTGGCACCGTGCGGTCACGCACAATTTCGCTTGCTAGCGCCCATGCTGGCAGCGCACGGGCTCGGCGAGGAGGCCTGGCCAGCGCGCCGCCCAGTCACCACCATGACCCACCCCGGGAACCGCACGCACTTGCGTGCAGTCGCCCGCCACAGCCTGTGCGAATCGTTCGGCGATCATGCCAGGCACGACGCGGTCGGCGGTGCCATGGAAGTGAATCTGCGGCAGCGCGCGCAGCCTGGCAGCCTGGTCGATCGGGTTGAGTGACGCGGGCATGGGGGTGGTCCTGTGCAACCGGTTGAACTCGACGACATCGAGATTGCCCGCCACGGTGCGCAGGCTGGCCACGTCGCCCCGGCGCGCCGCCAGCAGTGCGGCGATGGCGCCGCCGCCGGAGTAGCCGACCAGGTGTAGGGGTTGCCCGGGCACTTGCCGGGCATAGTGATCGACCGCCTGGTTCATGGCCTGCACCACTTCTTCGGCGAAGCGCTTGCCGGTCCAGTACGCCACGGCGCAACGCGGGTTGTCGGCTGCTTGGGCGAATTGGCAGGGGCGAGCGAGGTAGAGGACGTTGGTGGTCGGATCCGCCGCGGCCAGTGCCAACCCCACCGGGTTGACGGGGGTGGGGTCGTCCGAGGGTTGCGAGCGCGTGCGGAAGGCCAGGCCGTCGCCTTCGATGTACACCGTCAACGGCAGGTCCGGGCGGTTGATGCGCGCGTAACTGGTCAGCAGGAAGGCATCGGTGCGCACCTGCTCGCGCGTCAAGTTCACGGTGCTGGCCAGCGCGTCTGCCTGTTGGCTGCGCTGCTGCGGCGAGGGCAGGGTCGCGCAGCCATGCAGGCCAAGGCAGGCAAGCAGCGCCACAGTGGTCCCGCAGTTGGCTTTCACGCTATCGGTGCCCTGAAACGAAAAAACCCCGGAAGCGATCCGGGGTTTCTGGAGATGGCGCACTCGGCGGGATTCGAACCCACGACCCCTGCCTTCGGAGGGCAGTACTCTATCCAGCTGAGCTACGAGTGCAACGGGCCGCATGATACCCATCAATGCCGATGGCGTCCATCGCCTTGATATGAGGCTGTTTTTCCCTGTGGCGAGCAATCTGCCACGATCTCTGTAGGAGCGGCTTCAGCCGCGATCATCCGCGAAGCGGATGCCAGGCAACGGGGGGGCCTGCATCGCGGCTGAAGCCGCTCCTACAGTCATCAATAATGTCTATCCATATGCAATAACGATATTTCCTCTCGCCGTGATATGCCCGTTATCGTCTAGTCACAACTTGTTATAACAAGTCAGCCAATAGCGAAGACGACCATGGCCGAACTGCTCCCCCTCTCTCCCGTACCGCTTTACACCCAGCTCAAGGAACTGCTGCGCGAGCGCATCCTCGATGGCAGCTACCCACCCCACAGCCGCATGCCTTCGGAAAACGAACTGGGCAAGGCCTTCGACGTCAGTCGCATCACCGTGCGCCAGGCGCTGGGCGACCTGCAGAAGGAAGGGCTGATCTTCAAGATCCATGGCAAGGGTACCTTCGTCGCCAAGCCCAAGGCGTTCCAGAACGTCAGCACCCTGCAGGGCCTTGGCGAATCAATGACGCAGATGGGCTATGAGGTGCTCAACCGCCTGCGCAGCTTTCGCCATGTGCCGGCCAGCGCGCTGGTGGCGGCGCGGTTGCAGGTCGAGGAGGGCGCGCTGGTCACCGAAATCCGCCGCGTGCGCCTGATCAACCGCGAGCCGGTGTCGCTGGAACTGACCTGGCTGCCGAAAAGCGTCGGCGAGAAGCTGGAGAAGGCCGACCTGGTCACCCGTGACATCTTCCTGTTGCTGGAGAACGACTGCGGCATCGCCCTGGGGCACGCAGACCTGGCCATCGACGCGGTGCTGGCCGATAGCGACCTCACGCAAGCGCTGGGCGTGGAGGAGGGCTCGCCAATCATGCGCATCGAGCGCCTGACCCATGCCGCCGATGGCACGCCGCTGGACTTCGAGCATCTCTACTACCGTGGCGACGCTTTCCAGTATCGCTTGCGCATCGATCGCCAGAGGGGCCCCAAGGCATGAGCATTCAAACCCAGGACTACGACATCGTCGTCATCGGTGGCGGAACCGCCGGGCCCATGGCGGCGATCAAGGCCAAGGAGCAGGACAAGCAACTGCGTGTGCTGGTGCTGGAGAAGGCCAACGTCAAGCGCAGCGGCGCCATCAGCATGGGCATGGATGGCCTGAACAACGCCATCGTGCCCGGCCACGCGACGCCCGAGCAGTACACCAAGGAAATCACCGTCGCCAATGACGGCATCGTCAACCAGGCCACGGTGCATGCCTATGCCACCAATAGTTTCGAGACCATCGGGCAACTCGATCGCTGGGGCGTGAAGTTCGAGAAGGACGAGACCGGCGATTATGCGGTGAAGAAAGTGCACCACATGGGTGCCTACGTACTGCCGATGCCCGAAGGCCACGACATCAAGAAGGTGCTCTACCGGCAGCTCAAGCGCGCCCGGGTCGAGATCAGCAACCGCATGGTCTGCACCCGTGTGCTGCTCGACGGCGAAGGCGCTGCGGCCGGCGTGCTCGGCTTCGACTGCCGTACCGGCGAGTTCCGGGTGATCCGCGCCAAGGCGGTGATCCTCGCCTGCGGCGCGGCCGGGCGCCTTGGCCTGCCGGCATCAGGTTACCTGATGGGCACCTACGAGAACCCCACCAACGCGGGTGACGGTTATGTCATGGCCTACCACGCCGGCGCCGAGCTGGCGAACCTGGAGTGCTTCCAGATCAACCCGCTGATCAAGGACTACAACGGCCCGGCCTGCGCCTACGTCACCGGCCCGCTCGGTGGCTATACCGCCAACAGCAAGGGCGAGCGCTTCATCGAGTGCGACTACTGGAGCGGGCAGATGATGTGGGAGTTCCACCAGGAACTGGAAGGCGGCAATGGCCCGGTGTTCCTCAAGCTCGACCACTTGGCCGAGGAAACTATCCAGAACATCGAAGAGATCCTGCACGGCAACGAGCGCCCCAGCCGTGGTCAGTTCCACGCCGGGCGCGGCACCGACTACCGCCAGCACATGGTGGAGATGCACATCTCGGAGATCGGCTTCTGTTCCGGGCATTCGGCCTCGGGGGTGTGGGTCAACGAGAAGGCCGAGACCAGCGTGAAGGGTTTGTACGCCGCAGGCGACATGGCGGCGGTACCGCACAACTACATGCTCGGCGCCTTCACCTATGGCTGGTTCGCCGGGGTGAATGCGGCGCAGTACGTGGCCGGGCGCGATTTCGCCGAAGTCGATACCGGGCAGGTCGAGCGCGAGCAGGCACGGGTGTTCGCGCCGCTGCACCGTGAGCACGGGCTGCCACCGGCCCAGGTCGAGTACAAGCTGCGGCGCATGGTCAACGACTACCTGCAACCGCCGAAGGTGACGAAGAAGATGCAGATCGGCCTGACGCGCTTCGCCGAGATCGGGCGTGACCTGGCGCAGATGAAAGCCAACAACCCTCACGAACTGATGCGGGCGATGGAGGTCGCGGTGATCCGCGATTGCGCCGAGATGGCGGCGCGGGCGTCGCTGTTCCGTGAAGAGAGCCGTTGGGGGCTTTATCACCACCGGGTCGATTTCCCTGAGCGCAACGATGGCGAATGGTTCTGCCATTGCCACCTGAAGAAAGGCGAGGACGGCGAGATGATCAGCTTCAAGAAGCCGGTCGAGCCGTACCTGATCCCGTTGGATGCCCAGGAGCAGAGCGCCTACGACCGTCTGCGGGTGAGGCCCGACGCCGCCCAGGTGCCAGCAGCGGGTATGAAAATCTGACAGAAAGGGCGCCCAGGCTGCCCCCGAGGACTCGTGAAATGGCTTACCAACCCCAGGACATCTTCTTTCGCAGCAGTGCCCCGGTCACCATCGACGAAGACAAGTGCATCGCCGAAAAAGGCTGCACGGTCTGCGTCGAGGTCTGCCCCATGGACCTGCTGGCGATCAACCCGGCCACCCAGAAGGCCTACATGGCCTTCGACGAATGCTGGTACTGCATGCCCTGCGAAAAGGATTGCCCGACCGGTGCGGTGAAGGTCGACATTCCCTACCTGCTGCGCTGAACCCTGTGCCAAGGATCGCCCCATGACTGAACGACACAGCGACAACCCCGATATCCTGGCTTTGCTGCCACGCCTGGGCGATGCCGATGCCGGCGTACGGCGCATCGCCTTGATCGCCCTGGCCGACCTGGAAGAACCGGACGGCTTGCCATGGCTGACCGATGCGGTGCTGGCCGACCCTGCCGAGGAGGTCCGCGCCGAGGCCGCGCGCCTGCTGGAAGCCTGGGAGGACGGCGAGGCGGTCCAGGCGCTCTGCGCCGCACTGGCTGACAGCGCCGAACCGGTGCGCCTGGCCGCCGCGCAGAGCCTGGCCGAGCTCAAGAGCCTGGAGGTTGGCCACCTGATATTGCCATGGGCCACCCACGCCGATGCCTTCGTGCGCGCCAGTGCCTTGCGCGCCCTGCGCGAGCTGCGCCTGGAGGAGGCCGCCACGCCTGCGTTGCTGGCGCTGCGCGACCCGGACGCCAGCGTGCGCCGTGAGGCCGTGGGCATCCTTGGGTGGCTCAAGCATGTCGCTGCCTTGCCCGAGCTGGCGCGGCTCGCCGTCGAGGAGCCGGACACCGACGTGCGCCGCGCAGCCATCGGCGCCTTGGGCCTGGCCCGCGATACCCGTGTGCTGCCGGGCTTGATCACCGCGCTGGTCGATCCTGCGTGGCAGGTGCGTGAGGAAGCCGCCACCACCTTGGGCAAGGTGGGCCAGGCCGACGCAGGCTTGGCCCTGGTCGAGGCCCTGGCGGACGACTACTGGCAGGTGCGCCTGCGCGCGGCGCGCTCGCTCGGGCGGTTGCGCCACGGCGCGGCGTTGGAACCCTTGGCTGGCCTGTTGGGGCATGCCATCGCCAACCTGCGCAAGGAGGCTGCCCTGGCCCTTGGCGAACTGGGGCTGGCGCAGGCCTTGCCGGTGTTGCAAGCGGCGCAGGCCGACGCTGACCCGGAGGTGCGCAAGGCGGTGCGTATCGCACTGGCGCAGTTGCAGGGCCAGGGCCGATGAATGTGCCGAGCGCGGTGCGTAATCTGCGGGGCGAGGGCCAACTGCACGTGCAGTGGCTGGAAGGGCCGCAGGTGCTCGACCATGTTTGCCTGCGCGGCGCCTGTCCGTGTTCGCGGTGCCGGGCGTCACGCTTGCAAGGGGCTATCGCGTGGGTTGCGCAGGACGTTCGGGTAGTGCATGTCGTACCTCAAGGCTACGGTCTGCAACTGGTGTTCAGCGACGGGCATGATCGTGGCATTTTCCCCTGGAGTTACTTGCGCGACCTAGGTTGAAACGGGTGGTATCGCCATAGCACCTGACGCTCCACGAGGCGAGGCTGAATCGAGGACTTCCACCTGACCAAGGATCCTCAGCATGCCCCTAGACCTCGACCAATTCGCACGCAGCCTGGCTTCGCTTGGCGAAGCGCGGGCCTTGATGGACAAGGCCCGCGCCTATCTCGCGGCCTGGCCCGACCCTTATCGGCTGGCGCATCAACATGCCGCCGACTACCTGCTCGAACACACGGGCAAGCCCCTGGACCCCGACAAGGTCTGGTGGCATGTGTTCGATGGTGCGGTCAATGCCGCCACCACCACCGGCTGGCGCCATTCCGGCCCGCCCCGGCATTCGATGCGCTTTACCGAGTTGCTGATCCATCGCTTCGATGGCGGCTTCCAGGCCGCGCCCGATACCCTGGCGGTGTACAGCGGCTTCTACACCCAGGGCCCAGGCGCAGGGCAGTACGGTGTCGAGAACGAGGTGGCCTTGCGCCCGGAAACGGTGATGGACTACCTCTGGAAGCTGGATTTCGCTGCCGAGGTCAGGGCCAGGGAGGAGCGTTTCTGGGGTGAGGAAGGGCTGGACTTCCCCGTCCTGGCCCGCGTCTGCTTTCTGGCCGCGATTGACCAAGGGGTGAGCGGTGGGCTGCTCGAGTCGGTCGACAAGCAGAACCTGTGGGCCTGGCTCGGCCTGGACACTGGACAACCCTTGACCTTGGCCGCGCTGTCCTTTTCCGGACATGGTCCGCAGATGAACGTGCGTCATTTCCTGGTGGGGAATGGCCATCTGGTCACCCTGCGCCATACCTCGGGACGGGTGGTGCTCTACAGCCCTTCGTTGGCAACGCCCCTGCGGGCCTTTGTCGACCGGGACGAAATGGTCCGCTGGGTCGCCAGGCGTGTGCAGGCCAGCGATGCCCAGGCATGGCTCGACGCGTTGAATCGGGCGGACCCGCAAGCGCCGATCGACATGCGCGCCGCGGCATTGCTGGCAGTGCGTGGGCGAAGCGGTTCCCACGCTCGGCCGCTGTGGCCGTTCGGTGAAGGCCAGGCGCTGCATTTGCCGGACCTGTTCGACACCTTGATGCTGTGGGCCAAGGCCGATCTCGGCCTGACCCTGCACAACCTGGTCAGCAACGCCGACCTGCGCAAGAAACTCTGGCGTGGCTACCTGGGGGCTTTCATCCACGTCTTCGGCAGTTTCTCGCTGATGGCCTGGCCCATCGGCCTGGTCATGCTGGGCGCGGGTGCCGCCCGGATGACGCTGGATGTCGAGGCGGCCGTGTGGGCGCGCACCGACCGTGAGCGCAGCCAGGCGATACTCGAATCGATTGCCGATGCGCTGGTCATCGTCTTCGCCATTATCGAGACAGGCCTTGGTCTCTGGGCCCTCAAGTACCGTGAGCCTCCTCATTTCGCCGGGATCGCATCGGCGCTGATGCAACCGGCGAGGGAAGCGCGACGGATCCGACAAGTGCTCGACGACCTGGACAGCAATTTGATTGTGAGCGAACCGATCCAGGCTAACGGCGTGTTACGGGGTATAAGCCTCGATGGCCAAGGGCGCGGCTGGATCCAGCTGGGCGAGTCGATCCTGCCCGTTCACTACAACAGCACCTGGTCCAGCTGGATGGTATTGAGGGACCTGGACGACCTCGAGATCCGTGAAAGCCTGCTGGTTCGGCGCGGGCTGGATGGCAATTGGCGGCTATACGCGCCGGACGGTGACCCGGGCGCGTTGACGACTCAGTTCTGGGATACCTACATGGAGCCTGACAGGGTACTTGGGCAACGGTTGTCCCAGGCCTTGCTCGATCGCCAGGCCCGCCTGCTGGAGGCTGCCGGCCTGCCGGAGTACACGGGGAATATGGCACCGGCCGACACCTATGGGCACCACTATGTCGATGTGAACGGCGAGCGCTTCTACACCTTCAGGCAGGAAGGCGCGCTGCATAACGACCTGGCCATGGAGTACAGCAGCCACATGGCCAAGGTGAACGACCTGTTCAGGGGCGATCGCACCCGCTTGCAGGGCTTTGCCGACGGGGAGCTGAACGACTTCGTCAACACGCTGGCCGATTCGCTGGAGCAACTGCCTGGCAGCCAGGCTTCGCTGCTCTGGCGCGGCGGGCGGGGGGAGCGTGTCTCGCTGGGTGCACGCTACCGTGAAGGGAAGATCAAGGTCGGTGATGTGCTGGTTTCGACCGACCTCACCTCATTTACCGAGAACCCCTACATTCCACGCCGCTTCATGCTGCCCAAGGACGCGGTCGATCTTCCGCTTGCGCAAGTCGCGGGGCATTTCGATGAAAACACGGTGCTCTACGAGCTGGTCGGCAGCGAGCGGCTCAGCGGGAAACCGGTGGCCCCGTTGTCGCTGAACTGGCAGGAAGCAGAAGTGCTGTTCACCCCTGGCCGTACCTTCCTGATCGATGACATCAGTGACGTGCAGGGCGAGCACTACCGATTCCTCAAGGTCAGGCTTCGTGAGGCGCCACGGCCGGCAGGAGCACCGGCCTTCGATCTGCGCGGCGGCCAGCTATTCGAGCGCGTGACCTACGCCGAGCAGGTGGGGTATGCCCCCTGGGTCGAGCGGTTTTTCCCGGCTGCGCAGTGGCGCTGACCCTTACAGCGCGATGAGTTCAGGCCGCAGCCCCTCCACCCGCAAGGGCGCTGGCTTGACATAGGCCTGGCCACCGGTGATCTGGTGCAGGACCTTCTCCCTCAGCCCATGCAACGCCACGCCGGTACGCCGGCGTGGATGCGGGAGGTCGATCGGCACCACGGCCTTGATCCGCCCGGGGCGTGGCTCCAGCACCACCACCCGGTCGGCGAGGTAGGTGGCCTCTTCGGCGTCATGGGTCACCAGCAGGGTGGTGATGCCCGAGCGCTCGCGTATGGCCAGCAACTCGTCCTGCAGTTGCTGGCGGGTTAACGCGTCAAGCGCGCCGAATGGCTCGTCCAGCAACAGGATCCGCGGGCTGGCCACCAAGCCGCGGGCGATGGCCACGCGCTGCGCCATGCCGCCGGACAACTGGTGCGGGTAGGCCGACTCGAAACCCACCAGCCCCACCAGTTGCACGTATTCATGCACGCGCCGGGCGCGCTCACCCTGGGTGAGGCGTTCGTTGACCAGGCCCAGGGCAATGTTCTGCTCGACGGTCAGCCAAGGGAACAGGCGGTGCTCCTGGAACACGATGCCCCGCTCGCCACCGATGCCGGTGACCGGCTGGCCGTCGACCCGGATGCTGCCGCTGTAGTCGCTGTCCAGCCCCACCAGCAGGCGCAGCAGGGTGGACTTGCCGCACCCCGATGCACCGACGATGGCGATGAACTCGCCCTCGTCGATCGCCAGGTTGAAGTCGCGGATGGCTTCGAAGGCCTGGCCGTCGACGCTGAAGGTCTTGCCGACCCCTTCGAAGCTGACCAGGGGCGGTGTTGCGTCGGGTTGGTTGGCCGCGTGCAGGGCCGGGGCTATGAAGGCATTCATGCGGATCTCCAGCGCGTGGCGCGCGATTCGAGGCGTTGGCCGAGGTGGCCGAGCAGGGCGCCGACCAGGCCGATCAGGACCATGGCAGCCATCACCTGGTCCATGCGGAACAACTGCTGGGCGCCGATCATCAGGCTGGCGATGCCGCCGTCCGAGGGCATGAAATATTCGGCGCCGATGGTGCCGAGCCAGGCATAGATCAGCGCCAGGCGCAGGCCGGCGAAGATGGCCGGGGCGGCGCCGGGCAGCACCAGCAGGCGCAGGCGGTGGGGCAGGCCCAGGCGCAGGGCCTGCGCCGCCTCGCCGAGTTGCGGCGAGAGGCTGGCGATGCCGCGCTGGGTGGCGATCAGCAGTGGGAAGAACGCCGCCAGCCCGACGAACACCAGCTTGGCGCCTTCGCCCAGGCCGAACCAGGCGGTGAGCAATGGTACCCAGGCAAACAGCGCCACCTGGCGCAACGCCGACAGGCTGGGGCCGAGCAGGCGTTCGCTGCTGTGCGACAGGCCCAGCAGCAAACCCAGGACAAACCCTGCGCCGCCGCCGAGCAGCAATCCGGCCAGGGTGCGCTGCAGGCTCAGGCGCAAGGCCTCGGGCAGCGACCCGTCCAGCAGCCCGGTGTACAGGCTGCGCAGCACGTCCAGCGGTGAGCTGAGGATGTTCGCATCGACCCAACCGAAGCTGTTGGCCGCCTGCCACACCACCAGCACCGCCGCAGGCAGCAGCAGGCTCTGCCAGTTGTTCGTGACGGTGCCACGCGCCTGCTCACCCGTGGCCGGTTGTGGCCAGAACAGCAGGCTGTGTTCAAGCCGCGAGAAACCGCGATCCATCAACGCGCCGACCAGGCCGACCACCAGGATGCAGAGGAACACCAGGTCGAGCATGAACAACTGTCGGCCCCAGACCATCAGGTAGCCGATGCCTTCGCTGGAGGCCAGCAGCTCTACTGCCAGCAAGGAAGTCCAGCCGGTCGCCAGGGCCAGGCGAACCCCTGCGAGGAATGCCGGCAGGGCGGCCGGCAGCAGCAGGCGCAGGAACACCAGGTGGACGGGCAGGCGCAGGGTGGCGGCGGCTTCGCGCAGCTTGGGCTGGGCGTCGCGCACGCCGACCAGGGTGTGCAGGGTGACCGGCACCACCACGGCCTTGACCAGCACCACCAGCTTGAGCCACTCGCCGATGCCGAAGAACAGCATGAACAGCGGGATCCAGGCCAGGGTCGGGATCTGCGCCAGGGCGATGAAGGTCGGCAGCACCAGCGTCCGCGCTCTGTGCGACGCACCCAGCCAGGTCCCCAGCAGCAACCCGCCGCCGATTCCCGCCAGCAGCCCCCAGGTCAGCCTTCGCACACTTATCCACAGGTGGCCCCAGAGCTCCCCGGAGCCGAATTCCAGGGCGCTCTGCCAGACCAGTGACGGTGCGGGCAGGATCTGCTCGCTCATCCAGTGCTCATGGCTGGCGATGATCCACAGTGCCACCACCGCCAACGGCACAATCCACGGTACGTAGGAGCGGCCTTGTGCCGCGAAAGGGCTGCGTAGCGGCCCCAATCGACGGCGCTGGCCTACGCTCAAGACTTCGCTCATCAAGGCACCTCTCAAACCAATCCTTGTTTATTCGCTTATGGAATTAAAAATTCTTACAAACGATATTCAAGAGATAAGAGCATGCGCCCGTTGCATGCGAAAGCCCCAAGCCATTGCGTTTTCCTCATATTTTCCATGCGCGTACTGCAAGCCATCCGCCGGCCCGCATGACGTCTGGTTTATGTCTTCTGGTTACTAAAAAATGAAGTTTTGATCTTTGTAGGTTCTAACGCGACCTGCCTAGCTTCTGGCCAAAGCGCCGGCCATCGCCGGTGGCAGCCTGCCCAGGAGCCTCGCCATGAAAACCCGATTACGCCACCTGCTCACCCCCTTGCTGGCCGGCCTGCTAAGTGCCTTGCCGTTGGCGGCCCATGCTGCCCAGCCCGAGTCGATCCGTATCGCCGTCCCGGACCTGAGCGCCGGCAGCAAGCCCAGCGCCGGCGGTGTGGTCGATGTACTGCGCGACCAGCAACTGCTGGAGAAGGAGTTTGCCAAGGACGGCATCCGCATCGACTGGCACTTCTTCAAGGGGGCGGGACCCGTGGTCAACGAAGCCTTGGCCAACGGCCAGGCCGACTTCGCCTACCTGGGTGACCTGGCGGCGATCATCGGCAAGGCCAATGGCCTGGACACCCGCGTGCTGTCTGCCGGCGTGCGTGGGGTGAAGAGTTACCTGGGCGTGGTACCTGGCTCAGGCATTCACAGCCTGCAGGATCTGAAGGGCAAGCGCGTGGCGGTATTCCGCGGCACCGCCAACCAGCTGTCGTTCGCCAGCGCCTTGGCCAGCCAGGGCTTGTCCGAGCGTGAGCTGAAGGTGATCAACCTGGACTTCAACGCCGCCAACGCCGCCTTGGCGGCCAAGCAGATCGACGCCACCTGGGGGCTTTCCAACCTGCTGTCGCTGCGTGAGCGTGGCCTGGTCGAGTTGCCGGTCAACTCCCGCGACCTCAAGGGTGCCGGTGGTACCCAGTCCGTGCTGATCGGCACCGGCGAGTTCATCCGCCAGCACCCCGACCTGGTGCAGCGCCTGGTCACCGCCCAGCAGCAGGCGGTGAAGTGGTTGCAGAACGAACAGAACCGAGACGCCTACGTGGACCTGGTATCGACCCAGGCCAACTGGCCACGGGCGATCCTGCGCGACGACCTGGCCCAGGAAAACCTGGCCCGCTACTTCGACCCACGCCTGGACGCCGAATTCGTCGGCCTGCTGCAGCAGGGTGTGGACCTGGCCGCCAGGGAGCGCCTGATCCGCCGTGGCTTCCAGGTCGCCGACTGGATCGAGCCACGCTTCCTCGAAGCCGCCTTGCAACAGGACCAGGCCACCCAGGCCGCCCGCTGAACCCGAACCCCGACAAGAAACCGTGAGGAGCACGACCATGAGCAACGCCGCACTGGCCACCGCGCCGCAAGCCCTCGAACTCGACATCCAGCCCGTTGCCGGGAGGATCGGTGCCGAGATCCGTGGTATCAAGCTGTCCGCCGACCTGGCCCCGGAAACCATCGACGCCATCCAGGCCGCGCTGGTGCAGTACAAGGTGATCTTCTTCCGCGCCCAGGAGCACCTCGACGACCAAGGCCAGGAGGCCTTCGCTCAGTTGCTTGGCGAGCCCATCGCCCACCCCACCGTACCGGTGGTCGACGGCACGAGTTATCTGCTTCAGCTCGATGGCGCCGAAGGCCAGCGGGCCAACTCCTGGCACACCGACGTGACGTTCGTCGATGCCTACCCCAAGGCGTCGATCCTCCGTAGCGTGGTCGCGCCGGCATCGGGCGGCGACACCGTCTGGGCCAACACCGCCGCCGCGTACCAGGAGCTGCCCGAGCCGCTGCGGGTGCTGGCCGACACGTTGTGGGCAGTGCACAGCAATGAGTACGACTATGCCAGCGTCAAGCCAGACGTCGACCCGGCCAAGCTCGAGCGCTACCGCAAGGTGTTCACCTCGACGGTGTACGAGACCGAGCACCCGGTGGTGCGGGTACACCCCATCAGCGGCGAGCGAGCATTGCAGTTGGGGCACTTCGTCAAACGCATCAAGGGTTATTCGCTGGCCGATTCACAGCACCTGTTCGCGCTGCTGCAAGGGCACGTGACACGCCTGGAGAACACTGTGCGCTGGCGCTGGCAGGCGGGGGACGTGGCGATCTGGGATAACCGCGCGACGCAGCATTACGCGGTGGACGACTACGGTACCCAGCCACGCATCGTGCGCCGGGTGACTTTGGCAGGCGAGGTGCCGGTCGGGGTGGATGGGCAAGTGAGCCGGACCACGCGTAAAGGCTGACCTAGGTTCGCCGGCAAGCCGGCTCCTACGACCATCCCGTAGGAGCCGGCTTGCCGGCGAACCCGTCACAACTCGGTATCACAGGCCACCAGCTGCCTGACCAACCCCTGCGCCAATGCCGACAACCCATACCCCACCCGGCTCACCACGCCATAGCGCGTGTAGAACGCCTCTTCCTGCTCCGGCGCCAAGTCCGCCAACTCTAGCGCCACCAACCCCCGCTCCCCCTGATACGGCCGCAGGTTCGCGCTGCAAGCGATGCCGATGGTGTCCGAGTGCAGCACCACATTGAGCAGGGCATAGCCATGCTCGCATTCCACGCTGGGCAGAAAGTCCTGCCGCCCGCTGAGGTCGCTGAGGATCTTGCGGATGTTCGGCGGGCGAAACGTGGTGGCCAGCGGGTAGTCGAACAGGTCCCGCGCCCGCACTTCGGCCCGTTCGGTCAGCGGATGCCCCTGGCGGCAGCAGAAGTGCCAGCGTTGTGGCTTGAATTTGAGCACCTGGTAATCCGGGTCGGCCTCGAACTGGCGGGTGTCGGCCACGAAGAACTCGATTTCCTCGGCAATCAATCGCCGGTTCAGCGCCTGCCAGTTATCCACCTGGAAGCAAGTGCGCGCCGCCGGGTACTCGGCAACGAATCGCGCCACCGCACGGGGTACCAACCCGCCTGCCGGTGCCGGCCCCGAACCGAAGCGCACCACGCCCGTGGTCGCGCCATTGAACTGGTTGATCTCGTTGGCCAGGTTATGCGCCCCGTGCACCAGCCGCCGCGCATGCTCCAGCACCAGCAGCCCCTGGCGGGTCGGCGCCAGCTCCTTGCTGGCGCGGTCGACCAGGCGGCAGCCGACGTTGTGTTCCAGCGTCTGGATGCTGCGGCTGAAGGCCGATTGCGAAAGGTTCACCGCGGCCGCCGCGGCCACGAAGCTGCGGTGCTCGACAAGGGCGATGAAGTGGCGGAGTTGGCGCAGGTCGATATGCATTTTCTACATGGAAACTTTCGGTGGAATGCAATTGCTGGGAAGGGTTGGGAACCTTATAAAGGGACTTACTTATTCCACAAAATATGAATTAAAAATATTTATATCTCTTAAAAGAATATAAGCCCATCTGACCGCGATTCGGTTCCGCCAACGGAAATGCTCGCCAGGGCCCATGCCTCAAGGAGCATTTGCATGTCCCGACTTTCCCGTTGGCCCGCGCGCGTGTCGTTGTTTGCCCTGCAACCGTTGGCAGCCGGTGTGCTGCTGGCCGCTACCGGTAGCAGTTTTGCCGAGGAACCCAGACCAGCGCCCGCCGTGGAGCAGGAAGCCAAGCTCGGAACCGTTACCGTCAATGCCCGGCGCCGTGAGGAAACCGCCCAGAGCGTGCCCACGCCGATCAGCGTGCTGAGCAGCGAAACCCTGGAAACCCAACGCATCTACCGGGTGCAGGACCTGCAGCAACTGGTGCCGAGCACCAACGTGTCCTACGTGCATGCCCGCCAGTCGAGCATTTCCATCCGTGGCCTGGGCAACAACCCGGCCAGCGATGGCCTGGAGGGCAGCGTCGGTGTGTACCTGGACAACGTCTACCTGGGGCGCCCGGGCATGGCGGTGTTCGACCTGCTCGATGTCGAGCAGCTGGAAGTGCTGCGCGGCCCGCAGGGCACGCTGTTCGGCAAGAACACTACCGCCGGGGTGCTGAACATCACCACGCGCAAACCGACTTTCCACCAGGAGGGCAGCGTGCAGTCTTCCCTGGGCGAAGATGGCTACTGGCAGACCCAGGGCAGCTTCTCCGGCCCGTTCACCGACACCCTTGCCGGGCGCATCAGTGCCTACCACACCGAAGACGACGGCTATGTGAAGAACCTCCACGACGGCCACGACCTCAACGGCGGCAAGCGCCAGGGCTTTCGCACGCAGTTGCTGTTCAAGCCCAGCGAAACCTTCAACCTGCGCTGGATCGGCGAATACAACGAAGAGAACTCCGACAATGGCATCCTCAGCCTCTACAGCACCGGCCCGACCCTCAATGGCGTGAACCGCTACGAAAGCCTGGCCGCCCAGGCCGGGGCGACCCTGGTGTCGGGCAAGGACCGCAAGGTCAACTTCGACGCCGACCAAATGGTGAAAGTGTTTCAGGGCGGTACCTCGGTGGAGGCCAACTGGACGCTGCCCAACGACTTCACCCTCACCTCCATCAGCGCCTACCGCTGGTGGGACTTCACCCCGCGCAACGACGACGGCCTCAATGTGCCGGTGTTCTACAGCGCCGGGGTGTCGGTGCGGGACAAGCAGTACTCGCAGGAAATCCGCCTGGCCTCGCCCACCGGTGGCTTCTTCGACTACGTGCTGGGCGCGTACTACTTCAAGCAGGACCTGGACAACAAATCGTTCACTTACTACGGGCCTCAGGCCGATATCTGGAACCTGACCCCGGCCGGTGCCCTGGCCAATGTGAACACCATCGGCAATGGCCACATCGACACCGACAGCTATGCGCTGTTCGCCCAAGGCACCTGGCACCTGACCGAACGCCTGGACTTCACCGCCGGGGTGCGTGGCACCTACGAAGAAAAGAGTGCCTGGGTCACCCGCGATGCGCCGTACGGCGGCGCTGCAGTAACCGGTACCGCGGCTACGGCCCGACAGGGCCGGGTGGGCGCCTACGATTCGGGCGACCTCAACCAGTACAGCTTCGCCCCGTCCGGCCTGCTCAGCCTCAGCTACCGCTTCACCGATGACCTGCTGGGCTATGCCAGCCTGTCCCACGGCGAGAAGTCCGGGGGCGTCAACCTCACGGTCGGCGCGGCTCCAAGGCTGGGTACCGATTCGTTGCTGGTGGGCACCGAGCGCGCCAACAATGCCGAGCTTGGGCTCAAGAGCACGCTGTTCGATAACCGCCTGCAGCTCAACACCAACCTGTTCTGGACCGAAGTGCACGGCTACCAGGCCAACGTCTACGACGAAGCCAACCGCGTGCAGTACCTGGCCAACGCCGGCAGCGTGCGTTCGCGTGGCCTGGAGTTCGAGGCCACGGCCTTGCCGGTCCGTGGCCTGACGGTGAACTTCAACGGGTCATGGAACGACGTGCGCTACACCGACTACAAGGACGCGCCGTGCCCGCCCGAGGTGAGCCTGGCCAACCCTGCGGCCACCTGCGACCTGTCCGGCCACCAAGTGGTGGGTGCCTCCAAGTACATCGCCAATATCAACGGCCAGTACCAATGGCCGCTGGCCGAGCGCATCGAGCCTTACGTCACCGCCAGCTACGCCTTCCGCTCCAAGGCGGTGGGCACCATCGACGACTCCGACTACGGCCAGATCCCCAGCTACGGCATCGTCAACCTGTCCACCGGGGTACGCCTGGACCAGGGCGACGGCGTGCTTGACCTGTCGTTGTGGGTGAAGAACGCCGGCGACAAGACCTATTTCACCAGCCTGTGGAACTCCGCCAACGGCGGTTATGCCGGCGTGCTAGGCACCCCGCGCACCGTAGGCGCCACCGCCCGTTACGACTTCTGAGCACAAGGAGCTTTGCCATGAATGCCAAGACCCAACCCCATGAACTGCCCGAAGGTGCCTGCCTCACCGCCAAGGTGCCGGATCGCGACGAAGCCCTGCTGGGCGACGTGGTGGTCAACCCCTACCGCCTGGCGCCGTTGACCGCGATCATCCGCGACGGCGGTCGTGCCATCGCCAGTGCCCATGTGCGGGTGCTGGGCCGGGGCGAGCGCGGTGTCGACATCACCTATGACGTCTCCGACCGCTCACTGTGGACCTACGGGGGTATCCCGGTGTTCGGCCTCTATCCGGACCACGTCAACCAGATCGAGGTCAGCTACAAGCTCGACGGTAAGCGTGTCCGCCAGCGTTACGAGATCTACGCCCCGGCCGTGCGCCTGCCGGTGGTGGCGAAACAGACTGCGGCATTGCCCGAGGTGGAGCCGATCAAGGTCGCTCCCGGTTTCGAAAAGCGCCTGTACCTGTTCAACCACCTGCTGGCCGAAATCCCCGGTGGCCGTGCCTTCAAATGGAACGGCCTGGGTGGCGCCGCCGAGTGGGACTCGGTGGGCAACAACTGGATCGCCGACAGCAATGGCGACGTGCGCTGGTACCTGGATATCGAGCAGATCCACGACGCCAATCGCCGCGACGGCCTGGGCGGTACCATGGGTTTCCACCAGACGCGCGACGGCAAGCTGATCTGGGGCCAGGGCCAGACGTATTCCAAGTACGACCTGCTTGGCCGGCAGGTGTGGCAACGCAGCCTGCCGGACAAGTTCGCCGACTTCTCCCATGAGATCCGCGAGACGGTAAACGGCACCTACCTGCTGCGGGTGGGCACCAGTGACTACCGCCGCCCCGACGGCAAGCGCGTGCGCTCCATCCGCGACCACATCATCGAGGTCAACGAAGCGGGTGACGTGCTGGACTTCTGGGACCTGAACCAGATCCTCGACCCGTATCGCGGCGAGCTGCTGGAGACCCTCGGCAAGGCGGCGGTCCAGCTGCCAGAGGGCGTGCAGAGACAGGACGAGCGTCTGGCCAACGAGCTGGCCGAAGGCAACCTGCCGTTCGGTGATACCCCCGGCGTCGGCACCGGGCGCAACTGGGCCCACGTCAATGCCATCGACTACGACGCCGATGACGACAGCATCATCGTTTCAGCTCGTCATCAGGGGGTGGTGAAGATCGGCCGCGACAAGCAGGTGAAGTGGATCCTCGCCGCGCCGCAAGGTTGGCCGGCACGCCTGCAGGACAAGGTACTCAAACCGGCAGGCGAGGGCTTCGAGTGGTCCTGGACCCAGCACACCGCCTGGCTGACCGGGCGTGGCACGCTGAACGTGTTCGACAACGGGTGGGGGCGCGACTTCGGGCCTACGAAACTGACCGGCAACTACAGCCGGGCGGTGGAATACCGGATCGACGAGGCCAAGGGCACGGTCGAGCAGGTGTGGCAGTACGGCAAGGAGCGCGGGGACGAGTGGTACAGCCCGATCACCTCGGTGGTGGCATACCGGGCGGATACCGATACCCAGTTCATCTATTCGGCTTCGGTGAACTACCTGACGCCGGAAAAGCTGACCACCACCGTGCTCAATGAAGTGCGTCGTGGTACCCAGGAGGTGGCGGTGGAGCTGAAAGTGCACAGTCGCCAGCCTGGCAGCGTGGGATACCGCGCGCTGGTGATCGACCTCGACAAGGCGTTCTGACTCAATCTTTCCTCCGACAGGTTATCGGCTAACCTGTACCGGCCTCTTCGCGGCTAAACCCGCTCCTACAGGTTCCCCGCCGATCCTGTAGGAGCGGGTTTGCCCGCGAAAGGGGCGACGCGAATTTCGGACAGGGTGTTCAACCATTCGTTCTTTTTTTCGAACAGCCTATTGTCCAACACCCCAACCCCCGCTTAGCATTCCGTTTGAGATTTCAAACGCTCAGCACCCAGGCGTCGAACACCCTGGTGCACGAATTTCTGACGGCCGCCCCCTTTTGGGGGCGCCTTTTCAACAATCAATAATTCGCAGTAAAGGGAAGCCGACATGCAGCTCAAAGACGCTCAGTTGTTCCGCCAGCAGGCCTTCATCAACGGTGAATGGCTGGATGCGGACAGCGGTCAGACCATCAAGGTGACCAACCCGGCCACCGGCGACGTGATCGGCACCGTGCCGAAGATGGGCGCCGCCGAGACCCGCCGCGCCATCGAGGCCGCCGACAAGGCCCTGCCGGCCTGGCGCGCACTGACTGCCAAAGAGCGTGCCGGCAAGCTGCGTCGCTGGTTCGAGCTGATGATCGAGCACCAGGACGACCTGGCCCGCCTGATGACCACCGAGCAAGGCAAGCCACTGGCCGAAGCCAAGGGCGAGATCGCCTACGCCGCCTCGTTCATCGAGTGGTTCGCCGAAGAAGCCAAGCGTGTGTACGGTGACGTCATCCCTGGCCACCAGCCCGACAAGCGCCTGATCGTCATCAAGCAGCCGATCGGTGTCACCGCCGCCATCACCCCGTGGAACTTCCCGGCCGCGATGATCACCCGTAAAGCCGGCCCGGCCCTGGCCGCTGGTTGCACCATGGTGCTCAAGCCCGCTTCGCAGACACCTTACTCCGCCCTGGCCCTGGTCGAGCTGGCTACCCGTGCCGGCATCCCGGCTGGTGTGCTGAGCGTGATCACTGGCAGCGCCGGCGAAGTCGGCAGCGAACTGACCGGCAACTCCCTGGTACGCAAGCTGTCCTTCACCGGCTCGACCGAAATCGGTCGCCAGCTGATGGAAGAGTGCGCCAAGGACATCAAGAAGGTTTCCCTGGAGCTGGGCGGCAACGCGCCGTTCATCGTGTTCGACGACGCCGACCTGGACAAGGCGGTCGAGGGCGCGATCATCTCCAAGTACCGCAACAACGGCCAAACCTGCGTCTGCGCCAACCGTATCTACGTGCAGGACGGTGTCTACGACGCGTTCGCCGAGAAGCTCAAGGCTGCGGTCGCCAAGCTGAAGATCGGTAACGGCCTGGAAGAAGGCACCACCACTGGCCCGCTGATCGACGGCAAGGCTGTCGCCAAGGTCCAGGAGCACATCGAGGACGCCGTTTCGAAAGGCGCCAAGGTGCTGTCCGGCGGCAAGATCATCGAAGGCAACTTCTTCGAGCCGACCATCCTGGTCGACGTACCGAAAACCGCTGCCGTGGCCAAGGAAGAGACTTTCGGCCCGCTGGCGCCGCTGTTCCGCTTCAAGGACGAGGCCGAAGTCATCGCCATGTCCAACGACACCGAGTTCGGCCTGGCCTCGTACTTCTACGCCCGTGACATGAGCCGCGTGTTCCGCGTCGCCGAGGCCCTGGAGTACGGCATGGTCGGTATCAACACCGGCCTGATCTCCAACGAAGTCGCGCCGTTCGGTGGCATCAAGGCCTCGGGCCTGGGCCGTGAAGGTTCCAAGTACGGTATCGAGGACTACCTCGAGATCAAATACCTGTGCATCAGCGTCTGATCGCCAGGTAAACGGTTTTACCTCTGCCAGCGGGGCGCGAGAGCGACGTCTCGCTGGCCTTTTTGACATAGCGGTACCTGGTGGCCAGGGCAGGCGTGACAGTCGATCAACGAATACTGTGCACGTTTGCGTCCAGCCACCCCCGAATAAAAGCGCCGCAGAACCGGCGCAATTGAGGGCACTATGAGCAAGACCAACGAATCCCTGATGCAACGCCGTGTCGCCGCCGTCCCACGTGGCGTCGGTCAAATTCACCCGATCTTCGTTGATACTGCGAAGAACTCGACGGTGATCGACGTTGAAGGCCGCGAACTGATCGACTTCGCCGGCGGCATCGCGGTACTGAACACCGGCCACCTGCACCCGAAAGTGGTCGCGGCTGTGCAAGAGCAGCTGACCAAGGTCAGCCACACCTGCTTCCAGGTGCTGGCCTATGAGCCGTACGTCGAGCTGTGCGAAAAGATCAACGCCCGTGTACCAGGCGACTTCGCCAAGAAGACCCTGCTGGTCACCACCGGCTCCGAAGCCGTTGAAAACGCCGTGAAGATCGCCCGTGCCGCCACTGGCCGTGCTGGCGTGATCGCCTTCACCGGCGGCTACCACGGCCGCACCATGATGACCCTGGGCCTGACCGGTAAGGTCGTACCGTACTCCGCGGGCATGGGCCTGATGCCAGGTGGCATCTTCCGCGCCCTGTTCCCGAGCGAACTGCACGGTATCAGCGTCGATGACGCCATCGCCTCGGTCGAGCGCATCTTCAAGAACGACGCCGAGCCGCGCGATATCGCCGCGATCATCCTTGAGCCAGTACAAGGCGAAGGCGGCTTCCTGCCAGCGCCGAAAGAACTGATGAAGCGCCTGCGCGCCCTGTGCGACCAGCACGGCATCCTGCTGATCGCCGACGAAGTGCAGACCGGCGCTGGCCGTACCGGCACCTTCTTCGCCATGGAGCAGATGGGCGTCGCGCCTGACCTGACCACCTTCGCCAAGTCCATCGCCGGCGGCTTCCCGCTGGCCGGTGTGTGCGGCAAGGCCGAGTACATGGACGCCATCGCCCCGGGCGGCCTGGGCGGCACCTATGCCGGTTCGCCGATCGCCTGCGCCGCGGCCCTGGCCGTGATCGAAGTGTTCGAGGAAGAGAAGCTGCTGGAGCGTAGCCAGGCTGTTGGCGAGCGTCTGACCGCTGGCCTCAAGCAGATCCAGGCCAAGCACCCGATCATCGGCGACGTCCGTGGTCTGGGTTCGATGATCGCGGTGGAAGTCTTCGAGAAAGGCACCCACACCCCGAACGCCGCTGCCGTTGCACAGGTCGTGGCCAAGGCGCGCGACAAGGGCCTGATCCTGCTGTCCTGCGGTACCTACGGCAACGTCCTGCGCATCCTGGTGCCGCTGACCGCCGAAGACGCACTGCTGGACAAAGGCCTGGCAATCATCGAAGAGTGCTTCGCTGAGCTGGCCTGAAAAATGTGACACGCTTCAGAAAAAAACCCGCCTAGGCGGGTTTTTTTTATGCCGCTTGTGGGCATCAGGCGCTAAGGTTGTACGAGGATTCCGAGGAAGCTGCGAAGGAACGCGCGTCATTGCCTGGAGAAAAGCCCATGAGCGCTGCCGATCCCGTCCCCCCTTGCGTGCTGATCGCCGAAGGCGACCCCTGGGTGCGTGACATGCTCCGAGAAATGCTGCTCAGCGTGCGCTGCGATGCCCGGCTGCAGGTCTGCGCCGATGGTTCCCAGGCGCTGAGTGCGTTGTCCGCCAAGCCTGACCTGATCATTGCGGCCCGTGAACTGTCCGGGCTCGATGGCCTCGACCTGCTGCGTAAAGTACGCGGCAAAGGCGGCCAGCCTGGCCTGCCGTTCATCCTCATGAGTGAGCGCACCGACAGTGCCAGTGTGCGCGAGGCGCTGCCGCTGCACCCCACCGCCTACCTGAGCAAGCCGCTCGACCTGGACAACCTGCGCAAGCGCCTGGAAAACCTGCTGCTGGAGGTGGGCGAGCAGATCGCCTGCCCGGTGCCACCGCTGCAGCCCGGTGTCCAGCTGCCGGCCTTCCTGGAGCAACGTCGCGCCACGGCCGATGGCGGCCCCTTGTTCGCCGATGTGCAGGTGGCGATCAAGCGTGCCCTCAACCCCCAGGGTCTGAACCTGCGGGTGCTGGAGGAAGAGGTGCGTGATGACCCGCAGATCACCGGCGTGCTCATTGCCGCCGCGAACAGTGCCGCGCTGCACAGCGAGTCGCCGGTGCAGACCTTGCTGCAGGCTTTGAACAAGCTAGGCAGCACCCAGAGCATGAACCTTATCCTTGGCCTTACGCTCAAGCGCAGCGCGCGATTGAGTGACCCGTTGCTGGCCCGCTACGCCACGCATTACTGGAACCTTTCCCTGCACACCGCGGATTACGCCCGCACCCTGGCGCGCATGGTCGAGGTGGACGAGGGCCTTTGCTACTGCGCTGGTCTGTTGCATTGCCTGGGCGACCTGGCCGTCCTGCGTACCCTGCAGGAATGGCGCCTGGCCGGCGGCGAGCTGGACGAGGACCAGGTGGAGCTGTCGCTCAACGAATTTGGCGCGCCCTTCGGTTCGGCCCTGCGTACCCGCTGGCGCCTGCCACTCAACCTGCGTGAGCTGATCGCTTCGGTGTATCAGTTGGGGGGTGGTGTGTACTCGCGTGAGATCCTGGCCATGAACCTGGCCGGGCAATTGGCGCGGTTGCGGCCAAGCGAGGGGCTGGAGAAAGTCGCCAGCAGCAAGACGGCGCGGCTGCTCAAGCTCGGGTTGCCGGAACTGACGCGGCTGCGCAAGGTGGACCCGGAGGCGGTGGCGCGTGAGGAGGCCGAGCGCCAGGCGGCACAGGCCACCACCGACGAAGCGGAAGCAGCCTTGCTCGATCCGGCACTGGCAGAAACTCCACCCGAAGCGGACGAGGAGCGTCAGGCTTGATCTGACCATTGCTGTAGGCGACTCAGTCTTGGGATTGGTCCTACAGGCTTTGCAGACGGTTGTTCGTATCCAGGCAAGTCTCCCAGGCGTAGCTTTCCCTCCACTCCACCAACGGAATGGCAGGAAGGTTGCGGCTGAAGATGAGTACGTACAGGCACCGTGGTCTGCGCTATCAGGTCTATCGCTCCCAGGCGCGAATGCTCGCTCACGAAGCATTCTCCACCGGTGCCTGCTCGCCGGGTACAGAGCTTGATGCTGACAAGGTACGGTTCGAACCTATCGGGCATGGTGCTATTGAAGCCCTCCAGCTCTGGGGCAGGCAAACTCACCACTTTCCCTGGGAGGAGGTGCCACGTTGGACTGATCGAGATTTCAAGGGGCTCGACGTCTCGTTGTGGTCTGCCCGCGAGCTTTGCGGTCTCTGCTATGCCAGTCCTCGAAGGAGCAGCCACTGCATCAAGATCATTCTGCTGGAGGGTAACCCAGGCCCGACGAATCCATTGAGGGGGCTGGTGGCATCGCTATCGCTGTTAGCTGTCATTGAGTACGCCAGAATGCTCAGGTGCTCGCAAATTGAAGTTCAGCAACCTGATCCGGGCGCTGAACCCTTGTATCTATCGCTTGGTTTCTCCCGTGACCCTGCTGGGCGTCTCGTAATGCCGGTAGGGGCGCTTACTCCACAAATCACTGTCCAGATATCAGAGGTGTCCATGCAATATCCGACAAGCTCGAGGAAGGCTGCATTGATCAAGCGATACACTGCCGAGGCCATCGCCCTGGCGGGTGGAATTACAGACCAGCAACGGCACATTCTTGAAGTTGCATTCAAGGAAGGTCGGGAAAAGGAGCCAGAGGGGATACTGGCCGGGCCACGTAGCGGTCCGATCGACTATGAGTGGAGTACCACCGCATCGAAGTGAACCGAGCTGCTTGCGGCGCGTGAACCGTGGGTAATCCGCTCAGCCTTTCACGATCTGGTTCTTGCCCTGGCGCTTGGCCCGATACATGGCTGCATCCGCTCGAGCGAACAGGCTGTCCAGCTTCTCGTCCTCATCGGTAAGCCCGGTCAGGCCTTGGCTCACGGTCACGCCGTAGGTCTGCTGCTCATGGCTGAAACTCAGGCGCTGGATCTCCCGCTGCAGGCGCTCGGCGATCTGCTCGGCCATCTGTGCCGTGCAGCCGGGGAACACCGCCGCGAACTCTTCACCACCAATGCGCCCGAACTGGTCGCCACGCCGCAGCACGGCCTTGCCAGCGTCGGCGATGCGTTGCAGCACCTGGTCGCCTTCCTGGTGGCCGTAGCTGTCGTTGATCTGCTTGAAGTCGTCGATATCCAGTAACAGGAAGGCTAGCGGCGTGCCGTCCTCGCGGGCGCTGTCGAAGGCTTGTTGGGCGCAGTCGAAGAAGTGCCGGCGGTTGCTGCTCTGGGTCAATACATCAGTGGTGGCCAGGCGTTGCAGCTCGCCTTCCAGCCGCTTCTTCTCGGTGATGTCCTCGGCGATGCCCACGATGATCACTCGCTGGTCACCCTCGCGCTGTTGGTTGATGTAGCACTTGTCACTGATCCAGCGCACTTCACCTGCGGCATTGAGGATGCGGTACTCGCGGTCTTCCACGGTGCCCTTGACCAGCACCTGGGCCAGGCTGCGCTCGGCGTACTCGAGGTCGTCCGGGTAGATCGCGTCGCGCCACTCGTTGTAGTCGGCAAGCACCAGGCTGGCCGGGCGACCAAAAATGCGCTCGTAGGCGGGGCTGACGTAGAGCACCTGGCGCGTCTCCCAGTCGAACGCCCACAGCACCGCGTTGACGCTGTCGAGCAGGGAGCTGTACAGCTGCTCACGTTCGCTCAGACGCGCCACTTCGCCCTGTGCGTGGAGCAGGGCCAGCAGGGTCTGGGCGGCTTCGGGGCGGGGGGCGCCGGTGTGCGTGGGTGGGAGTTCTTTGGCCATGAGCACGGAGCGGTTCTCGACGATAGGCGTGCGGCCACGGTCAGGCCCGCCACGCGGGCGATATGTCGAGTTTGAGCGGTGTGCGAAGGGTAAGTTCCGGTCGGCACGTTCCATTGCGGAACGTGCCGATCAACGGCGGTCAGGCCGTGGCGGGGCGCAGCGAGTAGGTTTTGAGCTGGGCGGCGAAGTCGCGCAGCGAATGAATGCCGCTGGCTTCCGCCTCGTGCACCCATTCTTTCATGGCGGCGAGCATGTCGTGGCCGTTGGCGCTGGTACGCGCCCAGATCTGCTGCAGTGCCAGGCGCTTTTCGTAGATGGTCTTGAGGGCCTGGCTGTGGGCGAGCATCGATTCGATACGCACGTGATGGCGGTCCTGCAGCAGGCTGGTTTCGCGCGAGAGCAGGCGTTTGGCGCGGCGGAAGCGGTGGCGTACCGACGCGTCGACCTTGTCCAGCTCCTGCTTCACCAGCGGCGCGATCACCAGCTTGCGGTACTGGGCCATGATCTGGAAGCGGTTGTTGAGGATGGCCATGGCGGTGTCCATGTCCAGCGAGGCCTTGCCCTCGACCCGGTGGGCGATGGGCGCGACCCGTTGCACCTTGGCCAGGCGCAGCAGGCTCAGCAGGCGGATCCACATCCAGCCCATGTCGAATTCCCAGCGGCGCACCGAGAGCTTCGCCGAGTTGGGGTAGGTGTGGTGGTTGTTGTGCAGCTCTTCGCCACCAATGATGATGCCCCAGGGCACCAGGTTGGTGGCGGCGTCGCGGCATTCGAAGTTGCGATAGCCCACCGCGTGGCCCAGGCCGTTGACCACGCCAGCGGCCCAGAACGGAATCCACATCATCTGGATAGCCCAGATGGTGATGCCGATGGTGCCGAACAGCAGCAGGTCGATGACTGCCATCAGGGCGATGCCGCCGAGCTTGTAGCGGGTGTAGAGGTTGCGCTCGATCCAGTCATCGGGGCAGTTCTTGCCGTAGATGCGCAGCGTCTCTTCGTTGCGTGCCTCTTCGCGGTACAGCTCCGCGCCCTTGCGCAGCACGGTGCCCAGGCCCTTGTGCACGGGGCTGTGCGGGTCGTCCGGGGTTTCGCACTTGGCGTGGTGCTTGCGGTGGATGGCGGTCCACTCGCGGGTGTTCTGCGCGGTGGTGAGCCACAGCCAGAAACGGAAGAAATGCTTGAGGCCCGCGTTCAGCTCCAGGGCCCGGTGGGCCGAGTAGCGGTGCAGGTAGATGGTGACGCTGACAATGGTCAGGTGAGTCATCAGCAAGGTGACCGCGACCAGTTGCCAGGCCGACAAGTCGAGCAGACCGTAGTACCACATAACGGGGAAGACCCTCGAAAACACAGGGGGAACAGCGCTCGCATTATCCCTTGGCGGGGAAATAAAACCAGTCGCCCTTTTTGATAGGAAGTCACAGGGTGTTTCAGCCCCTATAATGCCCCTTCCTTTTCCATGGGCTAACCCACCCGACATGTCTGTTTCCGTTCGCGACGCCTTGCGCATGGCCGGGCTCTATGTGGTGCTTTCGATCCTCTGGCTGGCGCTGTCCGAGCTGGTCCTGCATGGCATGACCGAGGATCCGCTGGCGCTGACCGTGGGGCGGCAGATCAATGTCGTGGTCTGGGTGCTGCTCAGTGCCTTGCTGATCTTCGTCTCGCGCGCCCGTCTGCTCAATTTCATCGGCATCGGTGCCCGCCTGCGCAGCGAGGACCGCGAACGCCTGCGCATGGCCGCCGCAGTGTTCGACAGCACCCTGGAAGGCGTGCTGGTGACCGATCGCAACGGCCTGATCGTGCACGTCAACCGGGCGTTCATGCGCATCACCGGTTACCAGCAGGACGAGGTGGTCGGCCAGCGCCCGAGCAAGTTCAAGTCGGGCCGCCATGACGCGCCGTTCTACCAACAGATCTACGCCGCGTTGGCGGACAAGGGCGAGTGGAGCGGAGAAATCTGGAACCGCCGCAAAAGTGGCGAGATCTACCCGCAATGGCAGACGATCTGCGCCATCCGCGACGATAGTGGTGAGCTTAGCCACTACGTGGCGGTGTTCAGCGATATCAGTGCGATCAAGCACACGGAAGAGGAACTGGCCTACCTCGCCCACCATGATCCACTCACCGGTTTGCCCAACCGCCTGCTATTCAACGACCGTGTCGAGCAGGCCCTGGCCGCAGCCCAGGCCAACAAGCGTGGCTGCGCCCTGCTGCTGCTCGACCTGGATCACTTCCAGAGCATCAATGACGGCCTCGGCCACACCATCGGCGACCAGTTGCTCAAGCTGGTCGGTGAACGCCTGCGTGAAGTGCTGGGCAACGGTGTGACCCTGGCACGCCTGGGCGGCGACGAGTTCGGGGTGCTGGCGGAGAACTGCCAGCAAGTCGGACAGGCCGGCAAGCTGGCGCAGACCATCATCGAGCAATTGAAAGAGCCGTTCGGCTTCGAGGGCAACCGGCTGTTCATCAGCGCCAGCATTGGTATAAGCCTGTTCCCCAGTGATGCGCTGAGTGCCGAGCAACTGCTGCGCAACGCCGACTCGGCGCTGTTCAAGGCCAAGGGCAATGGCCGGGCCTGCTACGCGTTGTACACCGAAGAGCTCACCGCCCATGCCCAGCAGCGGGTCGAGACCGCCGGCGAGTTGCGCCGGGCGTTGGAGCAGCAAGAGCTGCGGGTGTTCTTCCAGCCGGTGCATGACCTGTTCACCTCGAGGATGATCGGGGTGGAGACGCTGGTACGCTGGCAGCACCCCACGCGTGGGCTGGTCCCGCCAGGGGAGTTCATCCCCATTGCCGAGCGTACCGGGCTGATCGCCGAGATCGACGCCTGGGTGCTGGGGCAGGCCTGTCGGCAGATGGTGCAGTGGCAGGCCGAGGGGCGGGTGCTGGAGTTCGTCGCGGTGAACATCTCCAGCCGGCTGTTCAACCAGCGCGAACTGTACCGGCAAGTGGCCGATGTGCTGCACGACACTGGCCTGAACCCGGCCCTGCTGGAGCTCGAGGTCACCGAGAGCGCAGTGATGGAGGACCCGGAGGTGGCGCTGGAGCAGATGCACCGGTTGCGCGAACTGGGGCTGAACCTGGCCATCGATGACTTCGGTACGGGCTACTCGTCGCTGCTGCGGCTCAAGCGCCTGCCGGTGCAGAAACTGAAGATCGACCAGGGCTTCGTTGCCGGGTTGCCCCATGACGACGATGACATTGCCATCGTGCGGGTGATCATCGCCCTGGCGCGCAGCATGGGCATGCAGGTGCACGCCGAGGGGATCGAACAGGCCGAGCAGGCGCGTTTCCTGCTGGAGCAGCAATGCCAGATGGGGCAGGGGTACTGGTTTGGCAGGCCGGTGCCGGCAGGTGAACTGCACTGGGGGTGAGGGTGTTGCGGTTCGCCGGCAAGCCGGCTCCTACAGAGGCATCGCTATCGGCGTAGGAGCCGGCTTGCCGACGAAGGGCTCAACGCTTGTTCAAGCCTTTCGCCAGGCGATCCCCGCCCAGCTGGATCACCGCCACCAACGCTACCAGCATCACGATCACGGTCAGCATGATCTGGCTGTCGAAGCGCTGGTACCCATATCGATAGGCGATATCTCCCAACCCTCCGGCACCGATTGCCCCGGCCATGGCCGATGAGTTGATCAGCGTCACCAAGGTGATGGTGAACCCGCCGACGATGCCCGGCAGCGCCTCGGGCAGCAGCACGTGCCAGACGATGTGCCAGCGCCGGCAGCCCATGGCCTGCGCCGCCTCGATCAGGCCATGGTCCACCTCCCGCAGGCTCACCTCGGCAATCCGCGCAAAGAACGGCGTCGCCGCGATGGTCAACGGCACCACCGCCGCCCACACGCCATAGGTGGTGCCCACCACCAGGCGGGTGAAGGGGATCAGCGCGACCATCAGGATCAGGAACGGGATCGAGCGGAACAGGTTGATGATGGCGCCCAGCACCCGGTTCAGCGTTGGGGCCTCGAAGATCCCGCCCTTGTCGCTGGTGACCAGCAGCACCGCCATCGGCACGCCGACTATCAACGCGACCAGCGATGACACGCCAACCATCAGCAAGGTGTCGAGCAGGCCTTGTAGCAAGCGATCAATCCACATGGCCCAGCACCTCCACATCCGCAGCCCAGCCACGGGCGCGCTCCAGCAGTTGACGGGTGTCCAGCGGCGAGCCGCGCACGGACAGGATCAGTTGCCCCAGGGCATGTTCACCGATGGTCTCGATACCGCCCTGCAGCAGGCGCACCCGCCCACCCAGGTCGGCGAACAGGGCGCTCAGTTCCGGCTCGCCGACCAGGCTGAGCTTGAGCACCACGGCCGCGTCGCGGCTGGCGGGGCTTGCGCGCAGGCCGGCCTGCAATGTCTCGGGGAGACGTGTCTGCAATGGCGCCAGCAGCGTGCGGGTGACCTCATGGCGCGGTGCGCCGAACACCTGCCAGACCTCGCCCTGCTCGACTACTTCGCCACGCTCCAGCACCACTACGCGGTGGCAGATATCGCGGATCACTGCCATCTCGTGGGTGATCAGCACCACAGTAAGGCCCAGGCGCCGATTGATGTCGCGCAGCAGTTCGAGGATCGAGGCGGTGGTCTCCGGGTCCAGCGCCGAAGTGGCTTCATCGCACAACAGGATCTCAGGGTCGTGCACCAGTGCCCGGGCGATGCCGACCCGCTGCTTTTGCCCACCCGACAGTTGCGCCGGGTAGACGTGCTGCTTCTGCGAAAGCCCGACCAGCTCCAGCAGCTCGCGTACTTTGCGCTGACGCTCGGCCTTCGCCACCCCGGCCACCTTCAGCGGTAGCTCGACGTTCTGCCACACGGTCTTGGCCGACATCAGGTTGAAGTGCTGGAAGATCATGCCGATGCGCCGACGCAGGGCCACCAGACGGTCCTCGTCGAACGGCGCGATATCCACCTGGTCGATCAGCACCCGGCCCTGGCTGGGTTGCTCCAGGCGGTTGATGGTGCGCAGCAGCGACGACTTGCCAGCGCCGCTGCGGCCGATGATGCCGAAGATCTCGCCGCGGCGGATGTTCAGGTCGATCCCGTGCAAAGCGGGCTGGGCCTGGCCCGGGTAGGTCTTGCCCAGGCCGATGAAACGCACGTGGGCCTGGTTCACGTCCGGGCGCAGGGCCTGCTCCGTGGCCTTGTGCGGTTCGGCGGGCGGGATGGGCGCCCTGAGGGCGCTGGCCTGGGCCATGTCAGCCTTCCCAGCCGGCCTGGTAGAGCTTGCCGTGGGCCTTGTCCAGGGCGGCGCGCACGGCGGGTGAGTGCTGGTAGATGTCGACGAACTTGGCCAGGCGCGGGTCGTTCTTTTCCTGCGGGCGGATCACGAACTGGATCACGTATTCCTTGTTTTCCAGGCCGTCGAACAGCAGTGCCGAAGTGGCGTCGAAGCTGTTGGCCAGGCGGATGTAGGCCGGGTAGCCCTGGACCAGGTCGGCGTCGTCATAGGCGCGCACCAACTGCACCGCTTCGACCTGAAGGATCTTGATCTTCTTCGGGTTGGCGACGATGTCATCCTCGGTGGCCTTGTAGCCGACGCCCGGCTTGAGGGTGATCAGCCCGGCCTTGGCCAGCAGTTGCAAGCCGCGGCCGCTGTTGATCGGGTCGTTGGCGATGGCCACGCTGGCGCCCTCGGGCAGTTCGGCGAAGCTTTTGTATTTCTTCGAGTAGAGGCCGACGTTGTTGATGATCCCAGGCGCGTAGGGCATCAGGTTGAAACCGGCGGCGGCCTTGGCGTTTTCCAGGAAGGGGATGTGCTGGAAGTAGTTCACGTCGATGTCGCCGCTGTTGAGGCTGACGTTCGGTGCGATCCAGTCGCTGAACTCGATCAGTTTCACTTCCAGGCCTTGTTTGTGGGCCTCTTCCACGGCGGCTTCCAGTGGGATGGCGAACGCGGCAGTGGTGCCGATCTTCAGTGGCTCGGCGGCGAAGGCGGCGGCGGACAGGCCGAGGCCCAGGGCGATGGCCGCGACGGGCCGGAACAGTTTCTCAAGCATGGTGCAGGGCTCCAGTCGGGGCAGGGACAGGTGGGTTGCGGTAGGCGGCGCCGGGATGGTCGGCGGGCAGGTGGGCGTGGGGCGTGGCGAACAGCTTCTGGCGCAGGCTGCCCTCGGCGTAGGCGGTCTTGTAGCGGCCGCGGCGCTGCAGTTCGGGGATCACCAGGTCGATGAAGTCCTCGTAGCTCTCCGGGGTGACGGTGCGCGCCAGGTTGAAGCCATCCAGGCCGGTTTCGTCGATCCAGGCAATCAACTGCTCGGCTACTTGTTCCGGGGCGCCGACCAGGGTCACGTAGCGCCCGCCCAGGGCGTGCTGTTCGAGCAGGCGACGGCGGGTCCAGGCGCTGTCCTGTAGCTGGCGGGTGGCAGACTGGATGGCGTTACCCTTGGCGAAGCCGATGGGCTCGTCCAGTTCGTAGCGCGAGAAGTCGATGCCGGTGGAGCTGGCGAAGTGCGCCACGCCTGCCTCGGCACTGGCGTGGCGCAGGTACTCGGCATGCTTGGCGCGGGCCTGCTCCTCGGTCGGGGCGACGATCACGGTGAGGCCCATGAACACCTTCACCGCCTGGGGATCACGCCCGGCCGCCTTGGCCGCTGCGCGCACCTTGTCGACCTGGGCGCGGGTGGACGGCTTGTCCTGGCCGCTGATGAACACGCACTCGGCGTGATTGCCGGCGAACGCCAGGCCGCGCGCCGAACTGCCCGCCTGGAACAGCACCGGGGTGCGCTGGGGCGAGGGTTCGCACAGGTGATAGCCCTCGACCTTGTAGAACTCGCCGTGGTGCTCGACCTTGTGCACTTTGTCCGGGCGCGCATACACGCGTTGTTCGCGATCGGCGACCACGGCGTCGTCGTCCCAGCTGCCTTCGAGCAGCTTGTACAGCACCTGCAGGTACTCGTCGGCCTGGTCGTAGCGGCGGTCGTGCTCAGGTTGCTGCTCCAGGCCCATGGCCCGGGCGGCGCTGTCGAGGTAGCCGGTGACGATGTTCCAGCCGACCCGGCCGTTGCTCAGGTGGTCGAGGGTGGAGAGGCGCCGGGCGAACAGGTAGGGCGCCTCGTAGGTCAGGTTGGCGGTGAGGCCGAAGCCCAGGTGTTTCGTCACCGCAGCCATGGCCGAGACGAGCAGCAGCGGGTCGTTGACCGGCAGCTGGATGGCCTCTTTCAACGGCACGTCCACCGACTGCCCGTAGACGTCGTAGGTGCCGACGATGTCGGCGATGAACAGGCCGTCGAACAGCCCGCGCTCCAGCAGGCGGGCGAGGTCGGTCCAGTATTCCAGGGTCTTGTACTGGGTCGAGGTGTCCCGTGGGTGGGTCCACAGGCCATGGTTGATGTGCCCGATGCAGTTCATGTTGAAGGCATTGAGCAGGATCTGGCGGGCCATCAGATGGTCCCCCGGCGCGGTGGCTTCTCGTCGTTGAGGTAGTAGTTGCCGATGGCGTGGTACTTCCAGCGCACCGGGTCGTGCAGGGTGTGCACCCGAGCGTTGCGCCAGTGGCGGTCGAGGTTGTGCTCGGCCAGGGTGGCCTGGCTGCCGGCCAGCTCGAACAGAGTGGTGCCGGCGGCGAGCGAGATCTCGGTGCTGATTGCCCGGGCCTCGGCCACGGCGATTGAGGCGGCGGCCAGGGTCTCGACGTTGCTGTCGGCCTGGGCGATGTCAAGGATCTCGCCGGCGCGCTCCAGCAGGGCCTCGGTGGCGTGCAGGCGGATCGCCAGGTGGCCGAAGCTCTTCAGGGTGAGCGGGTCGTCGCTGGCCTTGTCGAGGCCCGAATCGATCCAGGGGCGGCTACGGGTGCGCACGAAGTGCAGGGCGTCCTCGAAGGCGGCGCGGGCGATGCCGGTGTCGATGGCGGCGTGGAGGATCTGCGCCAGCGGGCCGACGGTGGTCGGGCGATCGAAGGCGCTCTGGAACGGCACCACGTCCTCGGCACGGACGAACACGTTGGTGAACACCACAGAACCGCTGCCGGTGGTGCGCTGACCGAAGCCGCTCCAGTCGTCGATCACCTCGATGCCCGAGGTGTCGGCGGGTACGAAGGCCAGGTGTGAAACCCCTTGTTCGTCGATCACCAGGGTCGGGATGCGCTGGGCGTAGAGGGCGCCGGTGCAGTAGAACTTGCGGCCATCGATGCGGAAATGATCGCCGTCACGGGTCAGCCGAGTGGTGCGCTCATGGGCGTTCTTGGTACCGATCTCGGCCAGGGCGTTGCCGAAGCGGCGGCCGGCGAGCACTTCTGCGTACAGGCGCTTCTGTTGCTCCGGGGTGCCGTTCACCCGCAGCACTTCCAGGGCGTAGAAGTGGTTCTGCGGGATCTGTCCGATCGAGGCGTCGGCCTGGGCGATGCGGGCGATGACCTTGGCCAGGGTGGCGCTGGATACGCCGGCGCCGCCGTAGGCCTTGGGCACGCTGATGCCCCACAGGCCGGTCTGCACGAAGTGGTCGAGTTCGGCGTGGGGCAGGCGGCGCTCGCGGTCGCGCGCGGCGCTGTCGTGGCGCAGTGATTGGGCGATTTCTTCGGCGACGGCCAGGGCCTGGGCGTCGCTGGTGATGAGGGATGCAGTCATGGTGCTCTCCGCAGGGGCTGTTCGCCGGCAAGCCGGCTCCTACGGGGATCGCGTAGGGTCCGGTTTGACGGCGAAGGGCCTTGAATCAGATCCAGGAATGGCGGGCAGGCAGGGTGCCGTTGAGGTAGTAGGCGCCGACGGCGTGGTACTTCCAGCGCACCGGGTCGTGCAGGGTGTGCACCCGGGCGTTGCGCCAGTGCCGGTCGAGGTTGAACTCGGCCAGGCTGGCGCGGCTGCCGGCCAGCTCGAAGAGTTTCTCGCTGGCCTGCAGCGAGATCTCGGTGGTGAGCACCTTGGCTTCAGCCACGGCGATCGACGCCCGCGCGGCGGCGGCATCGTCGACGGGCCCGGCGTTGACCTCGTCGAGCACCTTCGCGGCCTTGCGCAGCAGCGCTTCGGCGGCGTGCAGGTCGAGTTTGAGGCGGCCGATGTCGGCGATCACGTAGGGGTCGTCGCTGTTGCGCTCGACCTTGGCCTCGATCCATGGCCGCGATTTCTCACGCACGAACTGGATCGCGTCGTCGATGGCCGCCTCGGCGATGCCGGCGTCGATGGCGGCCTGGATCAGTTGCGAGGCCGCACCCTGGGTGCTGGGTTGCTCCCGATGGCGCCAGTTATCGATGACCAGGTCGGCGTCCACCGGCACCTGGTCGAGCAGCACGGTACCGCTGGCGGTGGTGCGCTGGCCGAAGCCGGACCAGTCGTCGACGATGCGCAACCCCGGGCTGCCCCGGCGAACGAATGCCAGGCGCTGGCGCCCCTCGTCGTCCAGGGCCTTGACCGCCACCCAGTGGGCGTACAGGGCGCCGGTGGAATAGAACTTCTCGCCGCTGATGCGATAGCCCTCGCCGTCGCGGGTGATGCGGGCCTTGAGCGTGAGCGTGTCCTTGGTGCCACGCTCGGGGCCGGCATTACCGATGCGCCAGCCGTCGAGCACGGCACGGAAAATCGCTTCCTGCTGTGCTTCGGTGGCCGTCAGGCGCACCAGTTGGAGAATGCCGAACTGGTTTTGCGGGATCTGCCCCAATGCCGGGTCGGCGGCGCTGATCAGTCGGAAGACTTCAGCGATGGTGGCGTAGGAGACCTCGGGGCCGCCGAAGGCCTTGGGCACGCTGATGCTGCCCAGGCCGCTGCGGGTGAACTGTTCGATCTCGGCCCACGGCAGCTTGCGCTGCTGGTCACGGCGGGCGGCCTGTTGGCGGGCCACCTGGGCCAGCTCGCGGGCGGCCTGCAGGGCCTCTTCGTCGTTGCGCAGCACTTTGGCCGGCAGCAGCAGGGGCGAGCTGTCGATATCGCTGTGGAATTGGGTAGTTGGCTGGCTGGACATCAGTACCGCTCCTTGGCTGCACTCAATGCCCTGGCGTTGGCCACTGGGGTGATTGTGATCCTGACCATTCCTTACCTCACAAAGTTGAATGTGCCGCCTCAGCTGATGGCGACAGACGTTTGCTGGTCCGGTGGTCCGGTGGATATACCCTATTCGTTTATAAAAGTTTTATGAACTAACTATTTGGAATATCTATAGAAGTCGAGATTTTTTCCGGATGCGCCAACGCATTCGCGTGCAAGTCCACTCCTGCAGGTGTCTTGCTGAACCTATGGGAGCAACTGCCTAACAGAGAATTCGTAGTTTACGTTTGCCCTTGTGGGAGCGGCCTTGTGTCGCGATAGGGCCGCAAAGCGGCCCCAGCGATCATTGCATCGACACTGAGATCCTGGGGCCGCTGCGCAGCCCTATCGCGACACGAGGCCGCTCCCACAAGGATCGCGCTAGGCTTGAGGTGGGGCTTGCCCGCGAAGAGGACAACGCTGGAGTTCAGTCCTGCGCGGCAGCGGTCCCGAGGAACTTGCGCAGGAACTGCCGGGTGCGCTCTTCCTTTGGATTGGCGAACAGCGCCTTGGCCTCACCCTGCTCGACGATCACACCCTTGTCGAAGAAGATCACCCGGTTGGCCACGTCGCGAGCAAAGCTCATCTCGTGGGTGACGATGATCATCGTGCGTTTCTCCTCGGCCAGGCCGCGGATGGTCGCCAACACTTCCCCCACCAGTTCGGGGTCGAGCGCCGAGGTGGGCTCGTCGAAGAGGATCACCTCCGGCTCCATGGCCAGGGCGCGGGCGATGGCCACCCGTTGCTGCTGGCCACCGGACAGCCGCCGGGGGTAGGCGTCTTCCTTGCCCGCCAGGCCGACCTTGGCCAGCAGGCGCCTGCCCAGTTCGATGGCTTGTTCGCGTGGCGTCTTCTTGACGATCACCGGCCCTTCGATGACGTTGTCCAGGGCGGTGCGGTGGGGGAACAGGTTGAAGTTCTGGAACACGAACCCGGCCTGCTGGCGCAGGCGGCGGATCGCACTCTGCTGGCCACCCAAAGGGCGCCCGGCATCGATGGTGATGTCGCCGATCTGGATACGCCCGGCATCGGGGGTTTCCAGCAGGTTCAGGCAGCGCAGGAAGGTGGTCTTGCCCGAGCCGCTGGGGCCGATGATGGCCACCACTTCACCGGGCTGCACGGTCAGGTCGATGCCGTTGAGCACGGTCTGGCCCTTGAACCGTTTGGTCAGGCCCTCTACTACAATCATCTCAGTGCTCCTGGTCGTGCTGGTTGACCCGCGCTTCCATGCGGTTCTGGAAGTGCGCCAGGATGCTGCAGAGGATCCAGTAGACCACCGCGACAGCCAGGTACATGGTGAAGACCTCGAAGGTCCGGGCGGTGATCAACTGCGCCTGGCGGAACAGCTCGGGCACCTGGATGGTCGCCGCCAGGGCGGTGTCCTTGACCAGCGAGATGAAGCTGTTACCGAGAGGCGGCAGCGCAGTGCGCAAGGCCTGCGGCAGGATCGCCCGGCGCATGGCCTGGGTGCGGGTCATGCCGATGCTGGCCGCCGCTTCCCACTGGCCACGGTCTATCGAGGAAATCGCGGCGCGGAGGATTTCGCAGATGTACGCGGCCATGTTCAGCGAAAGGCCGATCAGCGACGCGGGGATCGGGTCGAGCTCGATACCGATCTGCGGCAGGCCGAAATAGATCACGAACAGCTGCACCAGCAGCGGCGTGCCCCGGAAGAACGACACGTAGATGCGCGCCAGCCAGTCCAGCGGCAGGATCTTCGACAGCCGCATCAGTGCCAGGGCAAAGCCCAGCACCAGGCCGAAGAACATGCCGCCGACGCTGAGCAGCACGGTATAACCCGCGCCCTTCAACAGGAAGGGCACGGAGTCGACAACGAGTTGCAGGCTTTCAGCGATCATTTGGTGACATCGGCACCGAAGTATTTCTCGGACAGCTTGGCCAGCGTGCCGTCGGCCTTGAGCTTGTCGATGGCCTTGTTCAGTGCCTCGAGCAGTTCAGGCTCGCCCTTGCGCAGGGCCACGCCGCTTTCCAGGCGCGAGAACGGGGCGCCGGCGAGTTCGGTGTCCTTGGCTTTCTGCGCGTATTCCAGCGCGGCCAGGCGGTCGATCAGGATGGCGTCGATGCGGCCGTTGCGCAGGTCGGCGAACTTGGTCGGGTCGTCTTCATAGGTGCGTACTTCGGCTTTCGGTACGTCCTGCTTCACCCATTGCTCGTAGTTGGTGCCCAGGCCCACGCCGACTTTCTTGCCGGCCAGGTCCTGCGCGGTCTTGATGTTCAGCTGCTCGGCCTTCTTCTTCAGGATCAGCGCCTGGATGCCGGAGATGGTGTAGGGCTCGGAGAAATCGTACTTCTTCTTGCGCTCTTCGGAGATGGTGACCTGGTTGATCACCACGTCCAGGCGCTTGGATTCCAGGGCGGCGAGGATGCCATCCCATTTGGTCGGCTGGACCTTGGCCTTGACCCCCAGCTCCTTGGCCAGCAGCTCGGACAGTTCGACCTCGAAACCGGCCAGCTTGCCGTTCTCGTCCTGGAAGCTGAACGGTGGGTAGGTGCCTTCCAGGCCGACGTTGATCACGCCTTTTTCCTGGATGGTCTTCAGTTGCTCGCCGGCAAAGGCCTGGCCGAGCAGGCCGGCGCCGAGCAGGAGCGCCAGGCTGGCGTTGAGAAGGGGTTTGGCGAATTTGGTCATGGCAGGCCCCGCGCTTGTTGTGGAAGTAGTGAGGTGGCGACTATAGAGGTGGGCTTTATAGGTCGGGAAATAATAAAAAATCAGGTTGTTATTCCCATTTTGCCAAATGCAATGGCTTATGCCCGACTTAGCTCAGGATGGAATAAAGCGTTGTTTTTTCCAAGAGGCAGATTTGACGTATCTTGGCTTACACCCTCCCCTGTAGGAGCGGCCTTGTGCCGCGAAAGGGCCGCGTAGTGGCCCCGTCGACAGATGCTTCCGCGCAAAGATCTGCGGCCCCTTCGCGGCACAAGGCCGCTCCTACAGGGAACGTGTGCATACCGAGAAAGCCGCCTGGCAGGAGAAACACCGTGAGCGAACAACCATCAACAGGGCATTGGCAGTTGCAGGGCATCGTCAGCGGCCTGCGCAGTGCCCGTGAACAGTGGCGCAGCCGCAATGGCCGCAGCAGTGGCGAGCAGGGCGGGCGCGAGCTGCCGTCGCGCGAGGCGATGCGGCAGATTCTCGAGCAGTTGTGCGGTGCATTGTTCCCCATGCGCCTGGGCCCGGTGGACCTGCGTGAAGAGAGCGAGGACTTCTACGTTGGCCACACCCTCGACGCCGCGCTCACCGCCCTGCTGGCCCAGGCCCGCCTGGAGCTGCGTTACGCCGCACGCCATGGCAAGACCGAGGTCACCGATGTCGACAGCCACGCCCTGCGCCTGATCCAGGATTTCGCCGCAGCCCTGCCGGCCCTGCGCGTGCTGCTCGACACCGACGTGCTGGCCGCCTACCACGGTGACCCGGCGGCGCGCAGCGTCGATGAAGTGCTGCTGTGCTATCCCGGCATCCTGGCGATCATCCACCACCGCCTGGCCCACCACCTGTACCAGGCCGGCCTGCCGTTGCTGGCGCGGATCAGCTCGGAGCTGGCGCACTCGGCCACCGGTATCGACATCCACCCCGGCGCGCGTATCGGCCAGAGCTTCTTCATCGACCATGGCACTGGCGTGGTGATCGGCGAGACCGCGATCATCGGCGAGCGGGTGCGCATCTACCAGGCCGTGACCCTGGGCGCCAAGCGCTTCCCCAGCGACGAGTCGGGCACCCTGCACAAGGGCCTGGCGCGCCACCCGATTGTCGAGGACGACGTGGTGATCTATGCCGGTGCGACCATTCTTGGGCGGATCACCATCGGCAAGGGCTCGACCATTGGCGGCAACGTGTGGCTGACCCGCAGCGTGCCGGCTGACAGCAACATCACCCAGGCCAACCTGCAGCTCGATTGCCAGGACAAGAATTGACCTAGCATTGCTGTTGGCTTTTCTGATTTGTTCGCCGGCAAGCCGGCTCCTGCGTGTAGCGTAAACCCGCCTAGACCGTAGGATCTGGCTTACCAGCGAAGGGCTGCAATGCAACCCCGCCAGGCCCCCACCCAGCGACATCGGGTCGCATTGAAGGCCGATCCATGTTTAACTTGAACGCTTGTTCAACGAAAAACGCTGGTCCATTGCCGGTGTTCAAAAGGAGGAATCGCCTTTGCTGAACCCGTTCAATCCGAACCTCACGTCCTTCGACGAGGTGCCCGTTCAATGAGTGCACCGACCCCCGAGCTTGCCAACGGCAAGATCCGCATGAACCCCCCCGTGTTCTACTTCGCGGCCAGTTTCATCCTCATTTTCGGCCTGGTGGTCATCGCCCAGCCCCAAGCGGCGGGCGAATGGTTGCTGGCGGCGCAGAACTGGGCGGCCAACACCGTCGGCTGGTACTACATGCTGGCCATGACCCTGTACCTGGTCTTCGTGGTGGTCACCGCCTTGTCCGGCTACGGCAAGCTCAAGCTCGGTGCCGACCACGACGAGCCCGAGTTCAGCTACCTGTCCTGGGCCGGCATGCTGTTCGCCGCCGGCATCAGCATCACCCTGTTCTTCTTCTGCGTCTCCGAGCCGCTGACCCATATGCTGCAGCCACCGCAAGGCGAAGCGGGCACGGCCGAGGCCGGGCGCCAGGCGATGCAGATCCTGTTCCTGCACTGGGGCCTGCATGGCTGGGGCGTGTTCGCCTTCGTCGGCATGGCGCTGGCCTACTTTGCCTACCGCCACAACCTGCCGCTGGCCCTGCGTTCGGCGCTGTACCCGTTGATCGGCAAGCGTATCAACGGCCCGATCGGCTATGCGGTGGACGGCTTCGGCATCATCGCCACGGTGTTCGGCCTGGGCGCCGACATGGGCTTTGGCGTGCTGCACCTGAACGCCGGCCTCGACTACCTGTTCGGCATCAGCCACAGCCAGTGGGTGCAGGTGCTGCTGATCGTCCTGATGATGGGCGCGGCGGTGGCCGTGGCGGTCGCCGGGGTGGAGAAGGGTGTGCGGGTGATGAGCGACATCAACCTGTTCCTGGCCTGCGCGCTGCTGCTGTTCGTGCTGTTCGCCGGCCCCACCCAGCACCTGTTCAATACCTTGATCCAGAACCTCGGCGACTACCTCGGTGCCTTGCCGCGCAAGAGCTTCGATGTGTACGCCTATGGCGAGAACCGCGACTGGCTGGGTGGCTGGACGGTGTTCTACTGGGCCTGGTGGATTGCCTGGGCGCCGTTCGTGGGGCTGTTCATCGCGCGCATCTCGCGCGGGCGCACCATCCGCGAGTTCGTCTTCGGTGTGCTGTTGATCCCGCTGGGCTTCACCCTGGCGTGGATGTCGATCTTCGGCAACAGCGCCATGACCCAGGTGCTCGACCACGGCATGACCGCCCTCGGCCAGGCGGCCCTCGACAACCCGTCGATGAGCTTGTACCTGCTGCTGGAAACCTACCCCTGGAGCAAGACGGTGATCGCCGTGACGGTGTTCATCAGCTTCGTGTTCTTCGTCACCTCGGCCGACTCCGGCACCGTGGTGCTGTCGACGCTGTCGGCCAAGGGCGGCGGCGCCGACGAGGATGGGCCGAACTGGCTGCGGATCTTCTGGGGCGCAATGACCGCGCTGATCACCGGCGGCCTCTTGTTCGCCGGCAGCATCGATTCGCTGAAGTCGGCGGTGGTGCTGACCTCGCTGCCGTTCTCGTTGATCCTGCTGTGCATGATGTGGGGGCTGCACAAGGCCTTCTACCTGGAGAGCCAGCGGCAGATCGCGCAGATGCACTCGCTGGCGCCGTTCGCCCAGTCGCGTCGCGGGCGCGGCGGCTGGCGCCAGCGCCTGAGCCAGGCGGTGCACTTCCCGTCGCGGGACGAGGTGTATCGCTTCATGGATGACGTGGTGCGCCCAGCGATCGCCGAGGTGCGCGAGGTGTTCGAGCAGAAGGGGCTGGTGCTGATCACCCAGGATGACCCGAGCCACGACAACGTCAGCTTGAAGATCGGCCATGGCGAGGAGCAGCCGTTCATCTACCTGGTGCAGATGCGTGGGTACTTCACGCCTTCGTTCGCGCTGGGTGGGTTGGGTACCCAGGAGTTGAAGAACCGCCGTTATTACAGGGCGGAAGTGCACCTGAGCGAAGGCAGCCAGAACTACGACCTGGTGGGCTACAGCAAGGAGCAGATCATCAACGACATCCTCGACCAGTACGAGCGGCACATGCAGTACCTGCATCTGGTTCGCTAGATCGGCCGTTCGCCGGCAAGCCGGCTCCTACAGGTCTCGTAGGAGCCGGCTTGCCGGCGAACGCACCCCACGGTCGGTCAGAACGGCGCATCCCCCAGGATGGTCGCCCGATGCATCACCCGCCGGCTCGGCCGGTAGTCATCCACCGCGAAATGCTGCGTCACGCGGTTGTCCCAGAACGCCACGTCGTTCTCCTGCCAACGCCAGCGAATGCTGAACTCCGGCCGCGTCGCATGGGCGAACAGCAGCTTGAGCAACGCCTCGCTCTCCTGCTCGTTCAGCTCGTTGATACGCGTGGTGAACCCTTCATTGACGAACAACGCCTTGCGCCCGCTGACCGGATGAGTGCGCACCACCGGGTGCGACAGCGGCGGGTTGTTGCGCCGGGTGGCTTCCCAGCGCGCCAGGTCTTCAGGCGTTGTGCCGAAGCGCTCCAGTGGGAAGGATTTGGTGAAGTCGTGGGTGGCGGTCAGCCCATCGAGCATCTCGCGCAGCGGCGCCGACAGTGCTTCGAAGGCGGCGATGCCGCTGGCCCACAAAGTATCGCCACCATAGGCCGGCAACTGTTTGGCACTGAGCACCGCGCCCAACGCGGGCGTCGGCAGAAAGGTCACGTCGGTGTGCCACACGGCGTTGTCGCGCACGTCGGTGACCGCCGTGTCGAGGATCAGCACCTGCGGCGTTTCCGGCACGTTGGGGTAGATCGGGTGGATGTGCAGGTCACCGAAGCGTGCGGCGAAACGCGCCTGTTGCTCGGGGGTGATCGGCTGGTCGCGGAAGAACAGCACCTGATGCTGGAGCAGCGCCTGTTCGATGGCGTCGCGCTGTTCGACGGTGATCTCGCGGCTGATGTCCACGCCGCTGATCTGCGCGCCGAGGGCCGGGCTGAGAGGGGTTACGGTCAGGCTCATGTCATTTCTCGTTCCAGGTGCCGGGTTGCCGGCGTGGTCATTCGGCTATCAATGGCTCTGCCCGTGCCAGGGCACCAGCTTGCGTTGCAGGGCGCGCAGGCCCATCTCCAGGGCAAAGGCGATAAGCGCGATCAGCAGGATCCCCAGCACCACCACATCGGTGACCAGGAACTGCGCCGCCGACTGCACCATGAAGCCCAGGCCGCTGGTGGCGGCGATCAGTTCGGCGGCGACCAGGGTCGACCAGCCCACGCCCAGCCCGATGCGGATGCCGGTGAGGATGTCGGGCAGGGCGCTGGGCAGGATCACGTGGCGAATCAGCTGGGCCTGGGTGGCGCCCAGCGACTGGGCGGCGCGCAACTTGGCCGGGTCGACGGTGCGCACGCCGGTGGCGGTGGCGATGGCGATCGGGGCGAAGATCGCCAGGTAGATCAGCAGCACTTTCGACAGCTCGCCGATGCCGCACCAGATCACGATCAGCGGCAGGTAGGCCAGCGGCGGGATCGGCCGGTAGAACTCGATCAGCGGGTCGAGGATGCCGCGGGCGACGCGGTTGTAGCCGATGGCCAGGCCTACCGGGATGGCGGTGAGCGTCGCGGCCAGCAGGGCCAGGCCGATGCGGCCGAGGCTGGCGCCCAGGTGCTGCCACAGGCTGGCGTCCATGTAGCCTTGGGTGAGCAGGGTCCAGCCCTTGGCCAGGATGTCGCCGGGCGGCGGCAGGAACAGTGGTTCGATCCAGCCGGCGGCTGTCACCAGCCACCAGGCCAGCAGCAGGGTGGCGAGGGTCAGGGTGCTGATCCAGCGGGTCGGCAAGGGTTTGCGGGGTTTCACTGCAGGTTGCGTCCGTTGTGCCTGCTTGGCGGCGGCCGGCAATTCGATGCTGCTCATGCGGACTCCTGGCGTTGCGAGAATACCCGTGCCAGCACGTGCTCGCGGGTTTCGATGAAGCGGGGATCGGACTTGATCGCTCGGGCCGACTCGCCAGCCGCATAGCGCTGGCCGAAGTCCAGTTGCAGGCGCTCGACCACACGCCCGGGGTTGGGCGCCAGGAGCACCAGCTCGGTGGCGAGGAACACCGCTTCTTCAATGTCGTGGGTGATCAGGAACACCGGCTTGGCGGTGCGCTGCCACACCTGCAACAGCAGTTCTTGCATCTGTTCACGGGTGAAAGCGTCGAGGGCACCGAAGGGCTCGTCCATCAGCAGCACCCGAGGGTCGGCGGCCAGCGCACGGGCCAGGCCCACGCGCTGTTTCTGCCCGCCCGAGAGCTGCCAGATACGCCGTTCGGCGAAGCCCGCCAGGTCGACCAGCGCCAGCATCTCGCGGGCCTTGGCTTCGCGCTGGGCGCGGGGCACGCCGGCCAGCTCCAGGCCGAAGGCGACGTTGGCCAGCACATCCTGCCAGGGCAGCAGGGCATCGTCCTGGAACACCACGCCGCGCTCGGCGCCGGGGCCTTGCACCGGCGCGCCATCGAGGGTGATGCGCCCGCCGCTGGGGGCGACGAACCCGGCGATCAGGTTGAGCAGCGAAGTCTTGCCGCTGCCGGAAGGCCCGAGGGCCACCAGCAGCTGGCGTGGCCCGAGGCTCAGGTTGATGTCGGCCAGCACCGGGGTGGAGGCGCCGGGGTACTGTGCGCTGATGCGCTCCAGTTCAAGCAAGGCCATGACAGGCTCCGGATCAGTTGGGCAGGTATTGGGCGCTGACGTAGGGCGAGTAGTCCGGCAGCACGGCTTCGACCTTGCCTTGCTGCTTGAGGAAGGTGGCGGTGTCGGTCAGTGCCTGGGTGGTCGGCGCGCCCAATGCGCTGGCCTGGTCGGCGGCCAGTGGATAGACGTTGCCTTGCAGCAGCACCGGGATGTCAGCCGGCTTGGCGCCGGACAGCTTGACCAGCTTGGCGACGTTGTCCTTGTCGGCCAACCAGGCCTGAGGATCCTTGCGGTAGTCGGCGTAGGCGTCCAGGGTCACCTTGGCGAACGACTTGACGATCTCGGGGTGCTTGGCGGCGAAGTCCTTGCGCACGATCCAGGCGTCGAAGGTCGGGGCGCCTTTCTCGGCCAGCTCGCCGGAGGTGATCAGCACCTTGCCGTTCTCCTTGGCTACGCCCAGCGCCGGGTCCCAGACGTAGGTGGCGTCGATGTCGCCACGCTTCCAGGCGGCGATGATCGCCGGTGGCGTCAGGTTGAGGATCTGCACCTTCGAGGGCTCGATGTTCCAGGCCTTCAACGCGGCCAGCAGGCTGTAGTGGCCGGTGGAGACGAAAGGCACGGCGACTTTCTTGCCGATCAGGTCCTGCGGGGTCTTGATGCTGTCGCGGGCGACCAGCGCCTCGCCGGCGCCGATCTGGGTGGCGATCAGGAAGGTCTCGACCGGCAGCTTGCGGGTGGCGGCGGCGGCCAGCGGGCTGGAGCCGAGGTAGCCGATCTGCACGTCGCCCGAGGCCACGGCGGTGATCACGTCGGCGCCGTTGTCGAACTTGCGCCAGTCGATGCTGGCCTTGCTGTCCTTTTCATAGGTGCCATCGACCTGGGCTACTTTGGCCGGGTCGACGGTGGTCTGGTAGGCGACGGTCAGGTCGGCGGCCTGGGCCAACCAGCTGGCGCTGGCGAGGGTCAGGGCGGCGAACAGGCGCAGCGGAGCATGCGGGATCATGGTTGAACCTCTCGTCAGGCAAATGGGGGTATGGATGGCGAGAAGACTAGATGATCTAAGAAATTAAAAATAAATAACCTTTTTGCATTAGCTTAAAAGCCAAATGCTCTGAGCATGGCTGGTTTCCAGGGAACAAAACCCAACCCATTGATCGGATGCGACTTCTGTAGGAGCGGCTTCAGCCGCGATCACCCGCGAAGCGGGTGCCGGATACTGCGGCGCCTGCATCGCGGCTAAAGCCGCTCCTACAGGCCGACTGGCGGAATCCGGGTTCCCTGCTAGCCTTTTTCGGCTCCGCCTGGGCTGGCAGCGGCCCGCTCTACGGCAAACGTTTGCACATAACCTAAAGGTATGATTGACAGCGTCGATACATCGAATGGCTGTAAAGGTTCCAATGTTATTCCGTAAAAATCTTACAGATTCATAAAACGGTCATTTTGGATTTATAGGATTGTCATTATCCTGTAGCGCAGGTTGCGGGTTAGACCAAAGTCGCAATTGGGCCGTCAACGATTGACTTGGCGGTCACGCTTTGGTGCTAAATCGCCAATCCGGGCGAGTGGGGCAGAAGATTCCGCCGCTTGAGACGCACAAAAATTAGAACGTAGAGGAGCAAAGCATGTACAAGTCCAGCCTGGCCCTGGCCGTGGCACTGGGGGTTCTCGCCCAACAAGCAGGCGCTGCAGGTTTCATCGAGGACAGCAAGCTGTCCGTGAGCTCGCGCACCATGTACTTCAACAACGACAACCGTGAAGCGCCTGGCAGCAAGCCACGCCCTGATGTGCGTGAGTCGGGTCAAGGTTTCAAGCTTGACTACATCTCTGGCTTCACCCAAGGCACCGTAGGCTTTGGTGTTGATGCACAGGCTCTGTGGGGCATCCACCTGGATGGTGGCAAGGGTTACCACCAGGATGGCAGTACCTTCATGCCGAGCGACAGCAATGGTTCCTCGGTGGCCCAGTGGGCCCGCTTCGGTGCCAACGCCAAGGCTCGTTTCTCGAAGACTGAAGCCCATTTCGGTAGCGCTCTCGCTCCGAACCTGCCAATCCTCGTTTCCAACGATGGCCGTCTGCTGCCGCAAACCTTCGAGGGTGGCATCGTCACCTCCAAGGAAATCGACAACCTGACCATCAATGCCGGTCAACTGACCCACGCAATGGGTCGTGCTTCGAGCAATCGTACCGGGCTGTCCGTGCAGGGCGCGTACCGCGACAGCAACAAGTTCCGTTTCGGTGGCCTGGACTACAAGCTCACGCCTGACCTGACCCTGCAGTACTACTACTCGAACCTGGAAGACTTCTACAAGCAGCACTTCCTGGGTGCTACCCACGTCTTCAAGATCGCTGACGATCAGTCGTTCAAAACCGATCTGCGCTACTTTGACAGCAGCAGCGACGGCAAGAATGGCAGCGGTAACGGCTACAACTTCGGTAACAACGGCGGCTACGCCAAGCACACCGGCGAAGTCGACAACAAGACCTGGTCGGCCATGTTCACCTACACCTTGGGTGGCCACGCGCTGATGCTGGGTCATCAGCAGGTCAGCGATGATGGCGGCTTTGTCTGGCTGAACCAAGGCAACGTGCGCAAGGACGGCTCCACCTCTCCGTTGGAAGGTAATGGCGGCGCGAGCTTCTACCTGTTCACCGACAGCATGATCAACCAGTTCGCCAAGGCCGGTGAAAACACCACCTTCGGTCAGTACTCCTACGACTTCGCTCGTCTGGGCGTGCCGGGCCTGAAAGCATCGGTTGCCTACCTGCGTGGTGAAGATGGTCGTGCCACCAATGGCCACGGCACCTTCAGTGAGTGGGAACGTGACGCGCGTGTCGATTACGTCCTGCAGGAAGGTGCCCTCAAGGGTCTGGGCTTCAGCCTGCGCCAGGGTGTCTACCGTGGTACCGGTTCGGGCTCCGCGAACGACCAGGATCAGACTCGCTTCATCGTGAACTACACTTACGCCTTCATGTAAGTCGTAGCTGCACACGAAAAGCCTCGCCTAGTGCGAGGCTTTTTTGTGCCTGCCATTTCGTATGTATTCTGGTTATAAATAAATCGATATTTATTCTTTTTATTTTTATTCGGAAGCAGGCACATTGAACCCATCAGGCCAGACACAGCACAGGAGCCGCTTACATGAGCCTCAAACTCGGCGATATCGCCCCCGATTTCGAACAGGATTCCAGCGCCGGCAAGATCCGCTTCCACGAATGGCTGGGCAACAGCTGGGGCGTGCTGTTCTCCCACCCGGCCGACTTCACCCCGGTGTGCACCACCGAGCTGGGCCTGACCGCCAAGCTCAAGGATGACTTCGCCAAGCGCGGGGTGAAAGCCATCGCCCTGTCGGTGGACCCGGTCGACTCGCACCACAAGTGGATCGATGACATCAACGAGACCCAGAACACCGTGGTCAACTTCCCGATCATCGCCGACGCCGACCGCAAGGTCTCCGACCTCTACGACCTGATCCACCCCAACGCCAGCGACACGCTTACCGTGCGCTCGCTGTTCGTCATCGACCCGAACAAGAAGGTGCGCCTGACCATCACCTATCCGGCCAGTACCGGGCGCAACTTCAACGAGATCCTGCGGGTGATCGACTCGTTGCAACTGACCGACAACTACAAGGTCGCCACCCCAGGCAACTGGCAGGACGGCGACGAAGTGGTGATCGTGCCGTCGCTGAAGGACGAAGATGAGATCAAGCAGCGCTTCCCGAAAGGGTACCGGGCGGTAAAACCCTATCTGCGCCTGACCCCGCAACCGAATCGTTAAGGAATTCCTCGTTGTATTGCTCTTAGCCAAGCAGGGATCTTCGGGCCGTTTCGACGGCCCTTTTTTATGCCCGCCGAAAAGGTCTGCACTGCCCCGTGTAGGAGCGGCCTTGTGCCGCGAAAGGGGTGTACAGCACCCCCAGGATTTCAGAGTCAATGCACATATCGCCGGGGCCGCTTTGCGGCCCTTTCGCGGCACAAGGCCGCTCCTACAGAGAAGAGCATCAAATATCTCTTAATGGAATAAACAAATAAAAAAATATGATTTATGGATATATGTGACGAGCTGTTAATGTCACTTCCATCCAGCGGGGCCAATCCCTCGCGGCCCTGCAATCGAATCGAAGGAAGCGCTTTCAATGCTGGTTGTTTCTGTCGGTGGTAGCCCCAGTCTTCGTTCACGCTCCGGCGTGCTGCTAGAGCGCTCGCGCGACTGGCTGCAGGAGCGCGGCGTCGAGGTGGTGACCTTCCAGGTGCGGGAATTCCCCGCCGAGGACCTGCTCCATGCGCGTTTCGACAGCCCGCAGGTGCGCCATTTCAACGAACTGGTGGCCCAGGCCGACGGCCTGGTGGTTGCCACCCCGGTATACAAGGCATCGTTCGCCGGCGCGCTGAAGACCCTGCTCGACCTGCTGCCCGAGCGCGCCCTGGAACACAAAGTGGTACTGCCGATCGCCACTGGCGGCAGCATCGCCCACATGCTTGCCGTGGACTACGCGCTCAAGCCCGTGCTCTCGGCCCTCAAGGCGCAGGAGACCCTGCAAGGGATCTTCGCCGACGACGGCCAGATCGCCTACGGCGAAGGCAGCAAGCCCGCGCAACTGGCGCCTGCCCTCGAGCAGCGCCTGCAGGATTCGCTGGAAACGTTCCACAGCGCCTTGGCGCGCCGGCCTCGGCCCGTCGCCCCCGGCGTGCTCAACGAACGCCTGATCAGTGCCCGCTGGAGCATCTGAACCCGGCCATCACCGCTTCATCGCTGTTCCCACCTTACTCGCCCGCCAACGAGGCAAGCAGGTGCTACCCGAACCTCACTCGCACAGGAGAGCGCCATGCGCACAGTCTTCTTGCGTCGCGGTCTGGTCGCCCTGTTTGCGGCGGCTGTGTCCTTCGGCGCCATCACCCAAGCCCAGGCCGAGAGCCTGCGCATCGGTTACCAGAAATACGGCACCCTGGTGCTGCTCAAGGCCAAGGGCTCGCTGGAGAAGCGCCTGGCCGAGCAGGGTATCCAGGTGCAATGGACCGAATTTCCCGGCGGCCCGCAACTGCTCGAAGGGCTCAACGTCGGCTCCATCGATTTCGGCGTGACTGGTGAAACACCGCCGGTGTTCGCCCAGGCCGCGGGTGCCGACCTGCTCTACGTCGCCTACGAGCCGCCGGCGCCGCACAGCGAGGCGATCCTGGTACCCAAGGGCTCGCCGATCCAGTCGGTGAAGGAGCTCAAGGGCAAGAAAGTCGCCTTCAACAAAGGCTCGAACGTCCACTACCTGCTGGTCCGCGCCCTCGAGGACGCCGGCCTCACCTACGCCGACATCCAGCCGGTCTACCTGCCGCCCGCCGACGCCCGCGCCGCCTTCGAGCGCGGCAGCGTGGATGCCTGGGTGATCTGGGACCCGTACCAGGCTGCCGCCGAACAACAGCTGCAGGCCCGCGTTCTGCGCGACGGCAAGGACTTGGTCGACAACCACCAGTTCTACCTCGCCACCCGCGGCTATGCCACCCAGCACCCGGCAGTGATCAACACCCTGGTCGAGGAAGTGCGTGCCGTGGGCCAGTGGTCCCAGGCCAACCCGCAGCAGGTCACCGACCAGGTCGCGCCGCTGCTCGGCCTGCCCGCCGAGATCACGCTCACCTCGGTGAAGCGCCAGGGTTACGGCGCCACGCCGCTGACCCCGGAAGTCATCGCCGCGCAGCAGAAGATCGCCGACACCTTCACGGCCCTGAAGCTGATCCCCAGGCCCTTGAGCATCAAGGACGTGATCTGGACTCCCCCGACCAAGGTCGCCAGCGCGCCTTGAACGATTCGCCGCGCCGGGGCGCCGCCCCGGCTTGAGCCACCCTTGAGGAGACAACTCCAATGAGCCTTAACATCTTCTGGTTCCTCCCCACCCACGGTGACGGCAAGTACCTGGGCACCACCGAAGGCGCCCGCGCCGTCGACCACGGCTACCTGAGCCAGATTGCCCAGGCCGCCGACCGCCTGGGTTTCGGCGGCGTGCTGATCCCCACCGGGCGTTCCTGCGAGGACTCCTGGCTGGTGGCGGCGTCGCTGATCCCGGTGACCGAGCGCCTGAAGTTCCTGGTCGCCCTGCGCCCGGGGATCATTTCACCCACCGTGGCGGCGCGCCAGGCGGCCACCCTGGATCGCCTGTCCAATGGCCGCGCGCTGTTCAACCTGGTAACCGGTGGCGACCCGGACGAGCTGGCCGGTGACGGCCTGCACCTGAACCATCAGGAGCGCTACGAAGCATCGGTGGAGTTCACCCGCATCTGGCGCAAGGTGCTCGAAGGCGAAGTGGTCGACTACGACGGCAAGCACCTCCAGGTGAAGGGCGCCAAGCTGCTCTATCCGCCGATCCAGCAACCGCGCCCGCCGCTGTATTTCGGTGGCTCGTCCGACGCCGCCCAGGACCTGGCCGCCGAGCAGGTCGAGCTGTACCTGACCTGGGGCGAGCCGCCGGCCGCCGTGGCCGAGAAGATCGCCCAGGTGCGCGAGAAGGCCGCAGCTCAAGGCCGTGAAGTGCGCTTCGGTATCCGCCTGCACGTGATCGTGCGGGAAACCAACGAAGAAGCCTGGGCCGCCGCCGACAAACTCATCTCGCACCTGGACGACGACACCATCGCCCGCGCCCAGGCCTCGCTGGCGCGCTTCGACTCGGTCGGCCAGCAGCGCATGGCTGCCCTGCACGGCGGCAAGCGTGACAAGCTGGAGGTCGCCCCGAACCTGTGGGCTGGCGTCGGCCTGGTGCGTGGCGGTGCCGGCACCGCGCTGGTGGGCGATGGCCCGACCGTCGCGGCGCGGGTCAAGGAGTATGCGGACCTGGGTATCGACACCTTCATCTTCTCCGGCTACCCCCACCTGGAAGAGTCGTACCGCGTCGCCGAGCTGCTGTTCCCGCACCTGGATGTGCAACGCCCGGAGCAGCCGAAAAGCGGTGGCTATGTCAGCCCGTTCGGTGAAATGGTCGCCAACGACATCCTGCCCAAGTCCGTGTCGCAGAGCTGAGGGCCGAGGCCATGAGTCGAGCAACCTCAACCACCTGGCCGAAGCGCCTGGCGCCCTGGGCCCTGCCGGTCCTGCTGGTGGCGGTGTGGCAACTGGCGGTCAGTGCCGGCTGGCTGTCGACCCGCATCCTGCCGGCCCCTAGCGCGGTGGTGAGCGCCGGGGTCGAGCTGGTGCGCAGCGGCGAGATCTGGACCCACCTGGCCATCAGCGGCTGGCGTGCGGGGCTTGGCTTTCTCATCGGCGGCAGCCTGGGGCTGTTGCTGGGCTTCATCACTGGGCTTTCGAGCTGGGGCGAACGCCTGCTCGACAGCTCGGTGCAGATGATTCGCAACGTGCCGCACCTGGCGCTGATCCCGCTGGTGATCCTGTGGTTTGGTATCGACGAGTCGGCGAAGATCTTCCTGGTGGCGCTGGGGACGCTGTTCCCCATCTACCTGAACACCTACCACGGCATTCGCAACGTCGACCCGGCGCTGGTGGAGATGGCGCGCAGCTACGGCCTGTCGGGTTTCGCGCTGTTCCGCCAGGTGATCCTGCCGGGTGCGCTGCCGTCGATCCTGGTGGGGGTGCGTTTTGCCCTCGGGTTCATGTGGCTGACGCTGATTGTCGCCGAGACCATCTCGGCCAACTCCGGCATCGGCTATCTGGCGATGAATGCCCGTGAGTTCCTGCAGACCGACGTGGTGGTGTTGGCCATTGTCCTGTACGCGGTGCTTGGCAAGTGTGCCGACCTGGCCGCCCGTGGCCTGGAGCGTGTGTGGCTGCGCTGGCACCCGGCGTACCAGGTAGCGAAGAAGGAGGGCGCATGATGACCGTGCTCAAGGAACAGCCGCCACGCCTGCTGCGTGGCATTCCCCTGGCGGCCAACGACCTGCGTCGCACCTTTGGCCAGCGTGAAGTGCTGCGCGGTGTCGATTTGCACATCCCGGCCGGTCAGTTCGTCGCCATCGTCGGGCGCAGTGGCTGCGGCAAGAGCACCTTGCTGCGCCTGTTGGCCGGGCTCGACCAACCCAGCGGCGGTGAGCTGCTGGCGGGCGCTGCGCCACTGGCCGAGGCCCGCGAGGACACCCGGCTGATGTTCCAGGATGCGCGCCTGCTGCCCTGGAAGAAGGTGATCGACAACGTTGGCCTGGGGTTGTCCGGCAACTGGCGGCCCCGCGCCCTGGAAGCGCTGGATGCGGTCGGCCTGGCCGAGCGCGCCCATGAATGGCCGGCGGCCTTGTCCGGTGGCCAGAAACAACGGGTGGCCCTGGCCCGTGCGTTGATCCACCAGCCGCGCCTGCTGCTGCTGGACGAACCGCTCGGCGCGCTGGACGCCCTGACCCGTATCGAGATGCAGCAACTGATCGAGCGCCTGTGGCGCCAGCATGGTTTCACCGTGCTGCTGGTCACCCACGACGTCAGCGAAGCCGTCGCCGTGGCCGACCGAGTGATCCTGATCGAGGATGGCGCCGTCGGCCTGGACCTGGTCGTCGACCTGCCACGGCCGCGGGTGCGTGGTTCGCACCGCCTGGCGGCGCTGGAAAGCGAAGTGCTCAACCGTGTTCTTTCCGTCCCGGGCACACCGCCCGAGCCGGAACCTGTAGCGCCTTTGCCCACGCACCTGCGTTGGGCCCACTGAACCCCTGAAACCAGCAAAAGGAAGCACGCCATGACCATCAAAGCCATCAACGTACGCAACCAGTTCAAAGGTACCGTGAAAGAAATCCTCGAAGGCCCGGTACTGTCGGAAATCGACGTGCAGACTGCCTCCGGCATTGTCACTTCGGTGATTACCACCCGTTCTGTGAAGGAGCTGGAGTTGCAGGTGGGCAGCGAAGTGATCGCCTTCGTGAAGTCGACCGAGGTGTCCATCGCCAAGCTCTGATGCCTTGCTCGGCCCCTGTAGGAGCGGCTTCAGCCGCGATCACCCGCAAGGCGGGTGCCAGGCATCGTGTCGCCTGCATCGCGGCTAAAGCCGCTCCTACAGGATCTTTTTGGCCAGGTAAGGCGGCAGGTACAGCCCCAGGTAAGCCTCGAACACCCGCATCCCTTCCTCCGCCATGCGCGGGGTGATCTGCTCATGCAACTGCATCGAGCGGGCGTACACCCGGTCGCTCAGTTCCATCGCCAAGGCGAATACATCCACGTCCCTCGGCATCGCCGGTAGCTGGAAATGCCGGTCGAACAGCCGGTGCATCAGCTCGCCCAGCTCCAGGTCGTGCTGGCGGTCGGCCTGCACCACTTCACTCAGCCCATGCTGGGCCAGGATCAACTGGCGCGCCGCAGTGTCCTCGTTGTAGATGTCGAGCATGCGTTGCTCGATCAGCCGTGACAGACCGTGCCAGGTGCTGAACGCGGCGCTGTCTATCGGCGCACTCAAGGCCTCGCGAAAGGCCCGGTGCACATCAGCGGTCAGGGCCTCGAGCAGGGCCGGGACGCTGGCGAAGAAGTGGTACACCGACGACGGTGGAATCTGCGCCCGCTGCGCAACGCTGTAGATCGACAGCGCCGCCACGCCCTGGCCGGCCAGCAGCTCGCGGGCCGCGGCCAGGATCGCCTCGATCCTGGCCTGGCTGCTGGCGCGTGGCTTGCGCGGGGTGGCGGTGCGGTTCATCAGTTGCTGATCGCCAGGATGCTGGCCTGGTAGGCGCCGACGAACAGGTCGAAGTCGCCGACTTCCTGCTGTTCCAGGCGCGACTGCTCGGCCAGGGATTCGCGGGCGAGGGTCTCGTAGGCCTGCTGGCGTTCGGCGGGCAGCGGCTGCTCACGGAAGGCTTCGGCGTGCAGGCGGCTCTGGCGCAGGGAGAACTGGACGAAGGTCTCGTCATGTTCGGTCATGCGCGCCAGCACCTGGGCCGACGGTGTCAGTTCAGGGTCGTCGACCTTGGCCTGCTGCGTTTCCAGGGCCTTGGCGTGGGCGTTGCCGCCGTGGGCGCGGTCGAGCAGCCCGGCCAGCTGGCCGATGCGTTCGATCAACTCGGTGGCCCAGGCCTTCAGGGCGACTGGCTGGCCGTCACGGCGCAGTTCCAGGCCAGGGCGACGGCCTTCCTTGACCACGGTGAGGAAGTTGTCGGTGCACTGGCCGCATTCGCCGTTGTCCAGCTGCGGGCTCTCTTCCAGCGCGCAGAACAGCAGGAAGGCGTCGAGGAAGCGCGCCTCGGGCAGGTCGATGCCCACCGGCAGGAACGGGTTGATATCCAGGCAGCGCACTTCCACGTATTGCACGCCACGGGACATCAGGGCCTGGATCGGCCGCTCGCCGGTGTAGGTGACACGCTTGGGTCGGATGTTCGAGTAGTACTCATTCTCGATCTGCAGGATGTTGGTGTTCAGCTGCACCCACTCGCCATCCTTGTGCGTGCCGACCTCGACGTAGGGCGGGTAGGGCGTGCCCACCGCCTTGCGCAGGCTGTCGGTGTAGCTGGCCAGGTTGTTGTAGCAGGGCGTGAGGCCGGCCTGGGCGTTGCTCTGGTAGCCTAGGTCGCTCATGCGCAGGCTGGTGGCGTAGGGCAGGTAGAGCGTCTGTTCATCCAGCTCTTCGAGCTGGTGCGGGCGGCCACGCAGGAAGCCTTTGTCCAGGGTCGGCGAGGCGCCGAACAGGTACATCAGCAGCCAGCTGTAGCGGCGGAAGTTGCGGATCAGCGCGATGTAGGCCGAGGACTGGTAGTCGCGGTCGTTCTGCTCACCGCCTTCGGCGTCGCGCAGCAACGGCCACAGCGCCTCGGGCAGGGAGAAATTGTAGTGGATGCCGGCGATGCACTGCATGGTGCGGCCGTAACGCAGGGCCAGGCCCTTGCGGTACACGTGCTTGAGCTTGCCGATGTTCGAGCTGCCGTATTCGGCGATCGGGATGTCTTCCTCGGCCGGCAGCGCGCAGGGCATCGACGGGCTCCACAGGTATTCGCCACCGAGCTTGGTGTAGACGAACCGGTGGATCTCCTCGAGGCTGTCGAGCACCTTGGCAGGGTCAGCCAGGGCCGGGGTGATGAACTCCAGCAGCGACTCGGAGTAGTCGGTGGTGATCTGCTCGTTGGTCAGCGCCGAACCCAGGGCTTCTGGGTGCGGGGTCTGGGCCAGGCGACCGTCGTCGGTCACGCGCAGGCATTCGCGCTCAATGCCGTGCAGGCACTGCTTGAGCAGGTCGAGATTCGCGCCGAGCAGGCTCAGGCGGCGGTTGAGGAGGTCGCTCAAGATGGATTCCTTCACGCGTCAGTCGCCCCAATATGGGGGTAGAGGTGACGGTCTACAAGGGTAGTGGGGAAAGGAACTGGCGTTGTCGCCTGGTTTACGCGGTTCCAGCTAGGCTCAGCGTCGGTTCTGCACCCTTTCGCCGGCAAGGCCGGCTCCTACCTGGACGGTGTAGGAGCCGGCCTTGCCGGCGAAAGGGTGCATATGTTGCCGAAAATACCGCAGATGGGGCTGCGTCAGCTAGAGAACCGCGAAGGTTCCCTGCGCCTTGGCCACCAGTTTGTCGCCCTGAAGCACGTCGGCGTCGACCACCAGCGTGCGCCGTCCGGCATGCAGCACGCGGGCGGTGCACAGCACCTCACCCTCGCTGACGGCGCGCATGTAGTTGATCTTGCACTCGATGGTCACGCTCTGCTGGTCGAAGCCATGGCTGGCCGAGCAGGCCAGTCCCATGGCGATGTCCACCAGGCTGAAGATCGCCCCGCCGTGCAGCTTCTGCCCGCGGTTGCGCAGGTGCGGCGCCAGCGCCAGGGCCACCTCGGCCACGCCCGTGTCCAGGCGTTGCAGGCGGCAGCCCAGAAGCTGGCTGAAGGCGCTTTCGAGGTACTCCGGCGCGACGTCCATCACTTCTTCTTCAGTTGCTTGGCGTTGGCGAACAGTGCCGCCATGGCGTTGTTGGCCGGTGCCGCAGCGGTGGTCTCGCGTGGGCGCGGGGCCTGCTGCTGGCGGTTGCCGCCATTGCCACCGCGATTACCGCCGCGGTTGCCTTCGACCTTCTCGCCCGGGGTGTCGCTCATGCGCATGGACAGGCCGACGCGCTTGCGCGGGATGTCCACTTCCATGACCTTGACCTTGACCACGTCGCCGGCCTTGACCGCTTCACGGGGATCTTTGACGAACTTCTCCGACAACGCCGAGATATGCACAAGGCCATCCTGGTGCACGCCGATGTCGACGAAGGCGCCGAAGTTGGTGACGTTGGTCACCACGCCTTCGAGGATCATGCCCGGCTCCAGGTCCTTGAGGTCCTCGACGCCGTCCTGGAAGGTGGCGGTCTTGAACTCGGGGCGCGGGTCGCGGCCGGGCTTGTCCAGTTCCTGGAGAATGTCGGTGACGGTCGGCAGGCCGAAGCTTTCGTCGGTGAACTTCTTCGGGTCCAGGCGCTTGAGGAAACCGCTGTCGCCGATCAGCGAACGGATGTCGCGGTCGGTGTCGGCGGCGATGCGTTGCACCAGCGGGTAGGCTTCCGGGTGCACCGCCGAGGCGTCCAGCGGGTTGTCACCGTTCATCACGCGCAGGAAGCCGGCGGCCTGTTCGAAGGTCTTCTCGCCGAGGCGGCTGACCTTCTTGAGGGCGGCGCGGGTGGCGAACGGGCCGTTGGCGTCGCGGTGGGCGACGATGTTCTGCGCCAGGGTGGCGTTGAGGCCGGAGATGCGGGTCAGCAGCGCCACCGAGGCGGTGTTGACGTCCACGCCGACGGCGTTCACGCAGTCCTCGACCACGGCGTCCAGACCACGGGCCAGCTTCACCTGCGACACGTCGTGCTGGTACTGGCCGACACCAATGGATTTCGGGTCGATCTTCACCAGCTCCGCCAGTGGGTCCTGCAGGCGGCGGGCGATGGACACCGCGCCACGGATCGACACGTCCAGGTCGGGGAACTCGCGGGCGGCCAGTTCCGAGGCCGAATACACCGAGGCGCCGGCCTCGGAGACCATGATCTTGGTGATCTTCAGCGCTGGATATTTCTTGACCAGCTCGGCCACCAGCTTGTCGCTCTCGCGGCTGGCGGTGCCGTTGCCGATGGCGATCAGTTCGACCGAGTGCTTGGCGCACAGCGCGGCCATGATCGAGATCGTGCGGTCCCAGTCGTTCTTCGGCGCGTGCGGGTAGACCGTAGTGTGGTCCAGCAGCTTGCCGGTGGCATCGACCACGGCAATCTTGCAGCCGGTGCGCAGGCCCGGGTCGAAGCCCAGCGTTGCGCGCGGGCCGGCAGGAGCGGCCAGCAGCAGGTCGTGCAGGTTGTGGGCGAAGACGTTGATCGCCTCGCCTTCGGCATTGTCGCGCAACTCGCCGAACAGGTCGGTTTCCAAGTGGGTGTACAGCTTGACCTTCCAGGTCCAGCGCACCACCTCGCCCAGCCACTTGTCGGCCGGGCGGTTGCGGTTCTCGATGCCGACATGGTTGCCGATCATCAGCTCGCACGGGTGCAGGGTGCCCGGCAGCTCTTCGCCGACTTTCAGCGAGGCGCTCAGCACGCCTTCGTTGCGCCCGCGGAAGATCGCCAGGGCACGGTGCGACGGCGCGGTGCGCAGCAGTTCGTCATGGGCGAAGTAATCACGGAACTTGGCGCCTTCCTCTTCCTTGCCAGCTACTACGCGGGCAGTCAGCACCGCTTCCTGCTTGAGGAAGTTGCGCAGCTTGTCGAGCAGGGCGGCGTCTTCGGCGAAGCGCTCCATGAGGATGTACTTGGCGCCTTCCAGGGCGGCCTTGACGTCGGCCACGCCCTTGGCCGTATCGACGAAGCGTGCGGCTTCGCTTTCCGGGTTCAACTGCGGGTCGTTGAACAGGCCGTCGGCCAACTCGCCCAGGCCGGCTTCCAGGGCGATCTGGCCCTTGGTGCGGCGTTTCTGCTTGTACGGCAGGTAGAGGTCTTCGAGGCGGGTCTTGGTGTCGGCCAGCTTGATCTCGCGGGCCAGCTCCGGGGTCAGCTTGCCTTGCTCCTCGATGCTGGCCAGGATGCTGGCGCGGCGCTCGTCGAGTTCGCGCAGGTAGCGCAGGCGCTCTTCCAGGTGGCGCAGTTGGGTGTCGTCCAGGCTGCCGGTCACTTCCTTGCGGTAACGGGCGATGAAGGGCACGGTCGAGCCTTCGTCCAACAGGCCCACGGCCGCTTCGACCTGTTGCGGGCGTACGCCCAGTTCCTCGGCGATACGGCTGTTGATGCTGTCCATGAAAACCACCTGACAAATAGTGAATGCAAGGCCGCGGGTGGGCGTTCAGGCCCGGCGGCGCTGGGTGAAAGGCGCGCATTATACCCATCGCGTCGGGCTTGCGGTGATGGCGCCGCGCCAGCCGACGATGGGGCGACAGTGGCATGCCGGGAAAAATCTGCTAACAATGCACACGGCACGCGCTGCAATGGCTACGCCATAATGCGCGGCGATATCAGAGGAGACATTCATGACCAGCACCGCAAACGCCGTAGAAGGCGACAAGATTCTCATCGTCGACGACGACCCGGGCCTGAGCAGCCTGCTGGACCGCTTCTTCACCAGCAAGGGCTTCCGTGTCCGCACCGTACCGAACGTCGAACAGATGGACCGCCTGCTGGCCCGTGAAGTGTTCAACCTGGTGGTGCTCGACCTGATGCTGCCGGGCGAGGACGGCCTGTCCGCCTGCAAGCGCCTGCGCGCGTCGAACAACCAGATCCCGATCATCATGCTCACCGCCAAGGGCGATGAACTCAGCCGTATCAAGGGCCTCGAACTGGGCGCCGACGACTATCTGGCCAAACCGTTCAACCCCGACGAACTGGTGGCCCGGGTCAAGGCCGTGCTGCGTCGCCAGGCCCCGAGCGTGCCGGGTGCCCCTGGCAGCGAGGAAGAGACCGTCACCTTCGGCGACTACGAGCTGTCGCTGGCCACCCGCGAACTCAAGCGCGGCGAAGAGACGCACATGCTCACCACTGGCGAGTTCGCCGTGCTCAAGGCCCTGGTGATGCACGCCCGCGAGCCGCTGACCCGCGACAAGCTGATGAACCTGGCCCGCGGCCGTGAGTGGGACGCCCTGGAGCGCTCCATCGACGTGCAGATCTCGCGCCTGCGCCGCATGATCGAGCCCGACCCGTCCAAGCCCCGCTACATCCAGACCGTGTGGGGTGTGGGTTATGTCTTCGTGCCGGATGGAAACGCCGGAAAATGAGCCTGCCGGCTCGTCCGGGTGCAACAGGGCGACTCATGCGAGTCGCCCTGTTTTCGTCTATGGCGTCCGGCCTTTTCAGCACAGTAGTTGATCGATGAAAACCCCTCTCTGGTTCCCGCAAAGCTTCTTCGCCCGCACCTTGTGGCTGGTACTGATCGTCGTGCTGTTCTCCAAGGCATTGACACTCGTCTACCTGCTGATGAACGAGGACGTGCTGGTCGATCGCCAGTACAGCCACGGCGTGGCACTGACGTTGCGCGCCTATTGGGCGGCGGACGAAGAGAACCGCGACAAGATCGCCGAGGCCGCTGGCCTGATCCGGGTCACCGGCTCCGGTGTGCCGGAGGGCGAGCAGCACTGGCCTTACAGTGAGATCTACCAACGCCAGATGCAGGCCGAACTGGGTGATGACACCGAGGTGCGGCTGCGCATCCACGCGCCGCCCGCGTTGTGGGTCAATGCACCGAGCCTGGGCCCGGGCTGGCTCAAGGTACCGCTGTACCCGCACCCGCTGCGTGGGCAGAAGATCTGGAACGTGCTCGGTTGGTTCCTGGCCATCGGCCTGTTGTCCACCGCGTCGGCGTGGATCTTCGTGCGCCAGCTCAACCAGCCGCTCAAGCGCCTGGTGTTCGCCGCCCGCCAGCTGGGCCAGGGGCGCAGTGTGCGCCTACCCATCAGCGATACCCCCAGCGAGATGACCGAGGTGTACCGCGCCTTCAACCAGATGGCCGAGGACGTCGAGCAGGCCGGGCGCGAACGTGAGCTGATGCTCGCCGGGGTGTCCCACGACTTGCGCACACCGCTTACAAGGCTGCGCTTGTCGCTGTCGCTGATGGGTAATGAAAGCGACCTCAGCGATGACATGGTCCGCGACATCGAGGACATGGACGCGATCCTCGACCAGTTCCTGGCGTTCATTCGTGATGGGCGTGACGAGCCGGTGGAAGAGGTCGATTTGAACGACCTGATCTACGAAGTGGTGGCGCCGTATAACCAGCACAAGGAACAGGTGCGCCTGTGCCTGGAGCCGATTCCGCCCTTCCCGCTGCGGCGGGTGTCGCTCAAGCGCATGCTTGGCAACCTGATCGGCAATGCCCTGCACCATGCCGGCAAAGGCGTCGAGGTGGCCGCCTACGTGTCGGGCGACCAGAGCGCGCCCTATGTGGTGCTCAGCGTGCTGGACCGTGGCGCGGGAATCGACGAGTCGGAGCTGGAGACCATCTTCAACCCGTTCATTCGCGGTGACCGGGCGCGGGGCGGCAAGGGCACCGGGCTGGGGTTGGCGATCGTCAAGCGGATCGCCGCGCAGCATGGCGGCAATGTGGAGTTGCGCAACCGCTCCGGTGGCGGAATCGAGGCACGGGTGAGGTTGCCGTTGGGGCTGTTGCTGCCGCGCAATGCCGTCTAAAGACAAGCCCAGCCCTTTGTAGGAGCCAGCTTTGCTGGCGAAGAGGCCCGCACCGGCAGCATTGGACAGTTGCCTTGCGCTGCCGCTGCTGGCCCCTTCGCCGGCAAGCCGGCTCCTACAGGGTGTAGCGTATGCTTATCCTTTGCCCTTGGTCCGCGTCTGATTCGGCCCGCTGTTCTTCTCCAGGTGCTCGATGATCATCCCGGCCACATCCTTGCCGGTAGTCACTTCGATCCCCTCAAGCCCTGGTGACGAGTTCACTTCCATCACCAGCGGTCCATGGTTCGAACGCAGGATATCCACCCCCGCCACGCTCAAGCCCATCACCTTGGCTGCGCGAATGGCGGTCATGCGCTCCTCCGGGGTGATCTTGATCAGGCTGGCCACGCCCCCGCGATGCAGGTTGGAGCGGAACTCGCCAGGCTTGGCCTGGCGCTTCATCGAGGCGATCACCTTGTCGCCCACCACGAAGCAGCGGATATCAGCACCGCCGGCCTCCTTGATGTACTCCTGAACCATGATGTTCTGCTTCAGGCCCATAAACGCCTCGATCACCGACTCGGCGGCCTTGGTGGTCTCGCACAGCACCACGCCGATGCCTTGGGTACCTTCGAGCACTTTGATCACCAGGGGTGCGCCGTTGACCATCTGGATCAGGTCGGGGATATCGTCCGGGGAGTGGGCGAAACCGGTGATGGGCAGGCCGATGCCGCGACGCGACAGCAGTTGCAGCGAGCGCAGCTTGTCCCGCGAGCGGGCGATGGCTACCGATTCATTGAGCGGGTAGACCCCCATCATCTCGAACTGGCGCAGCACCGCACAGCCGTAGAAGGTGACCGAGGCACCGATGCGCGGGATCACCGCGTCGAAACCTTCAAGCGGCTTGCCGCGGTAGTGGATCTGCGGCTTGTGGCTGGCAATGTTCATATAGGCCCGGAGCGTGTCGATCACCACCACTTCATGGCCCCGCTGGGTACCGGCCTCGACCAGGCGGCGGGTGGAATACAGACGCGGATTGCGCGAGAGCACAGCGATCTTCATGCAGCACCTGTGACAGGGGAAAGGGTGGCCGGGAAGGCCGGTTTGTCCTGGACGTACTTGAGGCCGGGGTTGACCACCAGCTGGCCGTGGATGAGCGCCTTGGAACCAAGCAACAACCGGTAGCGCATGTTCTTGCGGCAGGCCAGGGTGAACTCGACCTCCCAGACGCGATCACCCAGCGCCAGGCTGGTGCGGATCACGTAGCGGGTCTGGGCGTGGCCGTTGGAGCTCTTGATGGTCTTCATGGTCACCAGCGGCGCCTCGCAGCGGCGATGGCGCAGTTGCACCACCGAGCCCAGGTGCGCGGTGAAGCGCACCCACGGCTGGCCGTCGCGTTCGAAGGGCTCGACGTCGGTGGCATGCAGGCTGGAAGTGCTGGCGCCAGTGTCGATCTTGGCGCGCAGGCCGGCGACACCGAGGTCGGGCAGGGCGACCCACTCGCGCAGGCCGATCACAGTCAGGTGGTCAAATGTCTTCACGAAGCGTGCCCTGCGGATGAGGTGGTGAACTGTAATGACGGCACGGATTTTTTGCATCCGTCAGTCACGGTAGTACAGTTCCGTGAAAGACAGAATTCGAGGAAAAACCATGGCACAAAAGCCTGAAGACGACGACAAGGTGCGCCTGGACAAGTGGTTGTGGGCGGCGCGCTTCTACAAGACCCGCGCCCTGGCCAAGGCGGCCATCGAGAGCGGCAAGGTGCACTGCCGGGGCGAACGTTGCAAGCCGGGCAAGGAGCCGCGGGTGGGCGACGAGTTCGTGCTGCGTACAGGCTTCGACGAGCGCACCGTGGTGGTCAAGGCACTGTCGGTGGTGCGGCGTGGGGCGCCGGAGGCCCAGACACTGTATGAGGAAACGCCCGAGAGCGTGAAGCGGCGCGAGCAGGCGGCCGAAATGCGCAAGGCGGGGGCGATGGGAGTGACCACCGACGGGCGGCCGACCAAGAAGCAGCGGCGGCAGATTCACCAGCTGCATGGCAGTTTCGAGTAGGCGGCCTGTTCGCCGGCAAGCCGGCTCCTACAAGGTCTATAGGAGCCGGCTTGCCGGCGAACATTCGATCAGGCGGCGCGGATCACGCTCATCCGCCCGACCAATGGCAATCTACCGAGCAGATCAAACAACGGCGCCGTCCAGCGCACCAATGCCGCGCTGGCCTTGGCCGCCAGCGGCGTGTGGCAGCTCCAGCCCAGGGCCAGCACGGCCATCAGCAACCCGCCGATGTAGTCGTCCTGCCCCCAGTGCGCGCCTGCCACCAGGCGCGGCAGCATGAACAGGCAGGCCAGCGACCAGATCGCCAGGTGCTGCACCAGGCGCCGGCTGAACAGGCTCATGAACAGCGCCCAGATCAGCAGCACCGAGGCGTGGTCACCCGGGAAACTCTGGCTGGAACGGTCCTTGAGTTCCCACTTTTTCTCCAGGTTCGGGTAGTAGTCGCTCAGGTGCACGGCGTTGTCGAACACCATCGATGGGCTATTGTGTTGCCAGCCCATTGCACTGACCCACTTGGAAAACAGCGCGCGAATCACCACTAAGAGGAGCAGGGTCACCAGGAAGGCGAAAAACGCCTGGCGTACCTGGACCGCCTTGAACACCCAATCGCCGCGTACCAGCAGCGACAGCATGATCAACCCGACCAGGATGTCGAACGGCCGCAGGCTGCCGACCGCCCAGATGGAGCGCCAGACCACGTTGTCGGCCAGCGGGGCATTGAGGCCGTGGAACAGCCACTCGTCGAAAGTCAGGCAAAGGATCTGGCCAACGGGCCACAACCAGAAACACAGTAGGGCAATGGGCAGCAGCGTGCAGGCTGCCAGGGGGCCCCAGGACCACCTTGCTTGGAACAGTGGTCGATTATCCATAAAATACCTCGATCTCCAGCGGCAAATGAGCACCCTGCGGGCGCTCTACGACAGACCTTTCAGTCTCCTGTAATTATTTTGTAATCATTTTCAGAAAGCCAGACAACCATGAGCGACTTGCCAGATACCGATTTCACCCAACGCTTCCTGTTCGACGACCGCGATGTGCGCGGCGAGATGGTCGCGCTGGAACGCAGCTACGCCGAAGTGCTGGCCAAGCACGCTTACCCGCGCCCGGTCCAACACCTGCTGGGCGAACTGATGGCCGCCGCCGCGCTGCTGGTCGGTACCCTCAAGTTCGATGGGTTGCTGGTCCTCCAGGCGCAGTCCCAGGGCCCTGTGCCGCTGCTGGCCATCGAGTACACCAGCGAGCATGACATCCGCGGCCTGGCGCGCTTCGAGGCCGAGCAGATCAAGGATGACGCACGCCTTGCCGACCTGATGCCAGGCGGTCACCTGGTGCTGACCATCATTCCGGTCAACGGCCAGCGTTACCAAGGCACCGTCGAGCTGGACGGCCAGGACCTGTCGGAGTGCTTCACCAACTACTTCGTCATGTCCCAGCAGGTGCACACCAGCATCTCCCTGACCGCTGATGGCGTGCGCGCCCGTGGCCTTCTGGTGCAGCAACTGCCGGCCGAAATCCACAAGGATATCGAAGAGCGCGAGGAGAGCTGGGCCCACGTCAAGGCGCTTGCCAACACCGTCAAGGCCGAGGAACTGCTTGGCCTGGACAACGAAACCGTGCTGCACCGCCTGTACCACGAGGACGCAGTTCGTCTGTTCGACATCCAGCCGCTACGCTTCCGTTGCAGCTGCTCGCGCGAGCGCTCCAGCAATGCCCTGGTCAGCCTCGGCGAGCAGGATGCCAAGGCGCTGGTCGAGGAATGCGGCGGCACGGTCGAGATCGATTGCCAGTTCTGCAACGAGCGCTATCTCTTCGATGCAAGCGATGTTGCGCAATTGTTCGCTGGTGGTGGTACTGACGTACCGTCAGAAACTCAGCACTGAAACGCTTCACTACAGGACATTCTCCTGTCGAACCGCGCAAAAGCGCAGTTCTGACAGGAGGGGCCTACTTTTTTTGGGCGTTTCTGGCATAATCCGGCCACTTTTTTCGCTGTAGTAGTTTGAAACAGGCCACTACAAAACGTTTGGAGCACTCGGCCTCGGGCCGGATGGGGTATCTCATGACGCAAGCCAACAACACCGTGTACACCGACCTGAGCGTCGATGACCTGGTAAAAGAAGCGCTGCAACGCGGTGAAGGTGTGCTGGCCGATACGGGCGCACTGGTCGTCGAGACAGGCCACCGTACTGGCCGTTCGCCGGCTGACCGTTTCATCGTTGACGAACCGAGCACCTCTGCCGCCATCGCCTGGGGCCCGATCAACCGCAAGTTCCCAGCCGACAAGTTCGATGCCCTGTGGGACCGCGTCGAGGCGTTCAACAACGCCCAGGACCACTTCGTCTCCTACGTTCACGTAGGTGCGGCCGAAGAACACTACCTGCCGGTCAAGATGACCACCCAGACCGCCTGGCAGAACCTGTTCGGCCGTTGCCTGTTCATCAACCCGGCCCAGTACAACCCGGCCGGCCGTGATGAGTGGCAAGTGCTCAACGTCGCCAACTTCGAGTGCGTGCCTGAGCGTGACGGCACCAACTCCGACGGCTGCGTGATCATCAACTTCGCCCAGAAGAAGGTGCTGATCGCCGGCATGCGCTATGCCGGCGAAATGAAGAAAGCCATGTTCTCGGTGCAGAACTTCCTGCTGCCGGCCGCTGACGTGCTGCCGATGCACTGCGCCGCCAACATCGGCGAAGCGGGCGACGTGACCCTGTTCTTCGGCCTGTCCGGCACCGGCAAGACCACCCTGTCGGCCGACGAAAGCCGTTACCTGATCGGTGACGACGAGCACGGCTGGGGCGAAGGCGTTGTCTTCAACATCGAAGGCGGCTGCTACGCCAAGTGCATCGACCTGTCCGAGAAGAACGAGCCGGTCATCTGGAAAGCCATCAAGCACGGCGCGGTACTGGAGAACGTCGTCCTCGACGGCAACCAGCACGCCGATTACGCCGATGTCAGCCTGACCCAGAACAGCCGCGCCGCCTACCCGCTGGAGCACGTTGCCAAGCGTTCCGAGAAGAACCTGGGTGGCGAGCCGAACGCGGTCATCTTCCTGACCTGCGACCTGACCGGCGTGCTGCCGCCAGTGTCGATCCTGAACAACGAGCAGGCGGCCTACCACTTCCTGTCCGGCTACACCGCGCTGGTCGGTTCCACCGAGATGGGTTCGGGCGGCGGCATCAAGTCGACCTTCTCCACCTGCTTCGGCGCGCCGTTCTTCCCGCGTCCGGCCGGTGAGTACGCCGAGCTGCTGATCAAGCGCATCAAGGGCTTCGATTCCAAGGTCTACCTGGTCAACACCGGCTGGACCGGCGGTGGCTACGGCGTTGGCAAGCGCTTCAGCATCCCGACCACCCGTGGCGTGATCGCTGCCATTCAAAGCGGCGCGCTGATCGGTGCCGAGACCGAGCACCTGGACATCATCAACCTGGACGTACCGAAGGCTGTTCCAAGCGTCGAGACCGAGCTGCTCAACCCACGCAACACCTGGGCTGACAAGGCCGCCTACGACACCGCTGCCAAGGGCCTGGCTGGCCTGTTCATCGAGAACTTCAAGAAGTTCGACGTGTCCGACGCCATCAAGGCCGCGGGTCCCCAGCTGTAAGTTTGCGATCCGCATGAAAGAGCCGCCCCCCGGGGCGGCTTTTTCGTTTTGAAGGATCACCGCGTCCCTGTAGGAGCCAGCCTTGCTGGCGAACCAAGCGCTGCGGTGCATGGCACCGGCCATGCCGGTGTTCGCCGGCAAGGCCGGCTCCTACGAGGATGTAGGCGTTCTTGGCACTGTGTGGGATGCTTCACCCACACGCCAAAGACAGCCCAGGGTGCTCCCATGACTGAATCCCCTCAGCGTTCCGCCTTCTCTCATTTCCACCCCATCCTCACTCGCCCACAGGACAACGACCACAACGGCCACCTCGCCGGCTCCACCGTGCATGCTTTCTTCGAAACCGCCATCCAGGCCTTTCTCGTCGAGCAGGCCGAGCTGGACCTGCGTGACGGTGAACTGGCCGGCTTCGTGGTGAGTTCGAGTGCGGACTTCTTTGCGCTCCCAGGCTTTCCGGATGTGCTCGAGGTGGGCCTGGGCGTGACTCGCCTGGCCGGCAGCACGGTGGAGTTCCGCCTGGCACTGTTCCGCCCGGGTGAGGTCGAGGCCTGCGCGGCCGGCTCGCTGGTGCAGGTGTTCGTCGAGCGTGCGTCCGGGCGGCCGGCGGTGTTGCCGGAGACGCTGCAACTGATCCTCGCGGGGCTGTCGCTCAATCGTTGACGCGGATGATCCCCTCGCGCACGGCGAACAGTACCAGCCCGGGCACGTCGTGGATCTGCAGGCGGTGCATGATCTGCGAGCGGTGCGCTTCGACGGTCTTGACGCTCAGGCCCAGGCCATCGGCGATGGAACGGGTGGTTTCACCGCGGGCGATCAGGCGCAGGATCTCCAGCTGGCGCTTGGTCAGGGGCGCCTGTGGTGGCGCCGAGGTGCGCTTTCGGCTGTGCCTGAGGGCTTGGCCGATGACCATCGGCAGCACCGCCGATGAAAGAAACTGACCGCCGCTGCGCAGCGTCAGCAAGGCCTGCTCCAGCTCCGCCACCGTGGCGTTCTTGAGCAGGAAACCATGGGCGCCGAGCTGCAGGCAATTGAGCACATGCTCCAGCTGCGAGCGCGCCGAGAACATCAGTACACGGCTGGCCGGGGCGCGGATGAACAGCTCCTGCAGGGCCTGCTGGCTGTCCAGCTCGCCGCTCATGTCGAGTACCACGATGTCTGGCTTGAGCTTTTCCGCCAGGCTCACGGCGGCCATGGCATCGCCGGTGTCGCCCACCACGGCGAAGTCTTTCTTCTGCTCCAGCAGGGCGCGCAGGCCGGCGCGGAAGAGGGGCGAGTCGTCGGCAAGCAGGATTCGGCAAGGCATGGATAAGGGCCTGTTTCGCAAGGGAAGGGGGGCGGCAGGCCTGCTCGATCCGAAAGCGCACTGCCGCGCGGTAGCGCGATCAGTCCTTGTCTGCCGATGGGCGCGGCAGTGCCTCTCATCATAGGCGCTCGAATACCGATGGCAGTAGTGGGCGCAGGGGCAGGTCCAGGTCGTGGATGCTTTCGCTGTGGCCGATCATCAGCAGGCCGCCAGGGCGCAGGTGCTCCACCAGCTGCTGGAGCATGCCACCTCTGAAGCGTGGGGCCAGGCTCGACAGCAGGTTGCGCAGGAGGATGACGTCGAAGCGGCCCAGGTGCTCGGGCAGTGGCTGGATCAGGTTGATCGCTTCGAAGCGCACCTGTTCGCACAAGGCGGGCGCGACGCGCAGGCGCCCGGCCATCTCGCCGACGCCGCACAGGCAGTGGCGGGCCAGCCAGCCTTCGGGAAAGTAGCGAGCCTGGACGATATCGTAGATACCTGCACGGGCTTGCTCCAGGCGGTGGGTATCGAAGTCGCTGGCTATCACTTGCCAACCAGGTAGCCGGGTGTGTTCGGCGGCAACCATCGCCAGGCTCCAGGCTTCCTCGCCGGTGGCGCAGGCGGCGCTCCAGAGGCGTGCAGGGTGGCCAAGACCGGGCAGCCAGCGAGCGAGCCATTCGAAATGGCGATGCTCACGGAAGAAGTAGCTGTCGCGCGCTACCAGCAGCCGCAGCAGGTGGTCGTGCTCTTGTGTGTCCTGTTGCCGGTCGAGCAGCGCGAGATAGTGATCGAAATCGCCCAGACGCAGGGTTTTCAGGCGCTTGTGAAGGCGCGCCGCGACCACTGCTCGGCGATCATCGGCCAGGTACACGCCAGTGGCTTGTTCGACCCGCTGGCGAATGCGCGCAAAGTTAACTTCGCTGAGCAGAGGCGGGCGCGGCATCTTTCAGGCTCCCTTGGCCTTGGCTGAACTGATGGGGCCCGTGGTGATCGCGCGCATTCCCTGCGTCCTGTCTGGAGTTGATGTTGGGATGATAACTAGTGGCTACTAGCCTCCATATCGGGGGCGCCCTTAATCCTCAGGTGTGCCCACGAACGAAAAGGCCCTGCCGGTGAGGGCAGGGCCTTAGGTGTCAAGCTTAAGCCTGGCGATCAGTCGCGCCAGTGACGCTTGTGCTTGCGGTGGCCGTAGTGGTGGCCACGGTCGTAGTAGCGGCGGTCGTCGTAGTCGCGACGGTAGCGGCGCGATTCGTGGCGCTCGTCTTCGTCGGCCTTGTTGCCCATGTAGTTGCCCAGTGCGCCACCGGCGCCACCACCGGCTGCCGCGCCGATGTAGCTGCCGGTGGTGCCGCCCATGGAGCGACCCACCACGTTGCCGCCCGCCGCGCCCAGCGCGCCACCGATGGCCGCTTCGCCACGCTGGCGCTTGTCGGCGCCCAGTGCGCCGCCGGCTGCGCCGCCCAGGCCGGCACCAATGGCGCCGCCGGTGCTACCGCCGATGGAGTTGCCCACCACGGAGCCCAGTACCCCACCCAATGCGCCGCCAATGCCGGCCTCGGTGGTGCCGCCTGCCATGGCAACGCCGCTGAGCAAGCTGAAAGACAACAACAGAATCGAGGAGTACTTCTTCATCAAGAGAGCCTCAGAGGGATGACGAGGCGGAATTTGAGGCTCGGCGAGGCGCGTGGCAATTGAAATCCGACGAGTAGCACGAGTTGTACACAATTCTCTAAGTTATTGAATTATGTATGAAACTTTCTCGAATTTCGGTGGTCTGAGCTATTTATGACGAAGCCCTGATCCGTTGCGGAGCAGGGCTTTTTTGTGGGTGTCGATCAGGGCCTGTAGGAGCGGCCGCTCCTACAGGGGGGCGGCACACGGCTCAGATGATTCGCCCGTTGTCCCGCGCGCGTTCCAGCTTGATGGCGATGAACTTCGACGTCGGCGTGTGGCTGCCATCGCCGATGCTTTCCAGCGGCACCAACGGGTTCACTTCCGGATAGTACGCCGCCGCCTGGCCGGCGGGAATGTCGAACGCCAGCAGGGTGAAACCTTGCACCCGGCGTACATGCTTATCCCCCCATAGCGACACGATGTCGACCTTCTGCCCCGGCTGGAACCCCAGTCGGATGATGTCCGCTTCGTTGACGAACAGCACGTCGCGCTGGCCGCGCACGCCGCGGTAACGGTCGTCCATGCCATAGATGGTGGTGTTGTACTGATCATGCGAGCGCATCGACTGCATGATCAGGTCCGGCACCTGGCCGCTGGCACGCACGCGTTCGTCCAGCAGGCTGTCGGGCAGCAGGTTGGCCTTGAAGTTGGCGCGGCCGCTGGCGGTCTTCCACTGGCGGCTGCCGGCGCTGTTGCCCAGGTAGAAGCCGCCAGGCAGGTTCAGGCGCTCGTTGAAGTCGGCAAAGCCGGGGATGGTATCGGCGATCAGGTCGCGGATGCGGTCGTAGTCGGCCACCAGCCAGTGCCAGTCCACCGGTTGCTTGCCCAGGGTGGCGGCGGCGATGCCGGCGACCACTGCCGGCTCCGAGCGCATCTGCCTGGACAGCGGCTTGAGCTGGCCGTTGGAGGCGTGGACCATGCTGAACGAGTCCTCCACCGTTACTGCCTGCGGGCCTTCACCCTGCAGGTCGATGTCGGTGCGGCCCAGGCACGGCAGGATCAGCGCCTGCTTGCCATGGACCAGGTGGCTGCGGTTGAGCTTGGTGCTGATATGCACGGTCAGCTCGCAGTTGCGCAATGCCTGCGCGGTGCGTTCGGTGTCCGGGGTGGCCTGGGCGAAGTTACCGCCCAGCCCGATGAACACCTTGGCCCGGCCGTCGAGCATTGCGTGGATCGCCTCGACGGTGTTATGCCCGTTGTGGCGTGGCACCGGGAAGCCGAAGCGCTTTTCGAGGGCATCGAGCAGGAATACCGGCGGGCGTTCGTTGATGCCCATGGTGCGGTCGCCCTGCACGTTGCTGTGGCCGCGCACCGGGCACAGGCCGGCGCCCGGCACGCCCAGGTTGCCGCGCAGCAGCATCAGGTTGACGATTTCCTGGATGGTCGGCACCGAGTGGCGGTGCTGGGTGATGCCCATGGCCCAGCACATGATCACCCGCTTGCCCTTGCAGTACATGCGCGCCGACAGCTCGATGTCGGCCAGGGTGAGGCCCGATTGCGTCTGGATCTGTTCCCATGGGGTGGCATCGACCGCTGCCAGGTAGTCGTCCACGCCATGGCCGTGCTCGGCAATGAAGGCGTGGTCGAAAATCGCCGGTTCGCCCTTGGTCTGGGCCTCGCGCTCCCATTGCAGCAGGAACTTGGCCATGCCGCGCAGCAGCGCCATGTCGCCGCCCAGGGCTGGGCGGAAAAACGCGGTGTTGGTCGGGCGGTCGGTGTTGGTCAGCATCTCCAGCGGGTTCTGCGGGTGCTGGAAGCGCTCCAGGCCACGTTCCTTCAGCGGGTTGACGCAGACCACCTGGGCGCCGCGCTTCACTGCGTCGCGCAGCGGGTCGAGCATGCGCGGGTGGTTGGTGCCGGGGTTCTGGCCCCAGACGAAGATTGCGTCGGCGTGCTCGAAGTCGTCGTAGGTGACCGTGCCCTTGCCCACTCCCACGCTCTGCCCCAAGGCCACGCCGCTGGCTTCGTGGCACATGTTCGAGCAGTCAGGGAAGTTGTTGGTGCCGTAGGCGCGCACGAACAGTTGGTACAGGTACGCTGCTTCATTGCTGGCCCGGCCGGAGGTGTAGAACTCGGCCTGGTCAGGGCTGGCAAGGTTGTTCAGGTGCCGGGCGATCAGGGCAAAGGCGGCGTCCCAGTCGATCGGCTGGTAGCGGTCAGTGGTGGGGTCGTAGACCATCGGTTCGGTCAGGCGGCCCTGGTATTCGAGCCAGTAGTCGCTCTGTTCGCACAGCGCGCTGACGCTATAGCGGGCGAAGAACGCCGCATCGACGCGGCGCTTGGTGGCTTCCCAGTTGACCGCCTTGGCGCCGTTCTCGCAGAACTTGACCATGCCGCTCTCGGGCGAGTCGCCCCAGGCGCAGCCGGGGCAGTCGAAGCCGCCGTTCTGGTTGGTCTTGAGCAGGGCGCGGATGTTCTTCAGGGCGTTGTCGCTGCTCACCCAGGCCTTGGCCACGCTGCGCAGCGCGCCCCAACCGCCGGCGGGGCCGGGGTAGGGTTTGTAGCGGGGGGAAGAGGCGGGGGCGTTATCTGGCAGTTTTTCGTAGGAGGTCACGGCTGTTGCTACTCCGCCGCTGGGCTGAACACCCGCGGTGCGCTGTGTTTGGGCAGATGGATAAGGTTGAGGTTGTGCTTGCGCGCCCACTGCAGGGCCAGGCCTGTGGGCGCGGAGAGGCTGACCAGGGTCTGGATGCCGGCGCGCAGGACTTTCTGGATCAGTTCCAGGCTGCAGCGGCTGGTGACGATGGCCAGGCCGCCGGTGGTGTCGATGCGCTGGCGCAGCAGGGCGCCGATCAGCTTGTCCAGGGCGTTGTGCCGGCCAATGTCCTCGCGGCCCAGCAGCAGTTGGCCATCGTGGTCCATGAACAGCGCCGCATGCACGGCGCCGCAGTGTTGGCCCAACGGCTGGAAGGCATCGATGCGCTGGCGCAGGTCCTTGAGCCAGTGTGCGGGGGGCAGGAGCGCGCCGGGCAGCACGTCGAGCTCGGGCAGCGCCTGCTCCAGGGCCTCGACGCCGCACAGGCCGCAGCCGCTGGTGCCGGCCAGTTGGCGGCGCTGGTTCTTCAGGTTCCAGAAGGCGCGGCTGGAGATCTCCAGATCGGCATAGAGTGCCGAGCCGCTGCCAGACAGCTTCACGTCATAAATTTCATCGGTGCCGGCGACGATGCCGCTGCCCACGCTGAAACCCACGGCGAAGTCTTCCAGGTCGGTGGGGCTGACCAGCATCACCGCTTGGTTGAGGCCGTTGTAGACGATGGCCAGGGCCACTTCCTCGGCCAGCGGCGTGGTCTCATGCGCGGCATCGGAAAGCTGGACATAGTCGTAGGTGTTGCTGGCGGCGGGGAGGGCCAAAGGCGTGGACGCCGCGCAGACCGGGGGCTTGCTGTTCATCGGAGCGAATACCGGCGGCAGTTTGACCCTCCCAGCCTAGGCCGGTGGGCAGGTGCCGTCTAATCGCTAGCATCTATGCCGTGATAGAGCGCGTCGATCGGTCGCAGGGGGGCGAGGTGGGCGATCCTGGCCTAGACTGCTGCTTCCATGGATTCACCATCAAAGGAGCGCCACATGAGCCTGTTCAGTTTCGTGAAGGAAGCCGGCGAGAAGTTGATCGACCTGCTGACGCCGGGTAATGCCAATGCCGAGGAACAGTTGAAGAAGCACGTCCAGGAAGTCGGCCTGGGCAACCCGAACATCTCGGCCACTGTAGAGGGTGACAAGGTCATCCTCAAGGGCGAGGTGAGCAGCCAGGAGGAGAAGGAGAAGATCATCCTGGCCGCCGGCAATATCGCTGGCGTTGCCTCGGTGGATGACCAGATCACCGTGACCGGGCCGATAGCCCAGGCGGCGCGGTTCGTCACGGTGGAAAAGGGCGACACCCTCAGCGCCATCTCCAAGAAGGTGTATGGCGACGCCAACCAGTACAACAAGATCTTCGAGGCGAACAAGCCGATGCTCAAGCATCCGGACAAGATCTATCCGGGGCAGGTGCTGCGTATTCCGGATTGATGGGTTCGCCTGTAGGAGCGGCTTCAGCCGCGATGAGGGCATCGCGGTGTCTGGCACCCGCTTTACGGGTGATCGCGGCTGAAGCCGCTCCTACAAGGCGAATGGGTCGTTACAACCCTTCCAGCAATGCCCGGTAATCCTCGACCGCAGCAAACTCCTGGGTATCCCGTGGCTCGGCCCGGCTATCCGGCTGGCGCACCGCCAGCAGGTGCCCCACCCCGAACCGTCGGGCGCTGCGCAGGATTGCCAGTGTGTCGTCGATGAACAGGCTGCGCGCGGGCTCGAAGCCGATATCCGCCTGCAACGCATCCCAGAACTGCGGGCTCTCCTTCGGGTACCCATAGTCATGCGAACTGATCAGCCGTTCGAAATACGGCGCCAGTTCCACCCGCTCCAGCTTCAGTGACAGCGAATCGCGGTGCGCATTGGTGATCATCACCACCCGCTTGCCCGCCTTGCGCACGGCCGCGAGAAAGGTGTCGGCATCGGGCTTCAGGGCGATGAGGTCGGCGATCTCCTGCTTCAACTCACGGATCGGCAGGCGCAGCTCGCGGCTCCAGAAATCCAGGCAGTACCAGTTGAGCGTGCCGGCATGCTGCTCGAACAACGGGCGTAGCTCCAACTCCGCCATGGCCCGGCTCACGCCATGCAGCTCGGCATAGCGCTGGGGCAGGTGCTCCAGCCAGAAGCGGTTGTCGTAGTGCAGGTCGAGCAGGGTGCCGTCCATGTCCAGCAGGACGGTATCGATGGCGGACCAGGGAAGAACAGGCATGGGAAACTCTCGATCGGTCGGCAAGCCACGGTATAGTAACCCGTTCACGCCAAGGAGCCGCACCATGCGCCAGAAACCCACTGTCCTCAGCCGCGAAATCGTCGCCAGCAGCCGCCTGTTCCGGGTCGAAGCCGTGCAGTTGCGCTTCTCCAACGGCACCGAGCGTACCTACGAGCGCCTGGTTGGCCGTGGCAATGGCTATGGCGCGGTGATGGTTGTGGCCATGCTCGACTCGGAACACGCAGTGCTGGTCGAGGAGTACTGCGGCGGTACCGACGAATACGAACTTTCCCTGCCCAAGGGCCTGATCGAGCCGGGCGAGGACGTGCTGGCCGCCGCCGACCGGGAGCTCAAGGAAGAAGCCGGTTTCGGCGCGCGCCAGCTGGAGCACCTGACCGAGCTGTCGCTGTCGCCCGGCTACATGAGCCAGAAGATCCAGGTGGTGCTGGCCACGGACCTGTACGAAGAGCGCCTGGAGGGCGACGAGCCAGAGCCGATGCGCGTCGACAAGGTCAACCTGCGTGAACTCTCGGCCCTGGCCATGCACCCGCAGTTCACCGAAGGTCGCGCGCTGGCAGCGTTGTACCTGGCCCGTGACCTGCTGATCCAGCGCGGGGTGTTGAGCGTATGAGCGATCGGCAATTGATGCAGGACGTGGTGAGGCTCGCCTTGGCTGCGGGGGATGCGATCCTGCCGTTCTGGCGTGCGGATGTCGCCGTGACCAACAAGGCCGACGATTCGCCGGTCACGGCGGCCGACCTGGCGGCCCATCGGGTTATCGCCGAAGGGTTGCAGGCGTTGGCGCCACAGATTCCGGTGCTGTCCGAGGAGGACTGCGACATTCCGCTGGAGAGCCGGGCCGCCTGGCAGCGCTGGTGGCTGGTCGACCCGCTGGACGGCACCAAGGAGTTCATCGCCGGTAGCGAGGAATTCACCGTCAACATTGCATTGATCGAACGCGGCGAGGTGGTGTTCGGGGTGGTGGCGATGCCGACCAACGGGCGCTGCTATTTCGGTGGGCGCGAGCTGGGGGCCTGGCGTGCCGAGCGTGAGTGTGTCGCGCAGTCGATCCAGGTGCGCGAAGTGCCGCCATCTGGGACGAACTTCACGGTCGTCGCCAGCCGTCGTCATTCCAGCCCACAGCAGGAGGCCTTGCTGGCTGGCCTGAGTGGGGCGGTGGGTCAGCTGGAACTGGCCAATATCGGCAGTTCGTTGAAATTCTGCCTGCTGGCGGAAGGGAGCGCCGATTGCTATCCGCGGTTGGCGCCGACTTCGCAGTGGGATACGGCGGCCGCGCAAGGTGTGCTGGAGGGCGCCGGGGGCGAGGTGATCGGGTTGGACGGGCTGCCGTTCAGGTATCCGGCACGGGAGTCGCTGCTCAATCCGTTTTTCCTGGCCTTGCCCAAGGCTGCCGAGTGGCGCCCCGCGCTGGTTCGGCTGGCTGCCGCGATCAATTGCTGACATTGTCGGGGCCGCTTTGCGGCCCATCGCCGGCAAGCCGGCTCCTACATGAACGCCCGTAGGAGCCGGCTTGCCGGCGAAGGGATCTCAGCGATGCAGCACGTACTGCCCGCTGAACTTCACCGCAGGCTCGGCGCTACCCTCGTTGCACACCACCGTCTCCAGTGCTAGCCGCGCCCGTCCTCGGCGCTGGTACATCGTCAGGAACCGCTCCCAGGTCTTCGCGTCCGGCGCCGGGCAACTCGCCACCGCCGTGCCGGTGACCGGCAGTGGATAACTGATCTGCCCTTCCTGGATGACGATATGCCCGTCATCGATCCCCAGTTCGCGCAAACGCAAATGCAGCCAGCCCCAGCCGGCGAGCACCGCGCCGCAGTAGAGACTGCCGCCGAACATGGTGCTCTTGTGGTTGACGTTGGGCGCCAGCGGCAGCTTCAGGCGCAGGCATTGATCCTGCCAGGCGATGACCTCCATGCCCATCTCGCGGGTCAGCGGGATGTCGCCGTGCAGCACGGCCTGCAGGTACTGGCTATCGGTGCTCATTGACGGTTGTCCTCCTGGTCGTCGTGCCCGCCGCTACCGCCATCGAAGCTCAGGCCGTGCTTGCGCAGCTTGTCGTGCAAGGTCTTGCGCGGGATACCGAGCGCTTCGGCCAGGCTGCGCATCGAACCGTGGGTCTGGGTCAGTTCGGCGGCGATCAGCGAACGCTCGAAATGTTCGACCTGCTCGCTGAGGTTGCCGGTCGACACGGGGCCTTGAACGTCATGGGCGCTGGCGGGCGCCTGGCCATCCAGGGCCAGTTCCAGGCCGAGGGCGAAGCGCTCGGCGGCGTTCTGCAGCTCGCGCACGTTGCCCGGCCAGTCGTGGCGCAGCAGCAGGGCGCGTTGGGCCGGTTGCAGGGTGTGCGGCGCCAGGCCATGACGTTCGCTGGCGGCATCGGCGAAATGCTGGAACAGGATGAGGATGTCGTCGCCCCGCTCTCGCAGGGCTGGAATCCGCAGCGGCGCGACATTCAGGCGGTAGTACAGGTCGGCGCGGAAGCGCCCCTGGTCGGCGGCCTGGCGCAGGTCTTCCTTGGTCGCGGCGATGATGCGGATATCCAGCGGTATCAGCTGGTTGCCGCCCAGGCGTTCGACCACGCGCTCCTGCAGCAGGCGCAGCAGCTTGACCTGCACGTCCAGGCTCATGCTCTCGATCTCATCGAGGAACAGGGTGCCGCCGTTGGCAAATTCGAACTTGCCGATACGGCGCTTCTGCGCACCGGTGAAGGCACCGGGCTCATGGCCGAACAACTCACTCTCGACCACCGATTCCGCCAGGGCGCCGGCGTTGATCGCCACGAACGGCCCGTCACGGCGGCTCGATAGATCATGCAATGCGCGAGCGACCACCTCTTTACCGGCCCCGGTCTCACCGAGGATCAGTACGTCGGCCCGAGTTCCGGCAAGGGCGCCGATCTGCTCGCGCAGGCGCTGCATTCCGGCCGACTGGCCAACCAGGCGCGTGGCCAGTTGCTGGCGATCACTCAGGGCCAGGCGCAGGCTGCGGTTGTCCAGCACCAGGCGGCGCAGGGCCAGGGCGCGGCGCACGCTGTCGAGCAGGGCGTCGGTGGCGAAGGGTTTCTCGAGGAAGTCGTAGGCGCCGGCGCGCATGGCCTGCACGGCCAATGGCACGTCGCCGTGGCCGGTGATCAGCAGCACCGGCAGCTCGCTGTCACGGGCGTGCAGTTGTTCCAGCAATTGCAGGCCATCGATGCCGGGCATGCGGATATCGCTGACCACCACGCCCGGCCAGTCGGCCTCGATGCGTGCGGCCAGGCCTTGGGCATCGGCCAGTGGCACGACCTTGAGCCCGGCCAGGTCGAGGGTCTGGCTCAGGGCCTGGCGCAGGTGCGGGTCGTCATCGACCAGGATCACCTGGGCACGGCTGTCGATCAGTGTCTCGGTGCTCATGCCGAGGTGTCCTCCGAAGATTGCAGGTTGGCGCCGGGCTTGGCCACGCGCAGTTGCAGGGTCAGCAGGGCGCCGCCTTCCGGGTGGTTGGCCAGCAGCAGTTCACCGCCCAGGGCGCGCATCAGGCTTTCGCAGATGGCCAGCCCCAGACCCAGGCCCTGGGTACGGGTCTTGGTGGTGAAGAACGGTTCCTTGGCGTGCTCCAGTGCCTGGCGGCTGAAGCCGGGGCCGTTGTCGCGGATGTACAGGTAGACGCAGTCGTCCCGCCGTTCGGCACTCAGCCAGAGCTTGCGTGGGTTGGCTTTCTCGGTCAGGGCGTCGAGGGCGTTGGCCAGCAGGTTGCCCAGAACCTGGCGCAGGCGTGTTTCGCCCGCTTGCACCCACAGGGTGGCTTCCGGCAGGTCACGCACCAGCTCCACGGCCATGGCCCGGCGGCGCTTGGCCAGCAGCGCCAGGGCGTCGTCCAGCGCCGGTTGCAGGGCCACGCTTTCCGGGGCGTGGCGGTCGCGGCGGGCGAAGGCGCGCAGGTGGGCGATGATCGAGGCCATGCGGCCGGTCAGTTCACCGATCAGCTTGAGATTGCCGCGCACGTCCTCGGAACGTTGATGATCGAGAAGGATCTCGGCGTTTTCGGCGTAGCTGCGGATCGCCGCCAGCGGCTGGTTGAGTTCGTGGCTGATGCTCGCCGACATGGTGCCCAGCACCGACAGCTTGCCGGCCTGGACCAGCTCGTCCTGGGCGCGCACCAGCTCTTGCTGTGTATTTTCGCGCTCCAGCACCGCGCTTTTCAGCCGGGTGTTGAGGCCTTCGAGGTCGGCGGTGCGTTCGATCACGCGCTTTTCCAGCTCCTGGCGGGCACGGGCCTCGAAGTCGATGCGGTCGATGTAGTGGCGGCGGCGTTGCATCACCAGGCCCGCCAGGAGCATGGCCACCAGCAGCGCGGCGCCGCCGATGGCCATGACGGTCTGCACCGAGCGGTCGACCAGCATGCGCGGCGCGAGGATGCTGACCTGCCAACCGGTCTCCTTGATGTCGCGGGTCTGGATCAGCCAGGCAGCCTGGTCGAGGGTCAGTGGCTGTGGGGCCTGAGTCGGGTAGGGCTGGATGGCGATGATCGCCTGACGCTCGGTTTCGGTCAGCTCGCGGGTGGCGCGGAAGCGCCAGTCCGGGCGGGAGGTCAGCACCACCACGCCGTTCTGGTCGGTCAGCAGCAGCTGTTCCGGGGTGCGGCCCCAGAGGGTTTCGGTGTGGTCCAGGTCTACCTTGACCACCAGCACGCCGATCACCCGATCGCGGTCGTGCACTGCCGCGGCGAAGAAGTAGCCGCGCTTGGCCGAGGTGGTGCCCTGGCCGAAGAAGCGCCCGAGGTGGCCTTCCATTGCCTCGATGAAGTAGGGGCGGAAGGAAAAGTTGCGGCCGAGGAAACTGTCCGGCTTGTCCCAGTTGGAGGCGGCCAGGGTGTTGCCGCTGACGTCCATCAGGTACATCACTTCGGCGCCGGTCTGGTGGGTGATGTCCTTGAGCAGGCGGTTGGCGTTGGTCACTGCCTCGAGCTTGAACGGGTCGGCCAGCACGCCACGCAGGGCCGGCAGGTCGCCGAGGATCTGCGGCAGGGTCTCGTAACGGTGCAGGGTGCCGAGCAGGTTGGCCACGTAGAGGTCGAGGGTCTGGCGGTTCTGTGAGGCCAGTTCGTCCTGGTAGTAGCGTTCGGCGAGGTGGTGCAGCGGCCACAGCAGTGGCGCCAGGCACAGGGCCAGGAGCGCCAGGCTGCGCCAGCGGGGGCGGCGTGGAGGCGTGGGTCTTGGAATCATCGCGATCATTGCGCCAGAAAAGTCTGGCGCAATTATGCGCTACTTCAGGCAGTCGATCAGCGCTTCATGCCAATGCGGCTGGCTGACCTGCCATTCCCGGGCCAGGCGCGAGCAGTCCAGGCGCGAGTTGAGCGGGCGCTTGGCCGGCGTCGGGTACTCGCTGGAAGGGATCGGCAGCAGCTCGGCGCAGGGCAGGCCCCGTGCCTTGAGTTGTTCGCCGATGGCCAGGGCGAAGCCGTACCAGGAGGTCTCGCCCTGGGCGGTCAGGTGATAGGTGCCCCAGGCTCCGGCCTGGCCTTGCCGCCAACGCTCGACCAGTGCACGGGTGCTGGCGGCGATGGTGGCGGCCCAGGTGGGGGCGCCGACCTGGTCGTCAACCACCTTCAGCTGCGGTCGCTCCTGCAGCAGCTTTTGCATGGTCAGCAGGAAGTTGCGCCCCTGCAGCGAGTAGACCCAGCTGGTGCGCAGGATCAGGTGTTCACCCCCGACCTTGGCAATCGCCTGTTCGCCGGCCAGCTTGCTGCTGCCATAGACCCCCAGGGGGTTGGTCGCGTCATCTTCGTTGTAAGCGGTGGCCTTTGTGCCATCGAACACATAGTCGGTGGAGTAGTGGATCAGCGGCGCGCCAAGACGTGCGGCTTCTTCGGCGAGCACGCGCGGGGCTTCGGCGTTGATGGCGAAGGCCAGCTGCGCTTCGCTTTCGGCCTGGTCGACCGCCGTGTGGGCGGCGGCGTTGATGATCAGATCGGGTTTCAGCTGGCGCAGCGGTTCGCGCAAGGCTTCCGGCCGGGCGAGGTCGAGTCGGTCGCGGCCAAGCGACAGCACCTCGCCATGGCCGTCCAGCGCGCCTTGCAAGGCCTGGGCGACCTGGCCGTTGCGGCCACAGACGAGGATCTTCATGGGAACAGCTCGGCTTCGTGCAGGAAAGCACCGGCCTGGTCCTTGGCCGACAGGATGGGCGGCGCCTCGAGGCCCCACTCGATCCCCAGCTCAGGGTCATCCCAACGGATACAGCGTTCGGCCTTGGGGTTGTAGTAATCGGTCGTCTTGTACAGGAAGTCGGCCGTTTCGCTCAGCACCAGGAAACCATGGGCAAACCCAGGCGGAATCCAGAACTGCGTGTGGTCCTTGGCACACAGGCGCGTGGCGACCCACTTGCCGAAGGTTTTCGAACTGCGGCGGATGTCCACGGCCACATCGAGCACTTCGCCCTGCACCACCCGCACCAGTTTCCCCTGCGGGTTGTCGATCTGGTAGTGCAGGCCACGCAGCACGCCGCGTTGCGAGCGCGAGTGGTTGTCTTGCACGAAGCCTGCCTCGAAGCCGGCTTTTTCGGCAAACTCACGGGCGTTGAAGCTTTCGAAGAAGAAGCCACGGTCATCACCGAACACTTTCGGTTCGATGATCAGGACTTCGGGTATGGCAGTCTTGACGATGTTCATGGGGTCTCTTCAGCCAATTTTTGCAAATACTGGCCGTATCCTGTCTTCTTCAACTCCGCTGCCTTGGCCAGAAGGCTGTCGCGGCCGATCCATCCTTTCTGGAAGGCAATTTCCTCGAGGCAGGCGACTTTCAGGCCCTGGCGATTCTCGATGGTCTGCACGTACTGCGCCGCTTCCAGCAGGCTTTCGTGGGTGCCGGTATCGAGCCAGGCGAAGCCGCGGCCGAAGCGTTCGACACGCAGGTCGCCACGCTTGAGGTAGGCGTTGTTGACGTCGGTGATCTCCAGTTCGCCACGGGCGGAGGGACGAATATCCTTGGCGATCTTCACCACATCGTTGTCGTAGAAATACAGGCCGGTCACGGCGTAGCTGGACTTAGGCTGCGCGGGCTTCTCCTCGATCGAAAGCGCATGGCCCTGCGCGTCGTACTCGACCACGCCGAAACGTTCCGGGTCCTTGACCCAGTAGCCAAACACAGTGGCGCCCGAGGGGCGATTGACCGCCCTTTGCAACTGCTCGCTGAAGCCTTGGCCATGGAAGATGTTGTCACCGAGGATCAGGCACACCGAATCGTCGCCAATGAACTGCTCGCCGATCAGGAACGCCTGGGCCAGGCCGTCGGGCGAGGGCTGTTCGGCGTAGCTGATGTTGACACCGAACTGGCTGCCGTCGCCGAACAGCTGGCGGTACTGTGGCAGGTCACGGGGTGTCGAGATCAGCAGGATGTCGCGGATCCCGGCCAGCATCAGCACCGAGATCGGGTAGTAGATCATCGGTTTGTCGTAGATCGGCAGCAGTTGCTTCGATACACCGAGGGTGATCGGGTGCAGGCGGGTGCCGGATCCACCGGCCAGGACAATACCTTTAGTCATGCGATCAGGTCCTTGAAGTCGGAGTTGCCCAGACGCTCGCCCTGGTAGCTGCCATCCTGAACGTGTTTGCACCAGTCTAGGTTAGCGAGGTACCACTGGACGGTCTTGCGCAGCCCTGTGAAGAAAGTTTCATCCGGTTTCCAGCCTAGCTCGTGTTCGATCTTGCTGGCGTCGATGGCGTAGCGCAGGTCGTGGCCGGGGCGGTCCTGGACGAACGTGATCAGGTCTTTGTAGCGGGCCACGCCGGCCGGGCGGCACTCAGGCGCCAGCTCTTCGAGCAGGTCGCAGAGGGTGTGCACCACGTCGAGGTTCTTCTGCTCGTTGTGGCCGCCGATGTTGTAGGTTTCACCAACCTTGCCAGTGGTCACCACCGTCAGCAGGGCGCGGGCGTGGTCTTCGACGTACAGCCAGTCGCGTACCTGCTGGCCATTGCCGTAGACGGGCAGTGGCTTGCCGGCCAGGGCGTTGAGGATCATCAGCGGGATCAGCTTCTCGGGGAAGTGGTACGGGCCGTAGTTGTTCGAGCAGTTGGTGATCAGCACCGGCAGGCCATAGGTGCGATGCCAGGCGCGGACCAGGTGGTCCGAGGCGGCCTTGCTGGCCGAATAGGGCGAGCTTGGGGCATAAGGGGTGGTTTCGGTGAACAGGTCGTCGACGCCGTGCAGGTCGCCGTACACCTCGTCGGTGGAGATGTGGTGGAAGCGGAATGCCGTGCGCGCGTCGGCGGGCAGGCGGCTCCACCAGGCACGGGTGGCCTCCAGCAGGGCATAGGTGCCAACGATGTTGGTCTGGATGAACGCCGCCGGGCCGTCGATGGAACGGTCGACGTGGGACTCGGCGGCCAGGTGCATGATGGCCTGTGGCTGGAAGCGCTCCAGCAGGGCGCTGACCGTGGGCTGGTCGGCGATGTCGGCCTGGACGAACTCATAGCGGCTGTTGCTGGCGATGCCTTGCAGCGACTCCAGGTTGCCTGCGTAGGTCAGCTTGTCGAGGTTGAGGACTTCGTGCTCGGTGTTGTCGATCAGGTGGCGGACCAGCGCCGACCCTATGAAGCCGGCGCCGCCAGTGACGAGAATGCGCATGTGTTGTGTCCCTGCAGCTAGTCGATTGATGAGGTGTGGCGTGATGCTGCGCCGTCGGCCGGGTTCAACGGCGCGTCAGCGCCCGGCCGAGGCTGTCGACCACACGGTCCTGCTGGGCAGGCTTGAGCCCGCACCACAAGGGCAGGCGTACCAGGCGTTCGGACAGGCTGTCTGTCAACTGCATCGAACCGTGCACGCGGCCATAGCGCTCACCTGCTGGCGACGAGTGTAGCGGCACGTAGTGGAACACGGCGTAGATCTCTTCGGCGCGCAGGGCCTTGATCACGGCCTGGCGGTCCACCTCCGGCGCCAGCAGCACATGGTACATGTGCGCGTTGTGCTGGCAGTCGGCGGGCACGATCGGGCGTCGTAGCAGGCCCTGAGCCTCAAGCTCGGCCAGGGTGTCGTGGTAGCGGTCCCAGAGTGCCAGGCGCCGATCGGTGATGCCCCGGGCTTCCTGTAGTTGGGCCCAGAGGAAGGCGGCGATCAGTTCGCCCGGCAGGAACGAGGAGCCCACTTCCTGCCAGGTGTACTTGTCCACCTGGCCACGGAAGAAGCGACTGCGGTCGGTGCCTTTCTCGCGGATGATCTCGGCGCGCAGCACCAGCTCCGGGTCGTTGACCAGCAATGCGCCACCTTCGCCGGAGATCACGTTCTTGGTTTCATGGAAGCTGAATGCCCCCAGGTCGCCGATGCTGCCCAGGGCGCGGCCCTTGTAGGTCGACATCACGCCTTGGGCGGCGTCCTCGACGACCCGCAGGCCATGCTTGCGGGCGATGGCCATGATGGTGTCCATCTCGCACGACACACCGGCGTAGTGGACCACTGCGATGGCCTTGGTGCGCGGGGTGATGGCCGCCTCGATGAGGGTTTCGTCGAGGTTGAGGGTGTCCTCGCGGATATCGACGAACACCGGTATCGCGCCACGCAGGACGAAGGCGTTGGCGGTGGAGACGAAGGTGTAGGAGGGCATGATCACTTCATCGCCCGGCTGCAGGTCGAGCAGCAGCGCGGACATTTCCAGCGCCGCGGTGCACGAATGGGTCAGCAGGGCCTTGCCGCAGCCGGTTCGCTCTTCCAGCCAGGTGTGGCAACGCTTGGTGAAGGGACCGTCACCGGCGAGCATGTGGCCGAAGTTGGCCTCGGCGATGTAGTGGAACTCCTTGCCGGTCATGTGCGGGCGATTGAAGGGGATCTGGTCGAAGCTCATGGGCGGTTTCCTGCGGGGGCGGGGGGCGCCTGGTCGCTACGGATCGCACTGATGCGGCCGCCGATCTGGGTGCCCTTGGCAAGGTTGTCGTAGAAGTAGTCGGTGAAGCCGGCCTGGGCCATGGCGCGCTGGGCGGCTTGAATGTCGTAGGCGATGCGATGCAGGGTGAAGGCTTGGCCGTCCCAGGTGGCGAATGCCGCGCGCGGATCGCCATCGCGCGGTTGGCCCACGGAGCCTGGGTTGCACCAGGTCTTGCCGTTGCCGTGCCAGAGGTACTGCACATGGCTGTGCCCGGAGGCGAAGAAGCGCCCTGGGCGCTCGGCGAAGTAGGCGTCGGAGGGCTCCAGGTACTCATCGAGCGGGTCGTTCCAGCCACCATGAATCAGCTCCAGGCCGTGCAGGCTGGCACGTTCGGGCAGGCTTTCGAGCCAGGCGCGGTTCGCCGCGCTGATCACCTTGTGCTGGTAGTCGAGGCAGGCGTTGGCACTGTTCGAGCGCGGGCAGGGCTCGCGGCGGGCGATGTAGGCGTCGTGGTTGCCCATCAGCGAGAAGATGCCGCGGGCGCGCAGGGCGTCGCAGCAGGCGTTGATCTCGCTGTAGTAACCGGCGGTGTCACCCAGGCAGATGATCTCATCCACACCCAGCCGGTCGAGTTCGGCAAGCACGGCGGACAGCGCGGCATGGTTACCGTGGATATCAGAAATGATCCCGATCATGAACCACATAATCCTCGATGTAGCGCACGGCAAAGCCAGGGCGGATTTCCGGCTGCGCGGGTGTTTCGCCTTTCAGGTACCAGGCCAGGCACATGGCCGCCTCGTTGTAGCCGAACGCGGTGCGGATGGAGCTGGTGGAGGAGATGCGCGGGTTGATCTCCAGCAGCTTCCAGGTACCGTCCTCGGCGCGGCGGAACTGCAGGTTGGTCGGGCCGACCGGCTTGAAGTGGCGGCACAGGCGGGCCACCACGGTATCCAGAGTCGGCTCGTGGCGCACCCGGGCCTTGGCGGTGGAACCGTCCGAGGCCAGGCTGCGTTGGAAGGTGATCGAGGCGCAGGCCGCGCCATGGCCATCGCCGAACACCGCCACGGTGTATTCCTGGTTGGCGCTGCCGATGATCGGCTGGGCCATCAGCACCTCGCCCAGCAAGGGCGCCCAGGGTGTGAAGTCCCGCTCCTCGCGCACCCACACCAGGCCTTTGGAGGCGTAGCTGCGGCGAGGCTTGAGCAGGAACGGCAGGCCGAGCTCGGCGCTCAGCGAGGCAAAGTCGCCGGACAGGTGGCTGGGGATGCGACTGTCGTCCTCGACCGCCAGCAGGGCCTGATCCATGGCGTACTTGTCGCGGGTCAGTTCGATCAACCGGGCGTCGTTGACCACCACGCGGCAGCGGCTGTCGGCGAGCAGGGCACGGTGCGCGTCGAGCCAGTGCACATCCTGCTCGATTCCCGGAATCAGCAGGTCGACCTGAAAACGCTCGATCACGCCCAGCAGCCAGGCCGAATACTCCGGCGCGGCGGTCAGCGGTGCTTGCAGGAAGTGATCGCACCAGGCCTGGCCGACAGCGTCGGCATAGATATCGGTACCCACCAATATCGCGTCGGGGGCGGCGGCGCGCAGCGACTTGAGCAGCCCGTAGCCCATGATCGCGCCGACGCCGGTGACCAGAATGGTGCTCATCCGTGTTTCTCCTGGTGTTGCTTGAGGCGGGTCAGGCCCGTGTGCAGATCGGTGGCCGGCCAGTAGCCGATGCGTTGGTAGAGCGCTTCGCAGCCACTGGCCATGGGCAGGTCCGGAAGGTCTGGCTTGCTGGCGTCGAAGCTGATTCGTTCAGGCGTGGCGAACACCTCGAAGGCCGCCCGGGCGATCTGTGACAGGCGCAGGTCTTCGGGATGGGCGCAGGTGAAGGTGCCGGTGACACGCTGGGCGGCGACGCGGGTGCAGATCTCACCCAGGTCGTCGAGGTGCAGGTAGTTGCGCCGCGCGTCGAGCGTGCCGTAGAACGGCTGGGCCTGGCCCGCGCGGGCGTTGTCGGCAATGGCGTACAGCAGGGGTTGGTGGCGTCGGCAACGGGCCTGGCTGTCATAAACCTGCGACAGGCGTAGCACGGTGAGTTCCAGGCCTTGCTGGGCACAGAACAGCGCCGCGACTTCCTCGGCGTGGCGCTTGGACAAGCTATAGGCGCCGTAGTAGCGGTCACCCGGCTGGTACAGCGCCGACAGCGACGACAGCAGGATCACCCGGCGTGCGCCACAGTGCTGGGCCAGGCGGCAGGCGGCGAGGGTACCAACGCTGTTGACCAGCTCCGCACGGACCAGGTCGTCTGCACTGGGGCCACCGAAATCGGCGGCGGCCAGCACGACCAGGTCGAAGCGTTCGTTGACCTGCGCAGGTGTTTGCCAATCGCTCAGGTCGAACGGAATGTCCGCCTCGCGGCGCCCGGCGAAGCGCACCTCGCCCAGCTGCGCCAAGGCCTGGCCCAGGGCCTGGCCGAGGGTCGAAGTGCTGCCGATCACCAGGCTGCGCATCAGTTGGCAGTCGCTTCGAGCATCAGCGCGCAGCTGAGCTCGGGGTAGTCGATGCCGACGGTGCACATGGCGCCGGTGATCTGTTCGCTGAGTTCAAGCTTGACCAGCTGCGAGGTCATGAACGGCTTGAGGAACACGCCCTCCTTGCGGGTGACCTGGTAGCCGGCGTCAGTCAGCTCGCGGGTCAGGCTGTCCAGCGAGTAGACGCGCTGGTGGCCCAGCTCCAGGTCGCCCTGGCCGAGGCTCATCATGTTCCCCAGCAGGCCGGCGGCATGGCCGAAGCGGCGGTGCAGCGACTCGCCATTGGGCACCAGTACGAACAGGCGCCCACCGGGCGCCAGGAAGCGGCGGAAACGCTGCAGCACGGTCTGTGGGTCGTCGACGTGCTCGAGGACGAAGCCCATGACGATCAGGTCGAAGGTTCGCGGGCTGTCGAAATGCTCGAAGTAGCCCTCGACGATGTCCACAGGGCTTTCGGGGAACTGCTCGCGAAACTGCGCGATGACCGAGGCCGAGCCGTCGATGACGGTGTGCGAGGCAAAGAACTGCGAGAAACGATTGGTGGAGAAGCCATGGCCGACGCCCAGTTCGAGGATCGAGTCCTGCGCCTGGCACAGCTGCATGATCCGCTGGGGGTACCAGTTGAGGATGATGTCGTTGTCGAAGGCGTAGCCGAAGCGATCGCTGTAGGCGCCGATGTAGCTATCAAGCGTGTTGGTCATGGTGGGCTCGCAGGTCGGTTTCGGCGCGCGCTGGCGCGGTGGATGCGGAGGTGGGCGGGAGCACGTGCTTCATGTAGCGCGGGGCTTCCTGGCCGCAGTTGAACAGCAGGTCGAGGATGGTCACGCCATGGGCGAACGCACCCCACAGCTGCGGGTACTCGGGGTAGCCGCGGTAGTCGAACCAGGTGACGGAGATACCTTCAGTGTCGAACAGGCGTTCATCGAGGTAGTCACGCGCGGCCGGGCCGGACAGGTACTCGCTGGCGCCGGCCTGGCGGCACAGGTCGACCAGGCGCTCGGTCTTGCCTTCGCCGAGCCGGTAGTCCCAGGAGCGGCTGATGCGCGTGGTGATGCCAAGGTAGTCGCAGACCGCCTGCAGCAAGGCATGGTTGAGCGCGCTGAGGTTGCCGTGAACCTGCTCCAGGTACAGCGGTTTGAGCCATCGGGCGATCTCGGCGAAGCAGGGGGCCTTGGCGTAGTTGGCTTCCAGGGTCTTCCAGTGCTTGACCTGCCAGCGGCTGTCGCGCAGCTCGACATCGCGGATGCGCCGGTCGATGTCCTGGCCGGCGGGCACCGTCAGCCACTCGACGCCCTTGGGGGTCTTGATCTGGTTGCGGTTGCGCCAGTCGTTCTTGGTGTACTGCATGTCGTCGTAGAGGATGAACTCGTCCACGGCGGCGATCAGGTCGAAGTAGCCCTTCCAGGGGATGTAGTTCGACTGCAGGATGGCGACCCGTTTCATGGGCGTGCTCCGGTCTCGGCGCGACGAACTTCTGACGCGAACGGCGGCTTGGGCCTGGAATCGGTGTCAAGGCGCCGGGGAATAGCCAGCTGATCGTCGGGCATGTCGGGTTGCTTCCTGTTGGCCTGGGGCCGATGTGGGGCGCTCTGCGCCGTGGTTTTGCTGGGCGATACCGGAGTCTGGTCGCCTGGCGGGCCGGATCGTCCCTCTTGCTTCCGGGCAGTGGTAATGGCGATATAAGCAAAAAAGAGGCCGAGGTTCACACCATGCCGTTGCACACCCTGCTCCACCGCTCCAGCCTTTCCCGTCCCGTGGTTTCCGAAGCACAGGCTCGCCAGGTAGTCCAGACCTACTACGGCCTGCATGGCGCGCTGGTGCCCCTTGGCAGCCAGCAAGACGTGAATTTCCGGCTGGACAGCGACCAGGGCAGCTTCGTGCTGAAGGTCTGCCATGATAGCTATACCGAGTCGGAGTTGCAGGCTCAGCACGAGGCGCTGGCTTTCCTGCGCCAGCAAGGGGTGCCTGTTCCGGCTGTACGTGCGGCGCTTTCCGGTGAAGGGTTGCTGGCGCTGGAGGTCGAAGGCCAGCCGCTGCGTACGCGGTTGCTCGACTACATCGAAGGCCAGCCGTTGACCCGTCTCAGGCATCTGTCGCCACGCCTGGTAGCCGAGCTGGGGGGGCTTTGCGGCCGCGTCGATCGAGCCCTGTCCGGTTTCGAGCATCCAGGCCTGGAGCGTACGTTGCAGTGGGACCCGCGTCACGGCCAATTGCTGATCGAGCAGCTGCTGCCAACCCTCGAGCAGGGCGCGCGGCGTCAGCAAATGGAGCGTATCACCCGCCAGGCAAACGAGCGCTTGCAACCGCTGACCGGCCTGCTGCCGTACCAGGCGGTACATCTGGATATCACCGATGACAACACGGTCTGGCGTCGTGACGATGCGCGACAGTGGCAACTGCAAGGCGTCATCGATTTCGGCGACCTCTGCCGCACCTGGCGCATCGCCGACCTGTCGGTGACTTGCGCGGCGCTGCTGCACCACGCCGAAGGCGACCCGATGCGCATACTTCCGGCGATTGCCGCTTACCAGGCGGTGAATCCGCTGCAAGACGTCGAGTTGCGCGCACTTTGGCCGCTGGTGCTCAACCGTGCGGCGGTGCTCGTGCTCAGCAGCGAGCAGCAACTGGCCGTCGACCCTGGCAACCAGTACGTGCTCGACAACATCGCCCATGAGTGGGAAATCTTCGAGACCGCCTGTGCGCTTCCCATGGCGTTGATGGAGGCTGCGATCCTGCAAACGGCGGGCAGGAGGCCACAGGCGCCCGACTTCAGCGCGAGCCTGGCACTGGTGCCTGCGTTGGCGGGGCAGGTGGTCAATCGCGTCGATCTCGGCGTCCTCAGCCCGCACTGCGAGTTCGGCAACTGGGAGCAGCCGGGCTTCGACCTGCGCGTGTTGGCCGCGCAACCGGTGCCTTCCAGCAGCCTGCATGGCCAGTACCGCCTGTCACAGACCCATATCGACCGCCCCGATGAGCCTGCTACCTGCGCATTGGGGGTTGAGCTCAATCTGTTCCCCGGCACCGTGCTGCAAACCCCCGAGGCGGGCGTTTGGCACCGTAGCGGTAATAATCGCGGCTGCCTGCGCACGGCGCATTGGCAGCTGTGGCTCAACGGCCTGGAGGAGGCGCCGGCGGATGGCCAGGCGCTGGAAAAGGGCCAGGCACTGGGTGCCACTTGTGGTTTCCTCGGTGTGCAACTGTGCCTGGATGTCGACACACAGCCCCCCTGTTTCGCCATGCCCTCCCACGCTGAGGCCTGGCTGGCCCTGTGTCCCTCGCCGCGTGCGCTGCTGGGTTTCGACTGCGACGCCGAGCCGCTGGCCGACCCGCAGGCGCTGCTGGCCCGGCGCGACGCCAGCTTCGCCCGTTCGCAGAAGCACTATTACGCCCAGCCGCCGCATATCGAGCGCGGCTGGCGCAACTACCTGATCGACATGCAGGGGCGTTCGTACCTGGACATGCTCAACAACGTCGCCGTGCTGGGCCATGGCCATCCGCGCATGGTCGCCGAATCGGCGCGCCAGTGGTCGCTGGTCAATACCAACTCACGGTTCCACTACGCCGCCATCGCCGAGTTTTCCGAGCGCCTGCTGGACGTGGCGCCGGAAGGCTTCGACCGGGTGTTCCTGGTCAACAGCGGCACCGAGGCCAACGACCTGGCGATCCGCCTGGCCTGGGCCTACAGCGGTGGGCGCGACCTGCTCAGCGTGCTGGAGGCCTACCACGGCTGGTCGGTGGCCACCGACGCCATCTCCACCTCCATCGCCGACAACCCCCAGGCCCTGGAAACCCGGCCGGACTGGGTGCACCCGGTGGAGGCGCCGAACACCTTCCGTGGTCGCTTCCGAGGGGTCAACAGCGCCGCCGACTACCTGCGCGACGTCGATGCCAAGCTGGCCGACCTCGACGCCCGTGGCCGCCAGTTGGCGGGCATGATCTGCGAGCCGGTGTATGGCAACGCCGGGGGTATCTCGCTGCCGCCGGGCTATCTGCGCGAGGCATACGCCAAGGTGCGCCAGCGCGGCGGGGTGTGCATCGCCGACGAGGTGCAGGTTGGCTACGGGCGCCTGGGCGAGTACTTCTGGGGCTTCGAGGAGCAGGGCGTGGTGCCGGATATCATCACCATGGCCAAGGGGATGGGCAACGGCCAGCCGCTGGGGGCGGTGATCACCCGGCGTGAGATCGCCGAAGCGCTGGAAGCCGAGGGCTACTTCTTCTCCTCCGCAGGGGGCAGCCCGGTCAGTTGCCGCATCGGCATGGCGGTGCTGGATGTGATGTGTGACGAAGGGCTGTGGGACAACGCCCGTGACGTGGGGCGTCACTTCAAGGCGCGCCTGCAGGCGTTGGTCGACAAATACCCGCTTGCCGGTGCCACTCATGGCTCGGGCTTCTACCTGGGGCTGGAGCTGGTGCGCGATCGCCAGACCCTGGAGCCGGCCACCGAGGAGACGATGATCCTGTGCGATCGGTTGCGTGAACTGGGGATTTTCATGCAGCCGACTGGGGACTACCTGAACATTCTCAAGATCAAGCCGCCGATGTGCACCACGCGGGCGAGCGTGGACTACTTTGTCGACAGCGTGGAGCGAATCCTCGCCGAAGGGCTCTGAGTCACATCCTATGAGCCCGATAAATCGATTGTTATCGATTTATCGGGCTTTTTTATGCCTAAATATTTTGTTCAAATCTATTTAAAGTCGATATTTATCGGTTGTAATATCGACGTATTGCCAGGCTGCCTATACTGGCGAGCCCGCACCTATTTCGACCACCGACCTGGCGCCCCTGGCCCCGGGCCTTCGCAGAGGTTACCCATGAAGACCCTCAATTCGACCCCCCGCGCCGACGGTTTCCACATGCCCGCCGAATGGGCCCCGCAGACCCAGGTATGGATGGTCTGGCCAGAGCGCCCGGACAACTGGCGCCTGGGCGGTAAGCCGGCGCAGGCCGCGCATGTGACCCTGGCCAAGGCCATCGCCCGCTTCGAGCCGGTGACCGTGGCCGTGTCCGCCGGTCAGTACGAGAATGCCCGCCGCCAGCTCGACCTGCCCAACATCCGTGTGGTCGAGATCAGCAATGACGACGCCTGGGTGCGCGACACCGGCCCGACCTTCGTCATCAACGACCATGGCGAGGTGCGTGGCGTGGACTGGGGCTTCAACGCCTGGGGCGGCTTCGACGGCGGCCTGTACGCGCCGTGGAACCGTGACGAGGAACTGGCCGCCAAGGTCATGGAGATGGAGCGCGTGCAGCGCTACCACACCGAAGGCTTCGTGCTCGAGGGCGGTTCGATCCACGTCGACGGCGAAGGCACCCTGATCACCACCGAAGAGTGCCTGCTCAACCGCAACCGCAACCCGCACCTGAACCGCGAGCAGATCGAGGACATCCTGCGCGAGCACCTGGCGGTGGAGACCATCGTCTGGCTGCCGGATGGCCTGTACAACGACGAGACCGATGGCCACGTCGACAACTTCTGCTGTTACGTCAGCCCAGGCGAAGTGTTACTGGCCTGGACCGATGATTCCAATGACCCCAACTACGCACGCTGCCACGCCGCCTACGAGGTACTGAAAAACACCCGTGACGCCAAAGGGCGCGAGTTCGTGGTGCACAAGATGCCGATCCCGGGGCCGCTGTACGCCACCCAGGCAGAGTGCGACGGCGTCGATCACGTGGCTGGCAGCCAGGAGCGCGACCCGTCGGTACGCCTGGCCGGTTCCTACGTGAACTTCCTGATCGTCAACGGCGGCATCATCGCCCCGAGCTTCGACGACCCGGCCGATGCCCCGGCCAGAGCGATCCTGGCCAAGGTCTTCCCGGATCACGAAGTGGTGATGATCCCGGGCCGTGAGCTGCTGCTCGGGGGCGGCAACATCCACTGCCTGACCCAACAGCAGCCAGCGCCGGTCAAGCGCTGATCCCCCGGTAGACAAAAAGGCCCGTCATATGACGGGCCTTTTTTGTTGGCGGCGACGGTCGGGGCGGGCAGATGGCACACCTCTTGTATTGTTTTCCATTGTGTTTCAGACAGATAGGGCTACGCCGTTCTGTAACAAACCTTACGTAAGTTAGCCGCTCACGGGCCCAGGAGTGCGTGTGGAAATGAATGCAGCAAGTGAGTCGGCTTTGCCCCCATCGGCCGTGAATCACGAATCGCTCAAGATATTGGCGCAGTGGTTGAAACTCCATGGAAGCAACCGGGTCAGGAAGACCGACCCACGACGTCTGCTGGATGGGCGATACCCTCAGGGACTGATCAGCGATGCGGAGCTCGAGGCTCTGATGGCGGTCTGGCACTGATTGGGAGGGATCCCGTCGCAATAAAAAACGCCACCGCATTGCGGTGGCGTTTTCGTTTTGACCGTGTTCGTAGGAGCGACTTTAGCCGCGATGCAGGCGACGCGGTGCCTGGCACCCGCCTCGCGGGTGATCGCGGCTGAAGCCGCTCCTACAGGGGCTGCGCGAGGCTTGGGATCAGAAGCTGTAGCTGCCGGTCACCACCAGGCTGCGCGGGTCGCCGACCTGGATCTGCGCGGCGCTGGTCGCCGAGCTGTAGTAGGTCTTGTCGGTGATGTTGCTCAGCGCCGCGCGCACGTCCCAGTCATGGGTGCGGTAGCCGGCCAGCGCGTCCCAGCGGCCGTAGCCCGGCAACACCACGGTGTTCTGGTTGTCGGCGTAGCGATCGCCCACCAGGGTCAGGCCGGTCTCGGCGTACCAGCCCAGCTCCGGTTTCCAGGTCACGAACAGGCTGGCGTTGCGCTTGGCCACGTCGTTGATGCGGTTGCCTTCCTGGCCGTTGTTGTCCTTGACGATGGTCGCGTCCTGCAAACCGATACCACCGCGTACATACCAGTTGCCGACGACGTTGCCGGTGGCGGTCAGCTCGATGCCGCGCGAGCGCTGCAGGCCGGTCATCAGGGTGATGTTCGGGTCGAGCGGGTCGCGGGTGCGGCGGTTGTACAGTTCGAGCTCGTAGATTGCCAGGGTGGTGCTCAGGCGCTCGTCGAACCAGTCGCTCTTGACCCCGATCTCCTTCTGCCGGCTCTGTTCCGGGTCGGTCTCGTTGGTGTTGCCCGCTGCGCCCGGGGTGATGCCGATCAGGCCGCCGCCGACTGGCGAGTAGGTCTTGCTCCAGGAGGCATAGAACGAATGCTCGCGCCATGGCGAGTAGACCACGCCCAGGCGTGGGCTGAAGCTGTTGTCCTTCTGCTTCTCGGAAATGTTGCGCAGCTTGTTGGTGGTTTCAACCTCGAACTGGTCGAAGCGCACGCCGGCAAGGATCTGCCACTGGTCGTTGAGGCGGATCTGGTCCTGCAGGTAGACGCCACGGCTATCGACCACGGTGTGGTTGTTGCTCGATACCACCATCGGGCCGTTGTGCTGCAGCGCACGGTTGGGGTTGTTCAGGTCCAGGGACGGTACCGCCGTGCCGCCGGCGCTGACTGCCTTGGCGGTATACAGCAGCGGGTCGCGGCGCTGGTTGCCAAACTCCAGGCCCACCAGCACCTTGTGCTCCAGGCCCCAGGTGCTGACATCGCCCTCGGCCTCGAGGTTGTTGAACAGGTTGCGGGTGCTCAGGTCCTGCTGCCAGCGCTGGCGGCTGACCAGGTTGGTGCGCGGGTCGTAGCCGGTCTGGTAGGTGTTGTCGAAGTCACTGTCGAGCTTGAACAGGCCCAGGGTGTGGCGCAGCTGCCAGTTGTCGCTGAGCTGGTAGTTCAGGCGCGAGCGCAGCGACTGCGCCTTGTCGTCGATGTAGTCGCGCTGGGTGTCGCCGTAAGTGGTGCTGCGGCTGACGTCCGCCGGGCGGCCGTTGACGCCGGGGATGCCGCGGTCCGGGGTGCGGTTGTAGCGGCTGTACTCGTACTGCACCAGCCAGTTGAGATCGGGGTTCAGCTGCCAGCTCATCGACGGCGCGAACAGCTGGCGGTTGCCATCGATGCCTTTGCGGAAGCTGTTGCTGTCCTCGTTGCCCATGTTCAGGCGCAGGCTGATGTTCTCGCTCGGGTCGGCGCTGAGGTCGGCGTACAGGCTGCGCAGGTCCTGGCTGCCGCCCTGGGCTTCGATGGTCGAGCGGCGGCCGTGCTCAGGCGCCTTGCTCACCCGGTTGACGATGCCGCCCTGGCTGCCGCGGCCATACAGCACCGCCGCCGGGCCCTTGAGCACCTCGACCCGCTCGATGTTGTGCAGGTCGCGGGTGTACTGGCTGTCGTCGCGGATGCCGTCCAGGTAGAAGTCGTTGCTGGCGTCGAAACCACGGATGCGCAGGCTGTCGAAGCGGGTGTCGCCACCGGCGCTGACGTTGGGGATGCCCTCCAGCGCCTTGCCCAGGTTGCTGCTGCCGTAGTCCAGCACGTTGCTGGTCTTCACCGAATCGATGGCCTGGGGCACGTAGCGCACCGGCGTCGAGGTACGGGTCGCGGTGGTCACGTCCTTGACCCGCGGGTTGTCCTCTTCGCGCTCGTTGTCGGCGGTGATCGAGGTTTCCGGCAGGGTGGTGGTGGCGGCATTGACCAGCCCTGCGCTGAACAACAGCGACAGGCCCAGGGTCAGGGGCGAAAGGCGGCAGGGAGCAAGCATCGCGGGCGTCCGATAGGGTAGGTGAGAAACAGGGCGCGAATGGTAATGCTTGCTATTTGCTGTTGCATGCCTATTCGTAAAGGCTTGTCTTTACATTTGTATCAATTTGTTACTATCCCTTTGGATATATAAGGGCAATGCACATGCGCGTACGGGTGATAAATGACAATTGTGCGGTTGTCACCGCGTTTGCATAAAAGAGACAAAATTGCGCTGACGCAGGGCAGATATGCATGGAAATGCACCACCGCTGACCTTGTTTTTGGTTATATCAACCTGCATTTCACGTTTTTTTGACATGTATGAACAGGCAAGGCTAGGATTCGGCCTCTACGCCTGCTGGCCATGACATGGCCATGGGGCTGTAAGGGCCGTTGCAGACTCTCTGCAGGCCTTTCGGCCGGGATCCGCATAGCGTCGAACCTACGAAGGGGCGTTGGTTCTGGGCGTTCTAATGCAGCGCGTTTTTGAATACGAAATAAGGAAAATAAGATGTTGAAAACCAGGATCAGCCTGGTCGCCCTGGCGATGATCGCCGCGACCCAGGCACAGGCCAACGACCAGGCCGACAGCAAGGGCTTCGTCGAGGACAGCCACGCCAACGTTCTTCTGCGCAACGCCTTCATCAACCGTGACAAGAAGCACGGCACCAACGACCAGTCCCAATGGGGCCAAGGCGTCATTGCCAACTTCTCTTCCGGCTTCACCCAGGGCACCGTCGGTGTAGGCGTCGACGCCTTCGGCCTGTACGCCCTGCGTCTGGACGGCGGCAAAGGCCGCAACGGCGGTGGCGGCATCGACTTCTTCAAACGTGAGAACACTGTCAACGAGCGTGAGCGTAGCGACGCTGCGAACGATCTGGCTCGCGCCGGTGGTGCGATCAAGTTCCGCATCTCCAACACCGTGCTCAAGTACGGTGACCAGATGCCAGCCTTGCCGGTACTCCAGTACGACGATTCGCGCCTGCTGCCGGAAAGCTTCAGCGGCACCCTGATCACCTCCAAGGAGATCAAGGGCCTGGAGCTGAACGCCGGTCGCTTCACCAGCGAAGTGCGCAAGAGCGCCCAGGGCCATGACAGTGGTGGCCTGAAGGCGATCAACGTCTTCGGCGGCAGCTACAAGTTCACCGACAACTTCACCGCGTCGCTGTACACCGCAGACAACGAAGACGTGATGAAGAAGCATTACCTGGGCCTGAACTACGTCCACCCGATCGCGGCCGACCAGTCCCTGACCCTGGACTTCAACGGCTACAAGTCGGACATCGACAAGAAGTTCGCCGAAGGCCGTCTGACCGGTGACTCCAACACCATCTGGAGCCTGGCAGCCACCTACGCCTACGGTCCGCACTCGTTCACCCTGGCGTATCAGCGCAGCACGGGTGACACCGGATACAACTACGGTGGCTACCAGAATGATGGTGGGTTCAGTGACGGTGGCTCGACCATCTACCTGGCCAACTCCTACTGGTCCGACTTCAACGCCGAAGACGAGCGTTCCTGGCAGCTGGGTTACGGTCTGGACTTCGGCGCCTTCGGCGTGCCGGGCTTGACCTACAAGATTGCCTACGTCGTGGGTGACAATATCAACACCCGCACCCTCACCAAAGCCGACGGTTATGGCGAAGGTAAGGAACGTGAGCTGTTCAGCCAGATCCGCTACGTTGTCCAGGAAGGCCCGGCCAAGGACCTGTCGATCAAGTTGCGTGGTTCGTTCCTGCGCACCAACAACGCTGTCCAGCAGAACCGCAACTACACCGACGACGGCAACGAAGTCCGTGTATTCGTCGAGTACCCGATCAGCATCTTCTGATCCCGGTCCCGCGTCACCAGCAACCCCGGCCTATGCCGGGGTTGTTGCTTTCCGGGGCTTGGTAATCCCTGCCGGCGCCACCTCGATCTCTCCCGTCTCCGGCGCAAAGCTGTCACTGCGCGCCATTCGCCACATCCGTGCATAGAACTCACTGTCGATCGCACCGCTGAGCAGTTCCCCCGGCTTGAGGAAGGTGTGCAACTGCGAGAACAGGCGGATCTCGCTGGCACTGATGCGCCGCGCGAGGTGCTTGGGCTTGAGCTCGGACGGGTGCGCAAGGCCCGCCGCGGCGAGCATCTCGGCCAGGGCATGCAGGGTGTTGCGATGGAAGCTGGCCACCCGTTCGGCCTTCTCCGGCACCACCAGCGCCCGTTGGCGCAGCGCGTCCTGGGTGGCCACGCCGGTCGGGCACTTGTTGGTGTGGCAGCTCTGCGACTGGATGCAGCCGATGGCGAACATGAAGCCGCGTGCCGAGTTGACCCAGTCGGCGCCGATGGCCAGCACGCTGGCGATGTCGAAGGCGCTGACCAGCTTGCCCGCCGCGCCGATGCGGATGCGTTCGCGCAGGTTCAAACCCACCAAGGTGTTGTGCACGAACATCAACCCGTCGCGCAGCGGCACGCCCATGTTGTCGGAGAACTCCCGGGGCGCCGCGCCGGTGCCGCCTTCCTTGCCGTCGACGACGATGAAGTCCGGGGTGATGCCGGTGGCCAGCATGGCCTTGGCGATGCCCATGAACTCCCACGGGTGCCCCAGGCAGAACTTGAAGCCCACCGGCTTGCCGCCGGACAGCTCGCGCAGCCGGGCGATGAAGCGCAGCAGTTCCACGGGGGTGCGGAAGGCGCTGTGGGCGGCCGGCGAGATGCAGTCCTCGCCCTGGCGCACGCCCCGGGTGGCGGCGATCTCGGCGCTGACCTTGTGCCCCGGCAGGATGCCGCCATGGCCGGGCTTTGCGCCCTGGCTGAGCTTGATCTCGATCATCTTCACCTGGCCGTCGCGGGCCTGCACGGCGAAGCGTTCAGGGTCGAAGTGGCCGTCCTCGGTGCGGCAACCGAAGTAGCCGCTGCCGATCTCCCAGATCAGGTCTCCGCCGTGTTCACGGTGATGGGGGCTGATGCTGCCCTCGCCGGTGTCGTGGGCGAAGCGGCCCAGGCGCGCGCCTTTGTTCAGCGCGCCGATGGCGTTGGCGCTGAGGGCGCCGAAGCTCATGGCCGAAATATTGAAGATCGACGCCGAATACGGCTGGGTGCACTGTGGCCCGCCGATGCGGATGCGGAACGAGGCCGGGTTGGGCGTCGGTACCGGCAGCATCGAATGGCTGATGAACTCGAAGCCGGGCTTGTAGGCATCGTTGAGCGTACCGAACGCCTTCTCGGCGCTTTCGTTCTTGGCCCGGGCATAGACCAGCGAGCGCTGGGCGCGGGAGAACGGCAACTTGTCGTCGTCGCCTTCGATCAGGTACTGGCGGATTTCCGGGCGGATGGTCTCGATCAGGTAGCGGATATTGCCCAGGATCGGGTAGTTGCGCCGTACCGCGTGGTGGCTTTGGCGCAGGTCGTTGAGGCCGACCAGGCTGAGCAGGGCGCTGACCAGGGTGAACGGCCATGACCAGGGGTGCGCAGGCAGGAAGGGGGCGCTGGCGACGGTGAAGATGAGGCATGTGGCCAGGCAGGCGTAGCGGCTGGGGAGCGAGTCTTTCATGGGTCCATCGCAGGCGGGATGACCTGCGTAGGATAGGTAAAGCCATGGGCTGGAAAACCTGGGGAATCGGTAAAAGACTATTACGGGTTAGGCGGGAGAGGCGCATCGCGGATGAATCCGCTCCTACGTTCGTTGCATCGTGGCCATGCGGTTGTCCGCCTGATTTGCACGACGCGATTTTCGGCTGCCTGTAGGAGCGGATTCATCCGCGATGCGCCGCGCGCGGCGCCTGATTTCAAAAGCGCCACTATAAAATCTGCCTATACCACTATCACCCGCTTTTGCCCCAACGCCACAGAACCTTCGCATACCCTTCCTAGCATGGCCCCATCGCTTCGATGAGGACCTGCCATGAACAACGCCACCCCGGGCGCGCAGATGAAAGTGCGCGGCATCCACAAGCGCTTCGGCGCCTTCACCGCGCTCAACGACGTGTCCCTGGACATCGCCGCCGGCGAGCTGGTGTGCCTGCTCGGCCCGTCGGGTTGCGGCAAGACCACCCTGCTGCGTTGCATCGCCGGCCTCGAGCGCCAGGACCGCGGCGCGCTGTACATCGGCGAGCGCGACATCTCCGAGCTGCCGCCCCAGGCCCGTGACTACGGCATCCTGTTCCAGTCCTACGCGCTGTTCCCCAACCTCACCGTCGAAGCCAACATCGCCTATGGCCTGACCGGCGCCAGCCGCGAAGCGTCACGTCAGCGGGTCGGCGAGATGCTCGATCTAGTGGGCCTGGCGGGCAGCGAGAAGAAATACCCCGGCCAACTCTCCGGCGGCCAGCAACAACGCGTCGCCCTGGCCCGTGCCCTGGCACCGTCGCCCTCGCTGCTGCTGCTGGACGAACCGATGTCGGCACTCGATGCCCGGGTCCGTGAGCACCTGTGCACCGAGCTGCGCCAGCTGCAACGCCAGCTGGGCATCACCACGCTGATGGTCACCCACAACCAGGACGAGGCCATGCTGATGGCCGACCGCATCGCCGTGATGAACAACGGCCAGGTCGAGCAGTACGCCACGCCCCAGGAAATCTACGACCAGCCGGCCACGCCATTCGTCGCCGAGTTCGTTGGCCAGGGCAACTGGCTGCCGTTCCAGCGCCGGGGCGACAGCCTCGCTCAGGTCGGCGGCATGAACATGCGCCTGGCGCCCAACGCCGGCAGCGCCAGCAGTGGCCGGTTGTTCTGCCGCCCCGAGGCGATCACCGTCAACCCGGTGGTGCATGAAGAGAACCTGTTCCCGGCCAAGGTTCGCGAGATCACCTTCCTCGGCAACCGCTGCCGCATGAGCTTCGAGTTCAAGGCCCTGCCGGGCCATGCGCTGCTCGCCGAGCTGGCGCCGGAAGCCATGCCACGCCTGGGTTCGCAGGATATCTGGGTGGCCCTGCCGCCGCAGAGCCTGCAGGTGTTCGCCTGAGATGGCCGCGCCCATGACCCTGCCGCTCGCCCACGCCAAGGCCGTGCCGCAAAAGGGTGTCGCCCTGGGTGACCGTTTGTTTGTCGTCGGTGGTAAGAGCCTGCTGTTGATCCTGCTGATGCTGGCGGTGCTGATGCCGTTGCTGGCGATCTTCTGGCGTGGCCTGAGCGGCGATGCCGGACAGGGCGGTGGCCTGGAGGCCGCCCGTGAACTGTTCACCAGCGCCAATTTCCACTGGTTGCTGGGCAACAGCCTGTCGGTGGCCTTCACCGTCGCCGCCATCGTGGTGCCGCTGGCCTACCTGTTCGCCTACGCCTTGCAGCGCACGCTGATCCCGGCCAAGGGCCTGTGGCGGGGGATTTCGCTGCTGCCGCTGCTGGCGCCGTCGATGCTGCCGGCCATCGCGCTGGTGTACCTGTTCGGCAACCAGGGCCTGCTACGCGGGCTGCTCAGCGACAATATCTACGGCTTCTGGGGCATCGTGGTCGGCGAGGCCATCTACACCTTCCCCCATGCGCTGATGATCCTGCTCTCGGCGTTGTCGCTGGCTGACGCTCGTTTGTTCGACGCGGCATCGAGCATGGGCGCCGGCCCCGCCCGGGCCTTCTTCAGCATCACCTGGCCGGCCACGCGCCAGGCGGTGTTCGCCGCGTTCTGCCTGGTGTTCACCCTGACCATCACCGACTTTGGCGTGCCCGTGGTGGTCGGTGGCGATTACCAGGTGCTGGCGCTGGAAGCCTACAAGGCGGTGGTCGGCCAGCAGCAGTTCGGCCGTGGCGCGTTGATCGGCATGGTGCTGCTGGTGCCGGCGCTGCTGAGCTTCGCCGTCGATGCCTGGCTGCGCCGCCGCCAGGGCGAGGCCATGAGCGGCCGCGCCCAGGTGTTCGAGCCCAAGCCTTCGAAGCTGCGCGACGGTTGCTACCTGGCCCTCGTGGTACTGGTGTGCGCGGCATTGCTGGGGGTGATTGGCATGGCGGTGTACTCGTCGCTGGTCAAATTCTGGCCCTACAACCTGTCGCTGTCGTTCAAGCACTACCTGTTCGACGACACCGCCGGGGGCGGCTGGCTGGCCTACCGCAACAGCGTGACCATGGCCATCGGCACCGCGCTGATCGGCAGCGTGGTGATCTTCAGCGGTGCCTACCTGATGGAGAAGACCCAGGGCCAGCGCCTGCTCAACCAGCTGCTGCGCCTGCTCAGCTTCATCCCCATGGCGGTTCCTGGCCTGGTGCTGGGTTTGGGCTACGTGTTCTTCTTCAACCTCAACGGCAACCCGCTGCATGTGTTCTACGGCAGCATGACGATGCTGGTGGTGTGCACCATCGCTCACTACCTGACCACCGCGCAGATGACCGCCACCACCGCCCTGCGCCAGCTCGACGGTGAGTTCGAGGCCGCCGCGCTGTCGCTCAAGACGCCGCTGTACAAGCATTTCATGCGGGTCACCGTGCCGATCTGCCTGCCGGCGTTGCTGGACATCATTCGCTACCTGTTCGTCTCGGCGATGACCACCGTGTCGGCGGCGATCTTCCTCTATAGCCCCGACACCATCCTCGCCGCCGTCGCCGTGCTGAACATGGACGACGCTGGCAACGTCGGCGGCGCCGCCGCCATGTCCACCTTGATCCTGCTGACCAGCGCCGCCGCCTCGCTGCTGCTGGCCGGCGCTTCACGCGGCCTGCTGCGCCGCTCCCAGGCCTGGCGCCAACGTGCCCCCGGCCATTGACCGACTGCCCACACTGATAGGAACCGCATCATGTTCAAGCCCCTCGCACTTGCCGCTGCCGTATCCGCCGTCTTCAGCCTGCAGGCCTCGGCCGCGACCCAGCTGACCGTCTACACCGCCCTGGAGGCCGAGCAGCTCAAGAGCTACAAGCAGGCCTTCGAAAAGGCCAACCCCGACATCGAGATCAAGTGGGTGCGCGACTCCACCGGCATCATCACCGCCAAGCTGCTGGCCGAGAAGGAGCGCCCGCAGGCCGACGCGGTGTGGGGCCTGGCGGCCTCCAGCCTGGCCATCCTCGACCAGAACGGCATGCTCGAAGCCTATGCGCCGAAGGACCTGGGCAAGATCTCCGCCAACTACCGCGACGCCGCCAACCCGCCAGCGTGGGTGGGCATGGACGTGTGGGCCGCGACCATCTGCTTCAACACCGTCGAGGCCGAGAAGCAGGGCCTGAGCAAGCCGGTGAGCTGGCAGGACCTGACCAAGCCCGAGTACAAGGGCAAGATCGTCATGCCCAACCCGGCGTCGTCCGGCACCGGCTTCCTCGACGTGAGCGCCTGGTTGCAGACCTTCGGCGAGCCCCAGGGCTGGGCCTACATGGACGCCCTGCACCAGAACATCGGGCAGTACGTTCATTCCGGTTCCAAGCCGTGCAAGCTGGCGGCGGCCGGTGAGTTCCCGATTGGCATTTCGTTCGAATACCCGGCCGTGCAGCTCAAGCGCCAGGGCGCGCCGTTGGATATCGTGCTGCCGAAGGAGGGGCTAGGCTGGGAGATCGAGGCCACCGCGGTGATCAAGGGCTCACCGAAAGCCGATGCGGCCAAGCGCCTGGCCGATTTCTCCGCCAGCCCTGCGGCCATGGAGCTGTACAAGGAGAACTTCGCCGTGCTCGCCGCGCCGGGGATCGCCAAGCCGCAGACCGAACTGCCGGCCGATTACGAGCAGCGCCTGATCAAGAACGACTTTGCCTGGGCCTCGAAGAACCGCGACGAGATCCTCGGCGAGTGGCGCAAGCGCTATGACGGCAAGTCGGAGAAGGTAGCGCAGCAGTAAGACCGGCGGTCTCGATTCGCTGTAGGAGCGGCTTCAGCCGCGATGCGGTTGGCACCCGTTTCGCACGTGATCGCGGCTGAAGCCGCTCCTACAGGCGACCCTCCCATGCACATCAGGAGCATGCCAGTGACTACAACCGAGCAGATCATCCAGGACACCTTCGACCTCTATCAGCGCCACGGCAGCGCCGACTACATCGGCGAGGCCATCACCCAGCTCGAGCACATGTCCCAGGCCGCGCAGTTGGCCATGGCCGAGGGCTACGACGATGAAGTGGTCCTCGCCGCCTTCTTCCACGATATCGGCCACCTCTGCGAAGGCGAGGACATGGGCGGTTACGGCGTGGTCAGCCACGAGCGCATCGGTGCCGAATACCTGCGTCGCTGCGGCTTCGGCGAGCGCATGGCGCGGCTGGTGCAGTACCACGTCGAGGCCAAGCGCTACCTGACCTTGCGCCAGCCGGGGTACTTCGATCGGTTGAGCGAGGCGAGCCGGCGCACGCTGGCGTACCAGGGCGGGGTGATGAGCGACGCCGAGGCCGATGCGTTCGAAGGGGATCCCTTGTTTGCCGTCAGCCTGCGCATGCGTGAATGGGACGAGATGGCCAAGGAGGTCGGGGTGCCGCTGATAGATCTGCACGTGCTGAAGACCAAGGCCCGCACACTCCTGTAGGAGCCAGCCTTGCTGGCGAACAGCGCATTCGGCGTTGCCCGCGGGATTCGCCAGCAAAGCTGGCTCCTACAGGTCCGCTACCAGGCTATTCAGTTGTTCCTGTCGCTCGGGTTGGTGAACTCGCGCGCCGGGATTGAGCGTCGACCACTGCGGATGCGCCCGGGCCTTGTTCAAGGCTTCCGGCAGCTTACCCTCGCGCCAGGCTTTCTCATCCGGCGCTGCCAGGCGAATACTGTCCTGCGCCGCATGCCCACGACTTTCCAGCGCCACCATCAACTGCTGCTGACGCAGTGCCAGCAGGCGCAGCACCGTGTCATCCACCGTCAACTCGCGCTGGCCCTTGAGCTTGCCCATCAAGCGCGAGCCATAGTTGCGCGCGGTCTGCAGCGCACCCCCGGCGATGGCGCCGGCCAAGGCCGCGGCACCCAGCGTCAGGCCGCCGACCAGCAGGTCCACCCCGGCGCCGGCAGCCGCCCCGGCCGCTACGCCACTGCCCAGGCGTACCCCCAGCAGCTTCAAGGTTTCCGGATTGAACAGGTCATCGCCCCAGCGCCCATCCAGCAGCGGCAGATCACCGGCCTGGGCATCCTCCCGGCGGAAGGCGTAGAGCTTGAGCAGCGCCTCGACGCAGCGCTGCTCGCGCTGGCGCACGTCCTGGCGCAGGGCTTCGATGGCCCGCGCCTCGGCGGCGGGCTCGGTCTCGACGCTACGTCGGCAGGCGGCGCAGTCCAGCAACAGTTCGGCGATCAGGCGCTTGCCGCTGTGCTGGCGGGCCAGGCGCTGGGCCTGCTGGTCATCGATCAGCCGTTGCAGGGCCGGGCGGGCGTCTTCCAGCAGCAGGGCGAGGCTTTCGTACAGCCGGCGCTCGCCGTCTTCGGGTGGAGCCACGCTGTCGAACCGCACCAGCGCGTGAAGCCCAAGCCGGGCAAGGGCTTCGCGCCATTCCGGCTCGCGGTGCTGGCTGCTGGCGACGAAGTTGAGCACCGGCAGCAGCGGCTTGCCGCAGCCGGCCAGCACTTCCAGCTCGTCGCGGTACTTGGCCAGCACCGGCTCGCGGGCGTCGATCACATAAAGTCCGGCATTGCTCGCCAGCAACTGGCGCAACACCTTGGCTTCCTGCTCGAAGCGCTGGCGTGCCTCGCTGCCCTGAAGGAAGCGCTCCAGCCGAGCCGGGCCGTCCAGGCGTTCGCCCGGGCGCTCCAGACGCTCCAGGTAGTCGAGCAAGGCAATGGCGTCTTCCAGGCCGGGGGTGTCGTAAAGCTCCAGCAATGGCTCGCCGTCCACCGACAGGCGCGCACCCTCGACATGGCGGGTGGTACTGGGGCGATGGGAGACCTCGCCGAAGCCGACATCGCGGGTCAGGGTGCGCAGCAGCGAGGTCTTGCCGACGTTGGTATGGCCCACCACGGCCAGTTTCAGCGGCTCAGTCATGGCCATGCTCCAGCCAGGTCAGCGGCGAGGTGTCGGCGTGGGGCAGGCCCAGGCGGTCGAGCGCTTCGTGCCAGTCGCCCAGCCGTGCGGCGTCCAGTGCCTGGCCGGGTTGCGCCTGGAGCAGCCAGATGCGCGTGGCGCCGGCATTGCGCGCCAGCTCGGCGAGCAGCGCCAGGCTGCCTCGGTCCGGCGAGCGGCGTGGGTCGCAGGCGATGGCCAGGCGGGCGGGGGGGAAGCGGCTCATCTGTTCGAGCAGTTTGTTGCGCGACTCGCGGCTGTCGAGCACGCCGGCGTCGGTCACCGCCTTCGGCAGGGCTGGTGGCCAGGGCCGCTGGTCATCCAGCTCCAGGCCGACCAGCAAGGCGCCGCTGCTGCCGCTTTCCAGTTGGCCGGCCTCGAACTGCGGCAGCGCATCGGGTGCGGCATCCTGCACGCCGATGCGTTCGCTGCGGGGCATCAGGGCGTCGCGCAGTTGGGCGTAGCCGGGCAGGTTGAGGTCGAGTGACAGGCGCTCGCGGCCCTGGCGCCAGCGCCACAGGCATAGCGCAGCCAAAGCCAGGCGCGGCAGCAGACCGTAGACCAGCACCACGCCAAGCAGCCAGCTGGCCCAGGCTTGGCGAGCCGGGTCCAGGCTCGGCAGGGTGGCGCCGCTGGCGCGAATCATTGCCTCATCCGGCACGGCGAAGCCGAGCAGCGAAGGCAGGGCACCCAGGGCCTGGGTGAGGGTGATGAAAGGTTCGGCGGCGAGCAGCGTGGTTTCCCAGACGAAGCCATAGCGCCGGGTCGCCAGCAGGGCCAGCAACATCCCCAGCGCCGCGACCATCGCCAGCAGCCACAGGCCATGCACCAGCAGGCCGAGCAGCCAGCGGTTCAGGCGCTGGCGCTGCAGCAGCACCAGCAGTGCCGGGGCCAGTTGCGCGGCCTTGGCGTCGCGGGCCAAGCGCTCGCTGAGCCACAGCCACAACCGCCCCAAGGCGGCACCTTGTTCGCCGCCGAAGAAGAAACCCAGGGCCCAGCCGAGCAGCAGCAAAAGGTTGAGCCCGAGCAGGCTGCCCAAGGCCCAGAACACGTTCACCGGGCGCTGCCCATCGCCCAGGGCCGCAAGGCCCAGCCCGGCGCCGCTGACCACGGCCAGCAGCATCAACGCCAGCAGGGCCAGGCGTGCGCCTTGTTTCCAGTGGCGCAGCGCGGTGGCCATGCCATCGCGTTCGGCCAGCCACAGGGCGCGGGTTTCGATGCGTGCCGCCAGGTCGCCGCCCTGCTGGCGAGCGCGGCGGTTGGCTTCCTGGTCCTCCAGGGGGCCGGCGTGCTCTTCGCGCAGGCGCACCGCTTCGGTGAGCCAGCGTTTGTCGAGATCGGTCGGTGCAGTCACAAGGTATTCCATTGCACAGGTCAGGGCAGAAGCATAACCCACGTGCCCGGTGCTATCCTCGCCGGCATGAATACATCACTCCCCCTCAGCCTGATCGCGGCGCTCGCCGAGAACCGTGTGATCGGCATCGACAACTCCATGCCCTGGCACCTGCCGGGGGACTTCAAGTACTTCAAGGCCACTACCCTGGGCAAGCCGATCATCATGGGGCGCAAGACCTGGGACTCGCTGGGGCGGCCGTTGCCGGGGCGGTTGAATATCGTTGTCAGCCGCCAGCCCGGCCTGGAGCTGGCCGGCGCCGAGGTGTTCGCTTCGCTGGATGCGGCGCTGGTGCGCGCCGAGCAGTGGGCGCGGGAACAGGGTGTTGGTGAGCTGATGCTGATCGGTGGGGCGCAGCTGTATGGGCAGGCGTTGGAGAAGGGGCTGGTGAGCCGGATGTACCTGACCCGGGTTGAGTTGTCGCCGGAGGGGGATGCCTGGTTCCCCGAGTTCGACAAGGGACAGTGGCAATTGTCGTCCAGCGCGCCACAGGCTGAAGAGGGCAAGCCGGTCTATCACTTTGAGATCTGGGACAGGGGCTGAGGTGTTGGGGCTGCTTTGCAGCCCTTTCGCCGGCAAGCCGGCTCCTACCTTGTTTGCGGCGCGATAGCGCAGCAATTGCGAATTCATCTCATCTTCTGCTAGCGTGCGCACCTCTTGAGACTCTGAGCCAGGATGTGCCGTGTCTTCGTGGAACAAGCAGATCGCCCGCCTTTTCACCGAGCACAAGAAGGCCCTCGAAGCTTTCGTCGCCCGGCGCACTGGCAATGCCCAGGTGGCCGCCGACCTGACCCAGGAATCCTTCCTGCGCCTGGCCCGGCTGCCGGCCGACAAGCAGATCGACAACCTGCCAGCCTTTCTCTTTACCATCGCCAGCAACCTGGTTCGCGATCACCAGCGCCAGGTCATTCGCCGTGAGCGCCTGGACGCAGGCGAGCCAAGCGAGGCGATCGCCAGCGAGGCCCCCGGCGCCGACGAACAGCTCGCCTCGCAGCAGGAGCAGGCGTTGATGCAGGCGGCGATCCAGGCCCTGCCCGAGGCGACCCGGCACATCTTCCTGCTCTATCATGTCGACGGTTGCACCTACCGCGAGATCGGTGAGCGCCTGGGCGTCACGCCGCGCAGCGTCGAATACCAGCTGCGCAGGGCGCTGCTCGACTGCCGTGCCTTCATCAAGGCACGCCTGGCTGCGCGGGGGCAACGTCCATGAGCCTTGAGGATGCGGTCAAGCCGATGAGCGAAATGCCCGACAGCGAGCAGCTGTTTGCCGAGGCCACGGCCTGGTACTACCGCCTGCAAGCCGACGATGTGACGTCGGCCGAACAGCAGGCGTTCGCCGCTTGGCGAGGGCAGGGGCCGGAGCAGGCGCAGGCCTGGGACGAGGTGCTCGCCTTGCTGGGCGCGTTGCAGGCACCCGCCAGGCACCTGCGCGAACAGCAACGCCAACAGTGGCGCCGGCCTGTGCGCCGGGCCTGGCCCAAAGTGGCGAGCGCCGCGGCGGCCATGGTGTTGTTGGGGCTGCTGGTCGGCCAGACGTCCTGGCCTGACCGCTGGCGCGCCGACTACGCCACCGCCACCGGGGAGTCGCGCAGCATCCAGCTCGAGGATGGCTCGCGCATCCAGCTCAACACCGACAGCGCCCTGCAGGTCGAGCTGACCGCAGGCGAACGGCGCGTCCGGCTGCTGCGGGGCGAAGCCTGGTTCGAGGTGACGCACGATAGCGCGCGGCCGTTCCTGGTGCGCTCGGGCGACGGTTGGGTGCGGGTGGTCGGCACCCAGTTCAGCGTCGCCCGGGATGATCGCCAGACCCGTGTCCAGCTGGACCGGGGCAAGGTGGAGGTGCGTGTCGGCCAGGCGCCGAGCGTGTTCCTGCAGCCCGGGCAGGCGCTGGAGTACACGGCCAGCGGCGTCGGTGCCGTCCACCCGTTCGAACCGAGCCGCGCCTTCGCCTGGCGCCAGCGCCAGCTGGTGTTCAGCCAGCAGCCTTTGGCTGAAGTGGTCGAGGAGTTGAACCGCTACTGGCCCGGCCAGACCCTGGTGCTGGGCGATGCGCTGCGCGGGCGCAAGGTCTCCGGGGTGTTCGAGATCGACAAGCCGGAGGCCGTGCTCAAGGCCTTGACCCACACCCTGGGCGTGCGCGCCGAGCAGTACACCCCCTACCTGCGGATCCTTCGCGAAAGCTGAAAATTTTTCGGGGATTTTCGCGGGGCCGACGTCCTTGTGTGGGAAGGCGCAAATAATAAGCACTCTCAGACAGTGCGGCGCCAGTCGACGACTTGGACGATTTTGGGGAGCTCCACCGATGAAGATGACCGCCACCCGGACCGCACTCGGCTTGGCTATCGCGCTTGGCTGCGCGAGCCTGGCCGCGCCATTGCACGCCACCGCCGCCGCGCAGGCGCAGGTTTACCGTTTCCAGATCCCGGCGCAGTCGCTGGATTCGGCGCTGGCCGCGTTCAGCGCGGTGACCCGGATCCAGGTGCTGGTGCCGGGCGAGTTCACCCAGGGGCTGCGCTCGCCTGGCCTGAGCGGCAGTTATCCACAGGATCAGGCGCTGGCCCGCCTGCTGCAGGGGACCGGCCTGAGCGCCACCTACATCGATGGCGACAGCGTCACCCTGGAGCGCCAGCGCGCGGCGGGCGACCAATCGGTGCAGTTGGGCGCGGTGAACATCGGCAGCACCCAGCTGGGCGCCACCACCGAAGGCAGCGGCTCCTACACCACCGGCGCGCTGACCATCGGCAAGGGCGAGCAGAAGCTCAAGGATATCCCCCAGTCGGTCTCGGTGGTCACCCGCCAACGGCTGGACGACCAGAACATGAACAGCCTGCAGGACGCCATGCGCCAGGTGACCGGCACCACGATCAAGAGCTACAACACCGGCTCCAACCTCAATGATGTGTACATGCGCGGTTTTCCGGTCGACCTGGTGCAGGTCGATGGCGTCACCCAGCCGACCGGGCAGGGCGACATGGCCACGGCGTTCGACCTGGCCATGTACGACCGCGTTGAAGTGCTGCGTGGCCCCTCGGGCCTGTACCAGGGCGCGGGGGAGCCGGGCGGCACCATCAACCTGGTGCGCAAGCGCGCCCTCGGGCAGTTCGCCCTGTCCGGTGAGCTGTCGGCCGGCAGCTATGACCGCTACCATTCCACGGTCGACGTCACCGGGCCGCTGAACAGCGATGGCAGCCTGCGCGGGCGTTTCGTCACCGCCTACGAGAACAACCAGGCCTTCGTCGACTATGCGCAGAACGAGCGCCCGATGATGTACGGCCGTCTCGAGTATGACCTGTCGCCGGCCACCACGCTGACCCTGGGCGGCGCCTACCAGCGCAACAAGTCCGTGCCTGCCTTCGGCCTGCCGGCCTATGACAGCGGCAAGCTGCTCGACATCAAGCGCTCGACCTTCGTCGACGCGAAGTGGAACGAACTGGACGAACGCGTCTGGGAAAGCTTCTTCGAAGTCGATCACGCGCTGGACGATGGCGGCCAGTTCAAGAGCTCGCTGACCTACCGCGACGCCGAAGCCCCGACCCGCAACTTCACCTGGACTGACGGCGCCGTGGACCCGGCCACCGGTGCCAGCTCCGCCGTGGCCTACAACTACTACACCCACATCAAGACCCTCGGCCTGGACAGCTTCGTCACGCGGCCGTTCGAGGCCTTTGGGCGCACCCACGAGCTCACCGTGGGCGGCGACTACCAGCATGTGGACAAGGACTTCCGCTACGGTGGCCGTGAGTATTTCGACATCAACGTGTTCGACCCGGGCAGCATCAACATCCCCAAGATCGACTACGCGATGGACAACGGCAATGCCTCCAAGTCGAACCAGTACGGGCTGTATGCGCGCACCAAGGTCAGTGCCACCGACCGGCTGGACGTGATCCTCGGCAGCCGGGTGATCTGGTTCGACAGCGATGGCCACAACGCCAACCCGTTCTTCAACGAGTTCTCCGACCCCCACACCAGCGTCCGCCGCAAGGTCATCCCGTATGGCGCGCTGGTCGCCAAGCTGACGCCCGAGCTGTCGGCCTACGCCAGCTACACCACGGTGTACAAGCCGCAGACGCAGATGGCGGGTGGCAACAGCACGGTCGCGCCGCGCGAGGGCAAGCAGTACGAGCTGGGTTTGAAGCGCGAGTTCTTCGATGGCCGGTTGAACGGCAGCGTGTCGGTGTTCCGCATCTACGATGAGAATCGCGCCCAGCAGATCGGCCAGACGCCGTATTACGAGGCCCAGGCCAAAGTGCGCAGCCAGGGATGGGAGACCGAGCTGTCCGGCAACCTGACCGACAACTGGAGCATCAGTACCGGTTATGCCTTCACCCGATTGGAGTCGGGACGCCAGGGCGACTACCAGGGCATCAGCATCACGCCCAAGCACAACTTCAACGTGTGGACGCGCTACGCGTTCGCTGATGGTCCGTTGGAAGGGTTCAGTGTGGGTGGTGGCGTGCGGGTAGTCAGCGCCACCTACTACACGCGCAACGAAGTGGACTTCGTCCAGGGTGGCTACAGCGTGGCCACGGCGCAGGTGGGCTATCGCTTCAACAAGCACCTGTCGACCACGCTCACGGCCAACAACCTGTTCGACCGTAAGTACTACGAGCGGGTGGACAGTGCCTGGGGGTCGAACTTCTATGGCGAGCCGCGCAACCTGACGTTGTCGTTGCGCGCCACCTATTGAAGGGAAGCGGGGCTGCTTTGCAGCCCTTCGCCGGCAAGCCGGCTCCTACAACTGATCGCGATGGTGTCGATCATCCCTTGTAGGAGCCGGCTTGCCGGCGAACCTGGCCTCAGGAATGACTCAACTCGGCATGCTCATCCCCGCCCAGCACCTGCTGGTCGGTCTGCTTGAGCAGCTGGCTGGTGACCACGCCCGCGGTCATCGAGCCATTCACGTTCAACGCCGTGCGGCCCATGTCGATCAGCGGTTCCACCGAGATCAGCAAGGCCACCAGCTCGACCGGCAGGCCCATGGCCGGCAGCACGATCAACGCGGCGAAGGTCGCGCCACCACCAACACCCGCCACGCCGGCCGAGCTCAGGGTGACGATGGCCACCAGGGTGGCGATCCACAGCGGGTCGAAGGTATCGATGCCCACCGCCGGTGCGACCATCACCGCGAGCATCGCCGGGTACAGGCCGGCGCAGCCGTTCTGGCCGATGGTCGCGCCGAACGAGGCGCTGAAGCTGGCGATCGACTGCGGCACGCCCAGGCGCAGGGTCTGCGCCTCGATGTTGAGCGGGATGCTGGCGGCGCTTGAGCGGCTGGTGAAGGCGAAGGTCAGCACCGGCCACACCTTGCGGAAGAAGCGCAGCGGGCTGACGCCGGTCAGCGCCAGGATCACCCCGTGGACCACGAACATCAGGCCCAGGCCGATATACGACACCACCACGAAGCTGCCCAGCTTGAGGATGTCCTCGAGGTTGGAGCTGGCGACCACCTTGGTCATCAGTGCCAGCACACCATAGGGGGTGAGCTTCATCACCAGGCGTACCAGGCGCATCACCCAGGCCTGCAGCACGTCGATGGCCGACAACGCACGCGCGCCCTTGTCCTTGTCGTCCTTGATCAGCTGCAGGGCCGCGAGGCCCAGGAACACGGCGAAGATCACGACGCTGATGATCGAAGTCGGCTTGGCCCGGGCCAGGTCGCCCACCGGGTTGGTCGGCACGAACGACAGCAGCAGTTGCGGGATGTTGAGGTCGGCGACCTTGCCCGCGTAGTCGCTGTTGATGGCTTGCAGGCGGGCGCTTTCCTGGGCGCCGGCCACCAGCCCCTCGGCGCTCAGGCCGAACAGGTTGGTCAGGGCGATGCCGATCAGCGCGGCGATGGCGGTGGTCAGCAGCAAGGTGCCGATGCTCAGCACGCTGATGCGGCCCAGCGAGGAGGCGTTGTGCAGGCGGGCCACGGCGCTGAGGATCGAGGCGAAGATCAGCGGCATGACGATCATCTGCAGCAGGCCGACATAGCCGTTGCCGACCAGGTCGAGCCAGGCCAGGGTGGCTTTCAGCACCGGGTGGCCGGCTCCGTAGATCGAGTGCAGGGCCAGGCCGAACACCACGCCCAGCACCAGGCCCAGCAGCACCTTCTTGGCCAGGCTCCAGTCGGTGCGGCGGGTTTGCGCCAGGCCCAGCAACAGGGCCAGGAACGCCAGCAGGTTGAGTGACAGCGGCAGGTTCATTGAAGCTCCAGGAAAAGGCGGAAGAGGCATCGCCTCTGTGAGCGATTACGAACGGAAATGCTAACAGCCTGAAAACAAACGAATTTATACCTAAAAGTAATTTGCATAGTCGTTAATGGAATAACGCTATGTCGCAATTGGCAATGAACATGGCGTTTGCGGTTGCCTGAACGTCGGTCGCGAGTGCCTGCCTGTCATAAATCAGGCATAGGGTTGAGCGGCCACGTCTTTGGGAGAACCGCACATGATGTCTGCTCCGAGAATCCTTGCCGGCGGCCTGGCCCTGCTGCTGAGTGCCAGCAGCTGGGCGGCCACCGAGCTCAAGCACTGGCCGGCCGAGGCAGCCCAGAAGCTCGACGCGATGATTGCCGCCAACGCCAACAAGGGTAACTACGCGGTGTTCGACATGGACAACACCAGCTACCGCTTCGACCTCGAGGAAGCGTTGCTGCCGTTCATGGAGAACAAGGGCCTGCTGACCCGCGACAAGCTCGACCCCTCGCTCAAGCTGATCCCGTTCAAGGACACCGCCGAGCACAAGGAGAGCCTGTTCAGCTACTACTACCGCCTGTGCGAGATCGACGACATGGTCTGCTACCCCTGGGTGGCCCAGGTGTTCTCGGGGTTCACCCTCAAGGAGCTCAAGCAGCAGGTCGACGAACTGATGGCCTCGGGCAAGCCGATCCCCAGCACCTATTTCGAGGGTGACCAGGTCAAGACCATCGAGGTGCAGCCGCCCAAGGTGTTCACCGGCCAGGCCGAGCTGTACAACAAGCTGATGGAGAACGGCATCGAGGTCTATGTGATTTCCGCCGCCTCGGAAGAGCTGGTACGCATGGTCGCCGCCGATCCGAAGTACGGCTACAACGTCAAACCCGAGAACGTGATCGGCGTGAGCCTGTTGCTCAAGGACCGCGCCAACGGCCAACTGACCACCGCGCGCAAGCAGATCACCGCCGGGCACTATGATCCGAAGGCCAACGAAGGCCTGGAGCTGACGCCTTACCTGTGGACCCCGGCGACCTGGATGGCGGGCAAGCAGGCGGCCATCCTCACCTATATCGATGAGTGGAAGAAGCCGGTGCTGGTGGGTGGCGACACCCCGACCAGCGATGGCTACATGCAGTTCCACAGCGTTGATGTGGGCAAGGGCGGCATTCACCTGTGGATCAACCGCAAGGCCAAGTACATGGACCAGCTGAACGGCATGATCGCCAAGCATGCGGCGGCGCAGGCCAAGGAGGGGTTGCCGGTGACGGCGGACAAGAACTGGGTGATCGTGACGCCGGAGCAGATTCAGTAAGGGTCTTGAGTACGAATTGAGCTTGTGCCAACTGCGAGTTTGGATCCAATATCAATGGTGTCTTAATGACATTATCGGGGTCGCATTAGCATGGCAATTCGTACTCAACGATTTCTCTATCACCTCACAAGTGTTGCAAACGTCTCCTCGATTTTTCAGCGCGGGCTGCTTCCACGGACGGTGTTGGATGAGGAGGAATTTGCCGATATTGCTGACGCAGAGATCATTCTGGGCCGCCGTCAACAAGGCCTTGAGCAGTATGTGCCCTTCCATTGGTTTGCCAAGAATCCTTTTGATGGAAGGGTCTATCAGGATAGGCCTGATGAAGAGTTTGTACTGATCGCTGTGGAAAGAAGTCATGCCCAGACACAAAACTGGAGCGTCATAGCTCGGCATCCGCTGTCGGGCAGTCGATTTGAGCTGCTAGGGTATGACGAAGGTTTCGAAGCTATCGATTGGGACCTGATGGACCGACGGGATTACCATGATCAGGAATGCAAGCATGTCTGTATGGCAGAATGTCTTGCTCCTGGGCCCGTCCCGGTTTCCCAGTTCGCAAAAATCTACACACCCTCTGATGAAATCTTTGGGTACGTAAGGGCGCAAGCTGTGGCTGCCGGGTTCAGGAACCTCTGGATTGATGCCAACAGGAATATGTTCCCTGCCCGATGACGTATACCAGACTTAACCCAAGCAAAGCCCTGATCTGGCGAGTCGTCCACCGCGATAACCTCCCGTGGCTACTGGACAACGGCTTGTGTGCGGTTTCCAGAGGGAACCTCTCCAGCGGCTACGTCGGAATTGGTAATCCTGACTTGATCAGCAAGCGTTCCAGGCGAGCGGTGCCCATCCATCCCGGTGGGACGCTGGCAGACTACGTGCCGTTCTACTTCACACCGTTCTCCGTGATGATGAAAAACATCCATTCAGGACGGGGAGTACAGCAACGTCGGAACGAGGAGATCGTGATTCTTGTCTCCAGCCTGTACCATGTGCGGTCCCTGGGGCTGCCCTTTGTCTTTACTGATGCTCATGCGTATCCGGACTGGGCAGGCTACTACAGCGACCTGGAGCATCTGGACAAGATCGACTGGCAGATCTTGCAGTCCAGAGATTTCAAGCGTGACCCAGACGATCCACGAAAAATGGAGCGCTATCAGGCTGAAGCCCTGATCCACGGGCACGTTCCAGTCGCTGGCCTTCTAGGGATTGTCTGCTACAACGAAGCTTTGCAACGTCGTGTTGATCAGGAGGTCCGGCAACGTCAGCTGGATCTTCCCGTGCATGCTCGACCTGGGTGGTATTTCTGATGATTCGCTTTACGCAAGGTAACCTGCTGGAGGCCAAGGCCGAAGCGCTGGTTAACACAGTCAACACCGTTGGGGTGATGGGTAAAGGCATTGCGCTGATGTTCAAAGAGCGCTTTGTAGAGAACTATCGCCTGTATGCGGCTGCCTGCAAAGCGGACGAAGTTGTCACTGGAAAGATGTTCATCACCGAGGTTCGTGAGCTGGACGGCCCGCGCTGGGTTGTGAACTTTCCGACCAAGCGTCATTGGCGTTCTCCATCACAGCTTGCCTGGATCACAGATGGCCTTCATGACTTGCGGAGCTTCATTCTTGCCAATGACGTGAGTTCCATAGCAATCCCTCCACTGGGGGCGGGTAATGGCGGGTTGCCTTGGGCTGCTGTGCGCGAACAGATTGAAGTGGTGCTGGGGGATCTGGATGCTGACGTGCTCGTATTTGAGCCCACGAGCAAGTATCAAAATGTCTCGAAGCGCACAGGGGTCGAGAAGCTTACCCCTGCCAGAGCGCTCATAGCCGAGCTGGTGCGTCGTTATTGGGTACTTGGTATGGAGTGCAGCTTGCTGGAGATCCAGAAGCTGGCGTGGTTCCTGGAGCGCTCAATCGAGCGCTTCACTCCTGATGACAACCCGCTCAACCTGCAGTTCAGTGCTCACAAGTACGGTCCTTACACTAACCGACTGGAGCATCTACTGAATAATCTCGATGGTAGTTATCTCCATTGTGACAAGCGTATCGGTGATGCTGGCCCCTTGGATGTGATCTGGTTCGATGAGGGGCGGAAGGCTTTCGTTGATACTTACTTGCACAGTGAGGCTAAGGTCCATTTACCTGCGTTGGAGTTTACGGCTGAGCTGATTGATGGCTTTGAGTCTCCATTTGGTATGGAGCTTCTGGCCACGGTTGACTGGATGCTTCATCGGGATGGGGTGGCACCAACGGTCGATGCTATTCGGGAAGGGTTGCAAAATTGGTCAGGTGGGAAGGAAGCAGCTGCCCGTAAGAATGCCCTCTTCGATGACGACTCTTTGGCAACTGCACTAAAAAAGCTCTCGGTTTTCCAGGCTCAAGGCGTAGTGCAAGTACATTGATACACCAGAAAGAAAAAACCGGCGCACAGGGCGCCGGTTTTTTATTGCCTTCGGAGCCTCACAGCCCGTCGAGCATCGCTTTGTTGCGCACCGCGCCCTTGTCGGCGCTGGTGGCCAGCAGGGCGTAGGCCTTCAGCGCGGTGGTCACCTTGCGTGGCCGCACTTCAGCCGGCTTCCAGCCCTTCTTGTCCTGCTCGACGCGACGCGCGGCCAGCTCTTCATCGCTGACCAGCAGGTTGATCGAACGGTTGGGGATGTCGATCAGCACTTTGTCGCCATCGCGCACCAGGCCGATCGCGCCGCCCGCCGCCGCTTCCGGCGAAGCGTGGCCGATGGACAGGCCCGAGGTGCCGCCGGAGAAACGGCCGTCGGTGAGCAGGGCGCAGGCTTTGCCCAGGCCTTTCGACTTCAGGTACGAGGTCGGGTACAGCATTTCCTGCATGCCCGGCCCGCCTTTCGGGCCTTCGTAGCGAATGATGACGATGTCGCCAGCCTTCACTTCGTCGGCGAGGATGCCGCGCACGGCGCTGTCCTGGCTCTCGAAGATCTTCGCGTTGCCTTCGAACACCAGGATCGAGTCATCCACGCCGGCGGTCTTCACCACGCAGCCGTCCTGGGCGATGTTGCCGTACAGCACGGCCAGGCCGCCTTCCTGTGAGTAGGCGTGCTCGACGCTGCGGATGCAGCCTTCGGCGCGGTCGTCGTCCAGGGTTTCCCAGCGGGTCGACTGGCTGAACGCGGTCTGCGTCGGGATGCCGGCCGGGCCTGCCTTGAAGAAGGTGTGCACGGCTTCGTCATCGGTCTGGGTGATGTCCCACTTGGCGATGGCCTCTTCCATGCTGCGGCTGTGCACGGTAGGGAGGTCGGTATGCAGCAGGCCGCCACGGGCCAGCGAGCCGAGGATGCTGAAGATGCCGCCGGCGCGGTGCACGTCTTCCATGTGGTACTTCTGGATGTTCGGCGCCACCTTGCACAGCTGCGGCACCTTGCGCGACAGGCGATCGATGTCGCGCAGGTCGAAGTCCACTTCCGCTTCCTGGGCCGCGGCCAGCAGGTGCAGGATGGTGTTGGTCGAGCCACCCATGGCGATATCGAGCATCATGGCGTTCTCGAACGCCTTGAAGTTGGCGATGCTGCGCGGCAGCACCGACGCATCGTTCTCGCCGTAGTAGCGCTTGCACAGCTCGACGATGGTGCGGCCGGCGGTGAGGAACAGCTGCTCGCGGTCCGAGTGGGTGGCCAGCGTCGAGCCGTTGCCCGGCAGGGCGAGGCCCAGGGCCTCGGTCAGGCAGTTCATCGAGTTGGCGGTGAACATGCCGGAGCACGAACCGCAGGTCGGGCAGGCGCTGCGCTCGTATTCGGCGACCTTCTCGTCGGAGGCACTGGAGTCGGCGGCGATGACCATGGCGTCGACCAGGTCCAGGCCGTGGCTGGCCAGCTTGGTCTTGCCGGCTTCCATCGGGCCGCCGGAAACGAAGATCACCGGGATGTTCAGGCGCAGGGCGGCCATCAGCATGCCGGGGGTGATCTTGTCGCAGTTGGAGATGCAGACGATGGCGTCGGCGCAGTGGGCGTTGACCATGTACTCGACGGCGTCGGCGATGATCTCGCGGCTGGGCAGCGAGTACAGCATGCCGTCGTGGCCCATGGCGATGCCGTCGTCCACGGCGATGGTATTGAACTCTTTCGCCACGCCGCCGGCGCGTTCGATCTCGCGGGCGACCAGCTGGCCCAGGTCCTTCAGGTGCACGTGCCCCGGGACGAACTGGGTGAACGAGTTGGCGATGGCGATGATCGGTTTCTTGAAATCTTCGTCCTTCATCCCGGTGGCGCGCCACAGGGCACGGGCGCCGGCCATGTTGCGGCCTTGGGTGGAAGTCTTGGAACGATAATCAGGCATGGAGCGCTCCTGGCGGCTTAATCAGGTCTCTAACTAGGGGAGTGAGCTTCTCGTGTCCTGAACGCCTGGGCCGGTTGCCGCTGGCACGGATGGGGGTCGAAGGACCGCGCGGGATCGCCGCAGGCTCGACCAGAGCTCATAAACCCGCCGGGGATGTCTGGCGATGAATGGCTCGATTCTACACCGCCGCGCCCGCGAGGGAATGGCGTTGTGATAATTGGCAGTCGCCAGCCCGCAAGGTAAAGGCCTTGGCGTGGTTCGCGCCGGTTTCGGTAGACTTGCGCGCCTCCTACCTCACTGGCCAAAAGGATTTGCAATGCCAGCGCCTAGCCGCTCTTTAATGTTCTACGTTGCCATTGGCCTGATCCAAGGCCTGGTGCTACTCACCACGTTGCTCGGTAAAGGCGAGCTCCTGGGTTTGAGCCTGTCTGTGACCTTGTGCGTCGCGGTGGTAGTGGCCGGTCTGAACCTGCAATTGCTGGGCAGCGCGGTGCTGCAACGTGGCACAGGCTGGCTGGTACTGGGCCTGACCGTGCTGATCAGCGGTATCAGTGGCTGGCTCTTCCGGTTCGAGCACATGGGGTGGCTGCAGTCGACCTGGTGCCTGGCCGCCATCGTGCTGGGTTACATCGGCACTGCGTTCATTCTTGCCTGGCCGACCCGCGAAGGGCTGCGGCCACGCTATGAGGACCTGTTCCGGCATGCCTGGAACAACGTGTTCATCCTGTTCCTGGCGCAGTTGCTGATGGGCCTGTTCTGGCAACTGCTTTGGCTGTGCGCACTGTTGTTCGCCATGCTGGGTATCCCGCAGATCAAGCATGTGGTGGAGGCCCCCGAGTTCCTCTGCCTGCTGCTGCCGGTGGTGTTCTCCCTGGGGATGCGCATGGGCCGGGAAAACGAAAAGGTCATCGGGCTGCTGCGCGGTATCCTGCTGACACTGTGCCGCTTCCTGTTGCCGTTGAGTGCGGTGATCGCCGTGGTGTTCACCCTGACGCTGCCTTTCAGCGGCCTGCAACCGGTGTGGGACACTGGCTATTCGACTGCTCTGCTGTTGGTGCTGGCAGGCATCAACCTGTTCCTGACCAATGGTGTGTTCCAGGACGGCCATCACGGCCATGCCTACCCTGCGCCGCTCAAGCGCCTGGTCGAGGCCAGCCTGTTGTGCCTGCCGGTGCTGGTGGGCCTGGCGGCCTATGCCAGCTGGTTGCGCATCGACCAGTACGGTCTGACCCCGTCGCGCATCATGGCCATGCTGTTGGTGGGCGTGATGGTCGCGCACAGCCTGGCGGCGGTGTGGGCGGTGGTGAGCTCACGGCAGGCCTGGTTGCACAGCCTGCGGCTGAGCAACCCGTGGATCGCCTTGCTCAGCGCGGTGCTGGTGGTGCTGTTCTATACACCGCTACTGGATCCGATGACGCTGAGTGCGAAGAACCAGGTCGAACGCCTGGTCAGTGGGCGCACGCCAATCGATGAGTTCGATGCCAGCAACTTGTACTACCACTTGGGCGACCCGGGACGTGCTGCATTCGATGAGTTGCAGGCGCAACTTCAAGGCCCGGAGTTGTTCGACCAGGCCGGCCGCGAACGGCTTCTGCTCAATATGGCCAAGGTACATGAGCCGCCTGTCGAAGAGCCCCATGGCCCGCAGCTTGAGTGGTTGGGCGCCGCGGTGCGCAACAGCCAGGCATTCGACACGCAGGTCTTGACCGAGAGCCAGTGCGGCGGCAAAGGCTGTTTCCTGTGGGCGGTGGACATGGACGGCGATGGGCGCGACGAAGTGTTGATGATCCCGCGCCATGTCTACGCGTCCAACGTGTTCGTCTTCGCCAGTGAAGGCGGGTGGCACCAGATTGGCACCCTGTACGGTGGTTTCGAGAACACCGAGGAGCTGGTCAGGCAGATACGCCAGGGGGCGATGAAACCGGTCACGCCGAAGTACAAGACCCTGAGCCTCAATGGCGAGGAACTGTCCTTGCGGTTGGAGAAGTAGCCTTTACAGGCATGAAAAATCCCGGCGCCTGGCCGGGATTTTCTTGTTGCGGACGCCTTAGCTGTTGGGCAGCAACCGGCAGGTGATGCTCTTGATATAGCGGGTCTCGGCAATCGCCGGGTGCACCGGGTGGTCCGGGCCCTGGCCGCCGCGCTCGAGCAGCTGCAGGTTGCGGTCCAGGTGGCGGGCGCTGGTCAGCAGGATGTTGTTCAGGTCATCCTCTGGCAGGTGCATCGAGCACGAGGCGCTGACCAGGATGCCGTCCTTGTTCAGCATACGCATGGCCTGCTCGTTGAGGCGGCGGTAGGCGGCCTCGCCGTTCTTCAGGTCCTTCTTGCGTTTGATGAAGGCGGGCGGGTCGGCGATGATCACGTCGAAGCGCTCTTCGGCGGCCTTGAGTTCGCGCAGGGCTTCGAACACATCACCTTCGATGCAGGTCAGCTTCTCGCTGATGCCGTTCAGCGCGGCGTTGCGCTCCACACCGTCGAGGGCGAAGCCAGATGCGTCCACACAGAACACTTCGCTGGCGCCGAACGCGCCGGCCTGCACGCCCCAGCCACCGATGTAGCTGAACAGGTCGAGCACACGCTTGCCCTTGACGTAGGGTGCCAGGCGCGCGCGGTTCATGCGGTGGTCGTAGAACCAGCCGGTTTTCTGCCCTTCACGCACCGGGGCTTCGAACTTCACGCCGTTCTCTTCCAGCGCCACCCAGTCCGGCACTTCGCCGTAGACGGTGTCGACATAGCGCTCGAGGCCTTCGGCGTCGCGGGCGGCGGAGTCGTTCTTGAACAGGATGCCGCTCGGCTTGAGCACCTGGACCAGGGCGGCGATCACGTCGTCCTTGTGGGCTTCCATGGTGGCCGAGGCCAGCTGCACCACGAGGATGTCGAAGAAGCGGTCGACCACCAGGCCCGGGAGCAGGTCGGAGTCACCGTAGACCAGGCGGTAGCACGGCTTGTCGAACAGGCGCTCGCGCAGCGACAGGGCCACGTTCAGGCGGTGCACCAGCAGCGACTTGTCCAGCGGCAGCTTGGCGTCGCGCGACAGCAGGCGGGCGCAGATCAGGTTGTTCGGGCTCATGGCCACCACGCCCAGGGGCTTGCCGTTGGCGGCTTCGAGGATGGCCTGCTGGCCGGCCTTCAGGCCCTGCAGCGGGGTCGCGGCGACGTCGACTTCGTTGCTGTAGACCCACAGGTGGCCGGCGCGCAGGCGGCGGTCGGCATTGGCTTTGAGGCGAAGGCTGGGCAGGGACATGACGTCGCTCCGGGAAAAAAGAGCGGGAGTATACCGTGTTGGCCCCGGATTCGCTGTGGCCTGCGACCAAGCGTGGACTTATCGCGTCATCCTGTAGGAGCCAGCCTTGCTGGCGAACCAGGCGCCGCAGTGCATGGCACCGGCCTTGCCGGTGTTCGCCAGCAAGGCTGGCTCCTACAGCGCTAAAGATATTCTTGGATCCAACGATCCACTGATAGGTTGCCCTGCCGGCGTACAGGGTTAGAATCCCCCGTCCCCAGCGAGTGTGTACTTATGTCCCAGGAACTATCCGCCGAACAGATCCAGCAAGCCTTGCAAGGCATCACCATCCCGCCACAGCCGCAGATCATGGTCGACCTGCAGTTCGAGCAATACATGCCCGACCCTGATCTCGAGACCATCGCCAAGCTGATCAGCCAGGACCCGGGCCTGTCCGGCGCCCTGCTCAAACTGGTCAATTCGGCGCAGTTCGGCCTGGCGAACAAGATCGGCTCGATCCAGCGCGCGGTGAACCTGCTGGGCAGCCGCTCGATCATCAACCTGATCAACGCCCAGTCGATCAAGGGCGAGATGAGCGACGAGACCATCGTCACCCTCAACCCGTTCTGGGACACCGCCCAGGACGTGGCCATGACCTGCCTGACCCTGGCCAAGCGCACTGGCATCCAGGCGGTCGACGAGGCCTACACGCTAGGCCTGTTCCACGATTGCGGCGTGCCGCTGATGCACAAGCGCTTCCCCAACTACATGGAAGTGCTGGAAGAGTCCTACGCCAAGGCCAATGACGAAATCCGCGTGGTGGACACCGAGAACCGTGTGTTCAACACCAACCACTCGGTGGTCGGCTACTTCACCGCCAAGTCCTGGCGCCTGCCGGAGCATATCAGCGCCGCCATCGCCAACCACCACAACGCCCTGGCGGTGTTCCGCGACGAGTCCTCGCGCAACACCCAGACCCAGTTGAAGAACCTGCTGGCGGTGCTGAAGATGTCCGAGCACATCTGCGCGTCCTACCGCGTGCTGGGCAACCAGACCGTGGACCACGAGTGGGAGATGGTCGGGCCGCTGGTGCTGGACTACATCGGCTTGACCGAGTACGACTTCGAGCAGCTCAAGCAGAACATCCGCGAATTGGGCGGGCACTGAGCCATGCCGGAATTGCCAGAGGTCGAGACGACGCGGCGCGGTATTGCTCCGCATCTGGTGGGCCAGCGGGTCAGCCGCGTGGTGGTGCGTGACCGGCGCCTGCGCTGGCCGATCCCGGAAGACCTCGACGTGCGCCTGTCGGGGCAGTGCATTGTCAGCGTCGAGCGCCGCGCCAAGTACCTGCTGATCAACGCCGAGGTCGGCACCTTGATCAGCCACCTGGGCATGTCCGGCAACCTGCGCCTGGTCGAACTGGGGCTGCCGGCGGCCAAGCACGAGCATGTAGACATCGAGCTGGAGTCGGGGTTGATGCTGCGTTACACCGACCCGCGGCGCTTCGGGGCCATGCTGTGGAGCCTCGACCCGCTCAACCACGAGTTGCTGATACGCCTGGGGCCAGAGCCGTTGACCGACCTGTTCGACGGCGAGCGGCTGTTCCAGCTGTCCCGTGGCCGGTCGATGGCGGTCAAGCCGTTCATCATGGACAACGCCGTGGTGGTGGGTGTGGGCAACATCTACGCCACCGAGGCATTGTTCGCAGCGGGCATCGACCCGCGTCGCGAGGCGGGCGGGATTTCGAGGGCGCGCTACCTGAAGCTGGCGATCGAGATCAAACGGGTGCTCGCGGCGGCCATCGAGCAGGGTGGGACAACGTTGCGTGATTTCATCGGTGGCGATGGGCAGCCGGGGTATTTCCAGCAGGAACTGTTCGTCTATGGGCGGGGTGGGCAGCCGTGCAAGGTGTGCGGCACCGAATTGCGTGAGGTGAAGCTGGGGCAGCGGGCAAGCGTGTTCTGCCCGAAATGCCAGCGTTAGCGTCAGCGCGGACCCTGTGGGAGCAATTGTCTAGCAGAGTATTCGTAGTTTGCGCTTGCTCTGTGGGAGCGGCCTTTTGTCGCGAAAGGGCCGCAAAGCGGCCCCAGCGATCATTGCATCGAAACTGAGATCCTAGGGCCGCTACGCAGCCCTTTCGCGACACAAGGCCGCTCCCACAGGGACTCTGCAGCCTGATGGTGCGGCGGGGAGTCTGTAGGAGCCGGCTTGCCGGCGAAAGGGTCGAGGGCTCAGTAGCCTATTGCTGACTGCCCCACACCTCGCGGATCACTGGCGGCCTCCAGGGTCCCACCCGCCTTGTCCCAATACAGCACCTGCTGGTTCCCGTAGCTGCGCCCCATGTCCTTCAGCTGATATCCACGCGCTTGCAGCTCGGCTTTCTGCCCTGGACTGAACGCCCCCGGCTCATGCTCGACCACATCTGGCAGGTACTGATGGTGGTAGCGCGCCGTCGCCGGCCATTCGGCCACCGGCCGACCTTCCAGGAAGCCCATCACCGACAGCAGCACCATGCTCGGGATCCGGCTGCCGCCCGGCGTGCCGAAGCTGGCGAATTGGCTTGGGCTTTCGATGAACGTCGGGCTCATGCTCGACAGCGGCCGCTTGCCCGCCGCCACCGCGTTGGCCTGGCTGCCCGCCAGGCCGTAGCTGTTGCTGCCGCTGGGGTCGGCGGCAAAATCGTCCATCTCGTTGTTCAACACCACGCCGGTGCCCGGCACGCTGAACGCCGCGCCGAATGGCAGGTTGACCGACAGCGTGGCGGACACCGCGTTGCCGTCGGCGTCGATCACCGTGAAGTGGGTGGTGTGGTCGCCCTCGCGCCAGGCCGGCGAGGGCGGCAGGGCGCTGCTGGGCGTGGCCTGGTGCACATCGATGCCGTCGGCCAGCCCGGTGAGGTACTGGCGCGCCAACAGGCGGTTGATGGGGTTGGCGACGTAGTCCGGGTCGCCGAGCAGGCCGCGGTCGCGGTAGGCCCGGCGCAACACTTCGATCACGTAGTGGCTGCGCTGTACCGGTTCGGCGCTTTGCCAGGGCAGGCGCTGGAGCATGGCCAGGCTCTGGGCCAGGGCCACGCCGCCGGCCGACGGCGGCGGGCTGCTGATCAGCTCGCGCTGGTTGGCCAGCGGGTAGCGCAGAGGCTCGCGCCAGGCGGTGTGGTAGCCGGCGAGGTCGTCGAGGGTCCAGACGCCACCGGCCTGGCGCACACCGTCGACCAGGCGTTGGGCCATCGGGCCCCGGTAGAAGCCGTCACGGCCGTGGTCGGCCATGCGCTGCAAGGTGGTGGCCAGTTCCGGCTGGCGGATCAGCGTCCCCAACGCCGGCACGTCGTGGGTGCGCAGGAACAGCCGGGCACTTTCGGCGTCGTCGCGCAGGGCACTCAGGCGCATGGTCGCCCGGTCGCGGTAGATGCGGTCGACGGCAAAGCCCTGGTTGGCCAGGCGGATGGCCGGGGCCAGGGTGTCCTTCAGGGGCAGCTTGCCGTGGGTCGCGGCCAGGTCGGCCAGCGCCTGGGGCAGGCCAGGGATGGCGGCGGCCAACGGGCCGTTGATCGACAGACCTGGCTGCACCTTGCCGTCTTTGAGGTACATGTCCGCCCGGGCGGCGGCCGGCGCACGCTCACGGGCATCGAGGAAGGCGTAGCGGGGTGCGTCGCCACTTTCGCGCAGCAGGAAGAAACCGCCACCGCCCAGGCCCGAGCCGTAGGGCTCGACCACCGCCAGCGCGGCGCTGATGGCCACGGCGGCGTCGAAGGCGTTGCCGCCCTGGGCGAGAACCTGCTGGGCTGCCGCAGTGGCTGCGCCGTGCGGGCTGGCAATGGCCGCGCGACCCGGGCCATCCGCCTGGGCGGCGGTGGCCAGCAGCGCCAGGGTGGCGCCGAGGAGTGAGCGTCGAACTGCGGCGACGAACGGCATCAGGCCTTGCCGGTGATCCGGCGGTACTTGGCCATCAGCTCGTCTTCGGTTTCCGGGTGGGCTTCATCCAGGGGGATGCAGTCGACCGGGCAGACCTGCTGGCACTGTGGCTCGTCGTAGTGGCCCACGCACTGGGTGCACAGGTTCGGGTCGATCACATAGATCTCTTCGCCTTGCGAGATGGCGGCGTTCGGGCACTCGGGTTCGCAGACGTCGCAGTTGATGCAATCGTCGGTGATGATCAGGGACATGGAGACTCCGGCCGGGGCGTCGGGCCCGGGCATGTTTCAAAGCGACAAGCGCAATTGTGCCGGATTCGCGCCCGCAGTGCACGCGGGCGCGACATCCTGACCGCAGGGTTACTTGCGGAAGCGCTCGGTCAACGCGTCGGCCACGGTGGGGTGGACGAACTTGCTGATATCACCGCCCAGCGCGGCGATTTCCCGGACCAGTGTCGAGGAAATGAACGAATAGCGCTCGGACGGGGTGAGGAACAGGCTCTCGACGTCCGGTGCCAGCTGGCGGTTCATGTTGGCCAGCTGGAACTCGTATTCGAAGTCGGAAACCGCGCGCAGGCCGCGCAGGAACACGTTGGCGCCCTGTTCCTTGGCGAAATGCGCCAGCAGCGAGGAGAAGCCGATGACTTCGACATTGGGCAGGTGCTTGGTGACCTCGCGGGCCAGCTCGACCCGTTGTTCCAGCGGGAACAGGGGGTTTTTCTTGGGGCTGGCCGCCACGGCGATGATCACGTGGTCGAACAGCCGCGAGGCGCGCTCGACCAGGTCGCCATGGCCTTTGGTAATGGGGTCGAAAGTACCCGGGTACAACACTCGGTTCATCGCGTCATCCTGGCTGGAGTGCGTTGGGGAGTCGGATGGTAGCGCAGCGATTGCGCCCGGCCAAGTCGCGTGGCTGGCTGATGGCACTATAGACAGTGCGTGTATTGGCTGTCATGCGCCGTTTGCCAGGCGCCCGATCAGCGCGTCGCTGAGCCGCGCGGCCAGGGCATAGACCGACAACTGCGGGTTGGCGCCGATGCTGGTGGGGAACAGCGAGCCGTCGTGGATCGACAGGTTCTCCAGCTGGTGATGCCGGCCCAGGCTGTCGCACACCGCCTGGCGCGGGTCTTCGCCCAGGGTGCAGCCGCCCATGACATGGGCGCTGCCCAGGCGCATGCGGAACAGTTCCATAGGCAGGCTATCGATCAGTGCCTTGGCCTGGTCCGGCGTCTCGACGTAGCGGGCATCGCCATGCACCGGCAGCACCTGGCGGGCACCGGCGGCGAACTGGATCTGCGCCATGCTGTGCCAGGCCCGGCGCAGGCCATCGCGCAGGTAGTCGGTAACGGGGTAGTCGAGCACCGGTGAGCCGTCGCCGCGCAGTTCCACCTGCCCGCCCGGGCTTTCGGGGTGGAAACCATCGCGCAGCAGCGCCAGCATCACGTGGGTGTGGGGCAGCTCGGCCATGCGCAGGGCATTGTCCTGGCCGTGCCCGCCCAGCAGGGTGCTGGCCAGGGCCGGGTGCAGCGGGGGAACCTCGAGTTTGTAGCCGATCGGGCCGGCGACGCCGTCCTGCCACTGGAACTGGTCACTGTAGATCGACTGCGGCGCGCCGTAGTACGGGTCGATCTTATCGGCGAATTGCGCGGCGCTGAAGTTGACCAGGTGCAGGAAGGTGCGCTTGCCCAGGCGCTGGTGCGGGTCGGGCGCCTCCGAGCGCAGCAACAGGGCCGGGCTGTTGATACCGCCACCGGCCAACACGTAGTGACGGGCGCGCACGCAGACCTTTCGCCCCGTGGGCTGAACGCCTTTGGCATCCAGGGCTTGGCACTGCAGGTGGTCAATGCGCTGGCCGTCGTGGCTGAAACGCTCGGCCCGGGCCAGATAGAGCAGTTCGCCGCCCGTTTCCAAGGTGGCGGGGATGCTGGTGACCAGCATCGACTGCTTGGCGTTGACCGGGCAACCCATGCCGCAGTAGCCCAGGTTCCAGCAACCGCGCACATTACGCGGGATGACCGCCCAGCGATGGCCCAGCGCCTCGCAACCCCGGCGCAGCACATCGTTGTTGGCATTCGGTGGCATCGCCCATGGGGCGATCCCCAGGCGCTGCTCCATGCGTTCGAACCAGGGGCGCAGGGTTTCGCTGTCCAGGCCCTTCACCCCGTGCTCGCGGGCCCAGTGCTCCAGCGTTTGCGGTGGGGTGCGGAAGCTCGATGTCCAGTTGACCAGTGTGGTGCCGCCTACCGCGCGGCCCTGGAGGATGGTAATGGCGCCCTCTTTGCTCAGACGCCCCAGGCCCTCCTGGTAGAGGTCGGCGTAGGCTTCGTGTTCCAGCAGGTGGAAGTCACTGCTGGTCTTCAGTGGGCCCTCCTCGATCAACAGCACCTTCAGGCCGGCTGCGCTGAGCAATTCGGCCGTGGTGGCGCCGCCAGCCCCGCTGCCGATCACCGCGACATCGGTTTCGAGCGACAGGTCTTGCTCCAGGCGTGAGCCATCATGAGTTTTCCAGCCTCGTTCAAGGCCTTGGCGAAACGGATCAGGGACGGGCATGCAGTGATTCCTTCTCAACAAGGCAGCGGCGAACCCTGTAGGAGCCGGCTTTGCCGGCGAAAGGGCCGGTACAGCCAGAGCAATACCTTGGCTCCTACACCAGGTGATGTATGTGTGGCCGTTCAGATCTTTGGCGGCCCCGGATAACCACAGGCCGCCCAGGCCTCGGGGCGCTCGTACCAGGCCATCTGCAACAGCTGCAGCAATGAGGCATGCCCCTGGCGCAACAGGTTCAACGAGCTGACCCGCCAACGATCCAGGAACCGCTCCACTTCCGCCCCTGTGGCGTTGTCCCAACTGCCCCAGACGCCAGTCAGCGGCCCCCGGGTCAGGGGCAGGTTGAGCACATCGAACAACTGCCGGGTCAGCTTGAGCATGGCCGGGGAAAGCGCCGCCAGCTTGTGGTCGAGGCTCTCGAGCACCGCCTTGGTGGACGCCTGGGTCCCGGCCAGTACCACCGGGATCAGCGCCTGCAGCAGTGGCAGGTCGTCATCGCGCAGCACCTGATAGCCAGAGGAGGGCATCTCTTTCGAGCAGCCAATTAGGCTCGCGGTACCGAGGAACAGGCTGGCGCCCAGGCTGAACCTGAGCAGGTCACGACGCTGCATGGCGTGCCCCCGCTCACCGTATGAACAGCTTGTAGACCAGGCGCTGCAAGGCTTTGCCATAAGGTGGGTAGATCACCTTGGCGGCGTTGATGCGCTGCTTGGCCAGCACGGCCTTGGCCTTGCTGAAGGTGAGGAAACCTTCGTGGCCGTGGTAGTGCCCCATGCCGGACGGGCCTATGCCGCCGAAGGGCAAGTCGTCCTGGGCCACGTGCAGCAGGGTGTCGTTCAGACACACACCACCAGAGTGGGTGTCACGCAGTACCCGCGCCTGCTCGGCACGGTCGTAGCCGAAGTAGTAGAGCGCCAAGGGCCGAGGCCGTTGGTTGATATAGGCCAGGGCGTCGTCGAGCCGGTCGTAGGGCACCAGTGGCAGCAGCGGGCCGAAGATCTCGTCCTGCATCACCTGCATGCCGTCGTTCACTTCCAGCAACAGGTGGGGCGGCAGGCGCCGACCCTGGCGGGGTTCATCCGAATAGACGTCGAGTACCTTGGCGCCCTTGGCGCGGGCGTCGTCCAGCAAGTGATTCAGGCGGCCGAGCTGGCGCTCGTTGATGATCGCGCTGTAGTCGGGGTTGTCATTGAGGCGTGGATAGGCGCGGCGCACGGCGCGCTGGTAGGCCTCGGCGAAGGCACCCAGGCGTTCGCGGGGCACCAGTACGTAGTCGGGAGCGACGCAGGTTTGCCCGGCATTGAGGGTCTTGCCGAAGGCGATGCGCTCGGCGGCGGTGTCCAGCGGCACATCCGCCGAGACGATGGCCGGCGACTTGCCGCCCAGCTCCAAGGTCACCGGGGTGAGGTTCTGCGCGGCCGCCAGCATCACGTGGCGGCCGACGCTGGTGGCGCCGGTGAACAGCAGGTGGTCGAACGGCAGGCGGGCAAAGGCCTGGCCGACTTCCACCTCACCCAGCACGATGCTGACCAGGTCACTGGGGAACACCCGCTCCAGCAGGGCCTTGAGCGCCTGGCCGCTGGCGGGGGTGGACTCGCTGAGCTTGAGCATCACCCGGTTGCCGGCGGCCAGGGCGCCGGTCAGCGGGCCAATGGCGAGGAACAGCGGGTAGTTCCACGGCACGATGATCCCCACCACCCCCAGTGGCTGGTACTGCACCCGCGCACTGGCGGGCTGGAAGGCCAGGCCGACCTTGCGCCGCGACGCGCGCATCCAGCGCTGCAGATGGCGCTCGGCATCGCGCAGGCCCAGCACCGAGGGCATCAGCTCGGCAATCAGGGTTTCATCGCGGCTGCGCCCACTGAAGTCGGCATCGATGCTGGCAATCAGGGTTTCCTGGTCCGCCAGCAGCGCTTCGCGCAGGCTCTTGAGCCACTGCCGGCGCTGGGCTGCCGGGGGCATGGGGTTGCTGGCGAATGCCCGGCGCTGGGCGTCGAACGTCGCCTGCAGGTCGAGGTCAGATTGCACGGGAGGGAGAACGGCAGGCGAGGTCATGGCGGCTCCGAGGGTGGCGAATGGCTAGAGCATATACTCTAATTGGTACGATGGTGCACCTTTTTTCATGACCTTGGCGGTGCACCCGACCGGCAGGAGGCCGTAAGATGGCCCTGATCATTCACCCTGGAGACCGGAGCTGAGCATGGCCCCGCGCATGAAGACCCGAGAGCGCATCGTGCAGAACAGCCTGGAGCTGTTCAACCAGCAGGGCGAGCGTAGCGTCAGCACCAACCACATTGCCGCGCACATGGAAATCTCGCCCGGCAACCTGTACTACCACTTCCCCAACAAGCAGGCGATCATCGCCGTGCTGTTCAACCAGTACGAAGAACTGGTCGACAGCTTCCTGCGCGCGCCACAGGGGCGCGCTGCCACGGTCGAGGACAAACGCTTCTACCTGAAGGCCTTGCTGGCGGCGATGTGGAACTACCGCTTCCTCCACCGCGACCTGGAGCACCTGCTCGACAGCGACCCGGAACTGGCCGCGCGCTACCGGCGTTTTTCCCGGCGCTGCCTGCAGCATGGCCAGGCCATCTACCGGGGTTTTGTCGACGCCGGGATCCTGGCCATGGATGCGACGCAGATCGAGTCGCTGACCATCAATGCCTGGATCGTCCTGACGTCCTGGGTACGTTTCCTCAGCACCACCCGCGAGCACACCGCCCACCTGGGTGAAGAAGCCTTCAAGCGCGGCGTCTATCAGGTGGTGGTGCTGGAACTGGGCTATGTCACCCCAGCCTCGCGGGCTGCCGTGCAGGCGCTGTGCGATGAGTATCACGTTCCGTTCAACCAGGCCCTGGAGTACTGAGCCGGGGTTTTCGAGCCATTCAACAGGAGATTGTCATGCCCCTTGCGCAACTGATCACCCCGCAGCAACTGGCCGAGCGCCTGGACTCGCCCGGGCTGGTGATCCTCGACTGTCGTTTCGCCCTGGAAGATGTCGACTACGGCCAGCGCAGCTATGCCCAGGGGCATATCGCCGGGGCGCATTTCGCCGATCTGGAGCGTGACCTGAGCGGGCCGGTGGTCAAGGGGCGTACCGGGCGGCATCCGTTGCCTGATGCGCAGCGCCTGGTCGAGCGCCTGCGCGAATGGGGCCTGGACGACGACAGCGAGGTAGTGCTCTACGACGACGGCCCTGGTGCGTATGCCGCCCGTGCCTGGTGGCTGCTGGTTTGGCTGGGCAAGCGCGACGGGGTGTCGATCCTCGACGGCGGCCTGAAGGCCTGGCACGCGGCACACCTGCCCCTGAGCCTGGATCCGCCTGCGCGGCGCGAGGGCAACTTCAGCGGCGAGCCGGACATGAAGTTGCTGATCGATGCCGGGCACTTGGCCAAGCGCCTGGGCGAAGCGGACCTGACCCTGATCGATGCCCGTGCGTTACCGCGCTTCCGAGGCGAGGTCGAGCCGATCGACCCGGTGGCCGGGCACATTCCGGGTGCACAATGTGCGGCGTTCACCGAGAACCTTGGTGCCGACGGGCAGTTTCTACCAGTTGCGCAGCTCAAGCAGCGCTTCGCCGAGAAACTGGGCGACCGCTCGCCTGAACACCTGGTGGCCTACTGCGGTTCGGGCGTGACGGCCTGCCACAACCTGTTCGCCCTGGCCCTGGCGGGGTACCCGCTGGGGCGGTTGTATGCAGGCTCTTGGAGCGAGTGGATCAATGATCCGCAGCACGCAGTGGCAACCGGCGACTGACCCATACTGTAGGAGCCAGCCTTGCTGGCGATGCAAGGCGCAGCCTTGCCAGAGCGCCCATTCGCCAGCAAGGCTGGCTCCTACGGAACTACCGCTATCGTCCTTCCAGCAGCCACTGCGGAATCCGCCGCTCCAGGTAATACCCCGGATTACGCAGGCTGCCGTCGACAAACCCCACATGTCCGCCCCGGTTGTGCAACTCGAAGTGCGTTTGCGCTGCCAGCTCGCTGGCGCTTGGCAGGCTATGGTCGAACACGAATGGATCGTCGCTGGAATGGATGATCAGCGTCGGGGTGCGGTTCTCGCCCAGGTAGTAGCGGCTTGAAGCGCGCCGGTAATAGTCGTGGGCATCGCTGAAACCATTGAGCGGCGCGGTTACCCGGCCGTCGAAATCCCAGAAGGTACGCAGGTTGCGCAACGGCCCCAGGCGTTCGATCTCGGCCAGCCCTTCCTGATGGCCCTTGTCGCGAAAATGCCGCTGCTTGTCCTGCACATAGGCCAGCATCTCGCGCATGAAATGCGCCTGGTAGAGCTTCGAGAAGCCCAGCCCGATGCGATCGGCGCACTGGTCCAGGCGAAACGGCACCGACACCGCCACCGCCGCTTCCAGCTGGCTGGCCGAGCCACTCTCACCCAGGTACTTGAGCAACACGTTGCCGCCGAGCGAATAGCCCACGGCGTACAGCGGTGCCAGCGGCCGTTGGGCGCGCAGGTGGCGGATGGTTTCGGCCAGGTCTTCGCTGGCCCCGGAGTGGTAGCTGCGCGCCAGCAGGTTGGGCTCGCCCGAGCAACCGCGCCAGTTCACCGCGACACTGGCCCAGCCGCGTGCCTGCAGCGCTTGCTGCAAACCTTTGACGTACGGGGAGTTGGAAGAGCCGGTCAGCCCGTGCAGCACCAGCACCAAGGGTGCATCGGGCTGGTGCGGGCCATGCCAGTCGAGGTCGAGGAAGTCGCCGTCGGCCAGCCACAGGCGCTCGCGGTTGCGTGACAGATCGGGAAGCTTGCGCCAGAGGGGGCCCCACAGTGTCTGCAGGTGCGGGTTGGACAGGCCGGTGGCCGGGCGGAACGTGGCGGTGAGGCTGGGCATGCTGGGCGACTCGTGATGTGCCCGTCTAGAGTGCCATGAAACACCGCCACTGTATCTGCGCTATTGGTCGGCTGCCACGCGCTGCCACAACGCATAGTACACCTGGCCGGTCTTCTTCTCGCGGTGCAGGCGCCAGTTGCCGGGCATCGGTAGCGTGGATGGAGCCGCCTCGCTCTCGGTGTAGACCCACGCCTGTTCGCGCAGCCACTGGCCTTGTTCCAGCAGGTTGCAGGTGTTGGCCAGCAGGTCCTGGTGGAAGGGCGGGTCGAGGAACACCAGGTCGAACTGCTGCTTGGTCGGGCCTTGCAGGTAACGCAGGGCGTCGGTCTGCAGGATCTGCCCACGGGGGCAGCGCAGCAGTTCGAGGTTGTGCTTGAGGTTGGCGATGGCGGCCGGGTTGCTGTCCAGGGCCACGGCGTTCTCGGCGCCACGGGACAGCGCCTCGAGCACCAGGGCGCCGCTGCCGGTGAAAGCGTCCAGCACGTGGGCGCCTTCGATGTAGGGCGCCAGCCAGTTGAACAGGGTTTCGCGCACGCGGTCAGGCGTGGGGCGCAGGCCTTCGCCTTCCGGTACCGCCAGGCGGCGGCTGCGCCACTCGCCGGCGATGATGCGCAGTTGGCCGGGGCCCTTGCTGGCGCCCGGTGCCGGGCGCGCTGGGGAGGTGGGTCTTGCCATTAATGCTCCGGTACGCCAAGCGGCTGCTCGGCGGGTTTGTCAGTGGGGGCCGGCAGCGGCTTCTGCGGCACGGTCGGGCCAGCGGTGACAATCACCAGCCGGTCGGCGGCCAGGTGCTTGGCCATGGCGGCCTTGACCTGCTCGACCGTCAGCGCCTGGGACTGCTGCATGAAGTCCTCCAGCCAGCTCAGCGGCAGGTTGTAGAAGCCGATCGCGCCCAGTTGGCCGACGATGCTCGCGTTGCTGGCGTTGGACAGCGGGAAGCTGCCGGCCAGTTCACGCTTGGCGTCGTCCAACTCTTGCTGGGTCGGGCCGTTCTTCAAGTAGTCGGCGAGGATGTCCTGGACCAGCTTGAGGGTGCCTTCGCTAAGCTCGGCGCGGGTTTGCAGGTTGATCATGAACGGGCCGCGCACCTGCATCGGGCTGAACACCGAGTACACGCCATAGGTGAGGCCGCGCTTTTCGCGGACTTCGCTCATCAGGCGGGTACCGAACGCGCCACCGCCGAGGATCTGGTTGCCCAGCGACAGCGCAGGCCAGTCCGGGTCGTTACGGTCAATGCCGAGTTCGGCCAGCATCAAGTGGGTCTGCTTGGACGGAAAGTCAATGTGGGTCGCGCCCGGCTTGGGTTCGTTCGGTTGCTCAGGCTTGGCCAGTGCCGGCCCCTTGGGCAGGCCGGCGGACACCTGGGCGGCGATGGCCTCGGCTTCGCCACGGTCGAGGTCGCCGACCAGGGCGATTACCGCGTTGCCGGCGCTGTAGGCTTTTGCGTGGAAGGTGCGCAACTGCTCCAGGGTGATACCGGGAATGGTCTCGGCGGTGCCGTCACTGGGGTGGGCATAGGGATGATTGCCGTAGAGGTTGGCGAACAGCGTCTTGCCCGCAAGCTTGCCGGGGTTCTGCTTTTCGTACTCGAAACCGGCCAGTATCTGGTTCTTGATGCGCTTGAGGGCATCTTCGGGGAAGGTCGGTTTGCCGGTCACTTCCGTGAACAGCCTCAGGGCCGGCTCGCGCTTGTCCGCGGCGCTCAGGCTGCGCAGCGAGGCCACGGCCATGTCGCGGTAGGAGCCGTTGCCGAAGTCCGCGCCAAGGCCTTCGAAGCCCTCGGCGATGGCGGTCACGTCCTTGCCGGCCACACCCTCGTTGAGCATGGCGTTGGTCAGTGCGGCCAGGCCGGGGGTGCCGCCGTCCTGGCTGCTGCCGGCGGCGAAGGTGACGCGCAGGTCGAACATCGGCAGCTCGCGGGCCTCGACGAACAGTACCCGTGCACCTTCGGCGGTGGTCCAGTTCTGGATGTTCAGCTGGCGGCGGCTCGGGGCCTTGCCGTCCAGCTCGGCCAGCGACTGCAACGCATTGGCCGGGCGGGCGGCGGTGGGCTTGTCAGTGTTGTCCGATTGGGCCGGGCGCGCCAGCAGCACGGCGACGGCCACCACCAGCACGATGATCGCCAGGCCGAACAGGGTGTAGCGGGGTGCGCTGCGATCACTCATGAGCGGACTCCTCAGGCAGTACGTGGGCAACGCTCAGGCGTTCGCGGGTGAAGTAGGTGCGGGCGGCGTCCTGGATGTCCTGCGGCGTCACGCGCTTGAGGTCGTCCAGTTCGCTGTCGATCAGCTTCCACGACAGGCCGACGGTCTCGAGCATGCCGATAGTGGTGGCCTGGCTGCTGATCGAGTCGCGGTCGTAGACCAGGCCGGCGATCACCTGGGCGCGCACGCGCTCGAGTTCTTCAGTGGTCGGTGGGGTGGTCTTGAGCTCGTCGAGCAGTTGCCAGACGCCTTTCTCGACGTCGGCGAGGGTCTTGTGCTTCTGCACGTTGGGCGTGGCCGAGACCAGGAACAGGCTGTCGCCGCGGGTGAAGGCGTTGTAGCTGGACGAGGCGCCGGCCACCAGTTCCTGGCCGCGCTCCAGGCGTGCCGGCATGCGTGCGCTGTAGCCGCCGTCGAGCAGGGCGGAGATCAGGCGAAGGGCGTTGACGGTACGTGGCTCTTTGCTGGTGGCCAGGCTCGGGACGTTGAACCCGTAGATCAGGCTGGGCAGTTGCGTGCGCACGTGCAGGGTCAGCTGACGCTGGCCTGGTTCGGCCAGTTCCAGCGGCAGCTTGCTCGGTGGCACGGCGCGCTTGGGGATCGGGCCGAAATATTTCTGCGCGAGGCTCTTCACTTCGTCGGGGGTGACGTCGCCGACCACCACCAGGGTGGCATTGTTCGGCGCGTACCAGGATTCGTACCAGTGGCGCAGCTCCTCGACCTTCATGCGTTCGAGGTCGGCCATCCAGCCGATGGTCGGGGTGTGGTAGCCGCTGGCCGGGTAGGCCATGGCGCGGAACAGCTCGAAGGCCTTGGCGTTGGGCTGGTCGTCGGTGCGCAGGCGGCGTTCTTCCTTGATTACCTCGATCTCGCGGCTGAATTCGTCGGCCGGCAAACGCAGGCTGGCCAGGCGGTCGGCCTCCAGCTCGAAGGCCACCGGCAGGCGGTCGCGGGCCAGCTCTTGATAGTAGGCGGTGTAGTCATCGCTGGTGAAGGCGTTCTCTTCGGCGCCGATATCACGCAGGATGCGCGAGGCTTCGCCGGGGCCGACCTTGGCGCTGCCCTTGAACATCATGTGCTCCAGGGCATGCGAAAGGCCGGTCTGGCCTGGCGTTTCATAGCTGGAGCCGACCTTGTACCAGATCTGCGAAACCACCACCGGCGCGCGATGGTCCTCGCGCACGACGACCTTCAGGCCGTTGTCGAGGATGAATTCGTGAGTGGGTTGCACATCGGCGGCGAAGGCCACCAGCGGCAGGCACAGCGTGCCGAGCAACAGGCCTGCGGCGCGGCGGGCTAGAGCATTCATACGGTGTTCAACCTGTTCGGCGGCCCGCTTGGGTTTAGCGTCGGCGGGCCAGGAGGTGCTAGGATACTGATCCGGTTGCCTGGCGACCATGCCTGTCGCCCTTCTGGCCCGCAGGCCCTTACGACAAAACGTTGCGCATGAACCCGCTGGCTTCACAGTAGTCTGTTCTGCGTGAGTAAGAATTCCCGATGCGCCATTGCTGGCCCATCGCTACCCTGAGATAGCCGTCTTCCATGTTTGGTTCCAACGACGACAAAAAAGCGCCGGCCGCGGCTGGCGAGAAGAAAGGCCTGTTCAGCTGGTTCCGCAAGAAGCCGGAGCAACCTGTCGCCGAACAGCCTCAAGCCCCACAACCGCCGGTCGAGGCACCGGTGGTACCGCAACCCGTCGTCGAGCAGCCCGCTCCGGTGGCCGAGGTGCCCCAGCCCGTGCCGGTAACCGTGCCGGCCGAGCCTGAGCCTGCGGTAGCGCCTGAGGCTCCGCTGCCCACTCCGGTGGCCGAGGTGCCCCAGCCCGTGCCGGTAGCCGTTCCGGTCGAGCCTGAGCCTACTCCTCCTCAGGCACCACAACCTGTCCAGGTGGTCGAAGCACCCCGGCCCGAACCGGTGCAGGCTCCGTTCGAGCCGGCCCCTGTGGCCCAGTCCCCTGCGCCAGTGAGCAACCTGGTGCTGCCGGTCGCGGAAGAGCCGGTTGCCCTGGTGCCTGATCTCGAACCCAAAGCCCCGCCTGTCATTCCAGAGCGCCCGGCCCCTGAGGTGGTGGTTCCCGAACCCACCCCCGTGGTTGTCGCACCTGTGGTCGAGCCCGAGCCGGTCGCGCCTGCCGCTGCCACGCCGGTTGCCGCAGAGCCCGCGCCTGCCGCCGCCGAACCCGCCAAACCAGGCTTCTTCGCCCGGCTCAAGCAGGGCCTGTCGAAGACCAGCGCCAGTATCGGCGAAGGCATGGCCAGCCTGTTCCTGGGCAAGAAGGTCATCGACGACGACCTGCTCGACGAAATCGAAACCCGCCTGCTGACCGCCGACGTAGGCGTCGAGGCCACCTCGACCATCGTCCAGAACCTGACGCAGAAGGTTGCTCGCAAGCAACTGGCCGACGCCGACGCCCTGTACAAGTCGCTGCAGGAAGAACTGGCCGCGCTGCTGCGCCCGGTCGAGCAGCCACTGAAGATCGAAGCGCAGAACAAGCCCTACGTGATCCTGGTCGTGGGCGTGAACGGTGCCGGCAAGACCACCACCATCGGCAAACTGGCGAAAAAGCTCCAGCTCGAAGGCAAGAAGGTCATGCTCGCCGCTGGCGACACCTTCCGCGCCGCGGCGGTGGAGCAGTTGCAGGTGTGGGGCGAGCGCAACCAGATCCCGGTCATCGCCCAGCACACCGGCGCCGACTCGGCCTCGGTGATCTTCGACGCCGTGCAGGCCGCCAAGGCCCGTGGCGTCGATGTGCTGATCGCTGATACCGCCGGGCGCCTGCACACCAAGGACAACCTGATGGAAGAGCTGAAGAAGGTCCGTCGGGTAATCGGCAAGCTCGACGCCGAGGCGCCCCACGAGGTGCTGCTGGTGCTCGACGCCGGCACCGGCCAGAACGCCATCAGCCAGGCCAAGTACTTCAACCAGAGCGTCGAGCTGACCGGCCTGGCGCTGACCAAGCTCGACGGCACCGCCAAGGGCGGCGTCATCTTCGCCCTGGCCAAGCAGTTCAACATTCCGATCCGCTTCATCGGTGTGGGCGAGGGTATCGACGACCTGCGCACCTTCGAGGCCGAACCTTTCGTCAAGGCGCTGTTCGCCGAGCGGGAACCTACATGATTCGATTCGAACAGGTTGCCAAGCGCTACCCCAACGGCCACGTCGGCCTGCACGAGCTGAGCTTCCGGGCGCGCCGTGGCGAGTTCCTGTTCGTCACCGGCCACTCCGGCGCCGGCAAGAGCACCCTGCTGCGCCTGCTGCTGGCAATGGAGCGCCCGACCAGCGGCAAGCTGCTGCTGGCCGGGCAGGACCTGGGCCAGATCAGCAACGCGCAGATCCCGTTCCTGCGCCGGCAGATCGGCGTGGTGTTCCAGAACCACCAGCTGCTGTTCGACCGCACAGTGTTCAACAACATCGCCCTGCCGCTGCAGATTCTCGGGCTGTCCAAGGCCGAGATCGCCAAGCGTGTGGATTCGGCGCTGGAGCGCGTGTCGCTGAGCGACAAGGGCGAACTGTTCCCGGCCGACCTGTCCACCGGCCAGCAGCAGCGCGTGGGCATTGCCCGCGCCATCGTCCACCAACCGGCCCTGCTGCTGGCGGATGAGCCCACCGGTAACCTCGACCCGCGCCTGGCCGCCGAGATCATGGGCGTGTTCGAGGATATCAATCGTCTGGGCACCACGGTCTTGATCGCCAGCCACGACCTGGCGCTGATCGCGCGCATGCGCCACCGCATGCTGACGCTGCAACGCGGCCGCTTGATCGGCGATGGGGAGGCCGGGCAATGAGCACCACACGTACACCAAAGGTTTCCGAGCGCGTCGCGCCCAAGGCCGCCGACCCGAAACCGGCGAAGAAGAAGCGCGGCGACCACGACGACGATGGCCCGGACTTCCGCACCCTGCTGCACGCCTGGCTGGAAAGCCACCGCGCCAGCCTGGCCGACAGCCTGCGCCGCCTGGGCAAGCAGCCGATCGGCAGCTTCTTCACCTGCCTGGTGATGGCGGTGGCGCTGAGCATGCCCATGGGCCTCTCGCTGCTGCTCAAGAACGTCGAGAAGCTCGGCGGCTCATGGCAGCGTGCGGCGCAGATTTCGCTCTACCTCAAGCTTGACGCCAGCAGCCGCGACGGTGAGGCGCTGCGTGACGAGATCAAGGGCATGCCGGGTGTCGCCGAGGCCCAGTACGTCAGCCGCGAACAGGCACTGGAAGAGTTCCAGCAGCAGTCGGGGCTGGGTGAAGCGCTGCGCGAGCTGCCGGACAACCCGCTGCCCGGCGTGGTGGTGGTGACCCCGACCGAAGTCGACAAGCCCGCCCTGGAAGCCTTGCGCCAGCGCCTGTCCGAGTTGCCTCGCGTGGAAGCGGCGCAGTTGGACCTGGTGTGGGTGGAACGCCTGGCGGCCATCCTCAAACTGGGCGACCGCTTTGTGTTCGGCCTGGCGGTGATGCTGATTTCCGCCTTGCTGTTAGTAATCGGTAACACAATTCGTCTACACATTGAAAACCGCCGGGTGGAGATCGAAGTGATCAAGCTCGTCGGTGGCACCGACAGCTACGTGCGCCGGCCTTTCCTGTACATGGGGGCCTTGTATGGCCTGGGCGCGGGCGTGCTGGCCTGGGGCATCCTGGCGTTCGGCCTGAACTGGCTCAACGACGCGGTGGTCGGGCTCTCCGGCCTGTACGGCAGTGATTTCGCCCTGGGTGGCGTGCCGGCCTCGGATGGTCTTTCACTCTTGATCGGGGCGGTGCTGTTGGGGTATATCGGTGCATGGATCGCCGTCGCTCGTCACTTGAACGAGCTGGCACCGCGATAAATGTTTCATGGCCAGTATTGACAAATTTTTCATTCTGGAACTTGTACAACGGTTCCTTGTCTATGCTGGCAGTGCCCACAAGGCACGAGTCTGTAAGCCGGAGGTACTTGAATGACCACATCGTTGCAACCTGCCTATGCCCTGGTTCCTGGTGCAAACCTGGAAGCCTATGTGCACACGGTGAACAGCATTCCCTTGCTGACACCGGAGCAGGAGCGTGATCTGGGCGAGCGTCTCTACTATGAGCAGGATCTCGAGGCCGCTCGTCAAATGGTGATGGCCCACCTGCGTTTCGTTGTACACATCGCACGTAGCTACGCTGGCTACGGGTTGGCCCAGGCCGACCTGATCCAGGAAGGCAACGTCGGCCTTATGAAGGCGGTAAAGCGCTTCAACCCGGAAATGGGCGTGCGCCTGGTATCCTTTGCCGTGCACTGGATCAAGGCCGAGATCCACGAGTTCATCCTGCGCAACTGGCGCATCGTCAAGGTGGCCACCACCAAGGCCCAGCGCAAGCTGTTCTTCAACCTGCGCAGCCAGAAGAAACGCCTGGCCTGGTTGAACAACGACGAAGTGCATCGCGTGGCCGAAAGCCTTGGCGTCGAGCCCCGTGAAGTGCGCGAGATGGAAAGCCGCCTGAGCGGCCAGGACATGGCCTTCGACCCGGCATCCGAAGCCGATGACGACAGCGCTTTCCAGTCGCCCGCGCACTACCTGGAAGACCACCGCTACGACCCGGCCCTGCAGCTTGAGGACGCCGACTGGAGCGACAACTCCAGCAGCAACCTGCACGAAGCCCTGCAAGGCCTGGATGACCGCAGCCGCGACATCCTTTACCAGCGCTGGTTGGCCGAGGAAAAGGCCACGCTGCATGAGTTGGCGGAGAAGTACAGCGTTTCGGCCGAGCGGATTCGTCAGCTTGAGAAGAACGCGATGAACAAGGTCAAGGCACTGATTACCATCTGATCGGTGCCCTGGCTGGATTGAAAAGGCCGTTTGCCTTCTGGGCAAGCGGCCTTTTCATTTTGTGTTGCCTGTACCGGCCTCTTCGCCGGCAAAGCCGGCTCCTACAGGTATTGCGTAACCCTGTAGGAGCCGGCTTTGCCGGCGAAGAGGCCGGTATTGCAGTCACAACACTCAAAGCTTGCGCGAAGCGTCCAGCTGCATCAGGTAGCTCGGCCCACCCAACTGGCTCATCTGTCGACGAATCCACCCCGCCCGGCTGGCCACATAGGCGCTAGGACGGCTGGCGCTCCACTTGATCGGGCTTGGCAGCACCGCCGCGAGCTGCGCGGCCTGTTGGCGCGAAAGGCGGCTGGCATCGACCCCAAAGTGATAGCGTGCCGCAGCTTGGGCGCCGAACACCCCTTTGCCCCATTCGGCGCTGTTCAGATACACCTCGAGAATTCGCTCTTTCGACCAGAACAGCTCGATCAGCGCCGTGAACCAGGCTTCCAGCCCCTTGCGTAGCCAACTGCGACCGGACCACAGGAACATGTTCTTGGCCACCTGCTGGGTCAGCGTGCTGGCGCCACGGACCTTGCCGCCACGCTCGTTGTAGGCCAGGGCCGCCTGGATCGCCGGAATGTCGAAGCCCCAGTGGCTGGCGAACTTCTGGTCCTCACCGGCGATCACCGCCACCTTCAACTCATCGGAGATATCCTCCCATGGTGTCCAGTCGCGCTGCAGGTCGATAGGTTCGCCGTTGAACCATGATTCCACCTTGCGCTCGACCATCAGCGCCGTGCCGGGCGGCGGCACCCAGCGCAACACCAGGACGACGGCAATGCTGCCAGCAGCGAACCAGAGCAGGGCGCGAGAAAGTCGGCGGAGGAGGGATGACAGCATGGTGATGGCTTGGCCGGACCGTTGGAACGGGCCATTATACAGGCCCCTTTCGAGGAGTCGTCCCATGCTTCGCAGCTTCCTGATGCTTGCCGCCTTCTTCGGCTTTACCGGTGTCGCCCTCGGCGCCTTCGCTGCCCATGGCCTGAAGAGCCGCCTCAGCGCCGACTACCTGGCGATCTTCCACACCGGCGTCACCTACCAGCTGGTGCATGCCCTGGCGATCCTGGGCGTGGCGGTATTGTCGGTGCACTTGCCGGGGCGCTTGGTCGGTTGGGCCGGCGGTCTGTTCGCGCTGGGCATCCTGCTGTTCTCCGGTAGCCTCTACGTACTGACCCTGAGCGGCCTGGGCAAGCTCGGCATGATCACCCCGCTGGGTGGCCTGTGCTTCCTCGCCGGCTGGCTGTGCCTGGGCCTGGCCGCCTGGCGCCTGGGCTGACCGAACGGTCCACAATCGCGACTAATGGCGTGTGTCGCCCTTGGGTTGCAAGGTGGATCGGGGCTAGAATGCGGGCCCCAAAGAACAATGGTGGCCGTGCGCATGCGCATTCAACTGAACGGTGAACCTTACGACCTGCCCGAGGGCGAGAGCGTCGCGGCGCTGCTGGGCCGGCTGGAACTGGCCGGCCGCCGGGTGGCGGTGGAACTGAACCTGGACATCGTGCCGCGCAGCCAGCACGAAAGCACGCTGCTCGCAGATGGCGACCAGGTCGAAGTGGTCCATGCCATTGGCGGTGGTTGAGCAACGCCCGGCGATTCACCCGAAAGCCCCGTAACCTTCCCAGAGGAACATCGATGAGCAACGTTCGAAGCGACAAGCCTTTCGTCCTGGCCGGGCGCACTTTCCAGTCGCGCCTGCTGGTCGGCACCGGCAAATACCGTGACATGGAAGAGACCCGCCTGGCCACCGAGGCCTCGGGAGCCGAGATCGTCACCGTAGCCGTACGCCGTACCAACCTGGGCCAGAATGCGGGCGAGCCGAACCTGCTCGACGTGCTGTCGCCCGAGAAGTACACCATCCTGCCGAACACCGCCGGCTGCTTCGACGCAGTCGAGGCGGTACGGACTTGCCGCCTGGCCCGTGAACTGCTCGATGGCTACAAGTCTCACGAGAACCGTACGCTGGTGAAGCTGGAAGTGCTGGCCGACCAGAAAACCCTGTTCCCCAACGTGATCGAAACCCTCAAGGCCGCCGAAGTGCTGGTCAAGGACGGTTTTGACGTGATGGTCTACACCAGCGATGACCCGATCATCGCCCGCCAGCTGGCCGAGGCTGGCTGCATCGCCGTCATGCCGCTGGCCGGCCTGATCGGTACCGGCCTGGGAATCTGCAACCCCTACAACCTGCAGATCATCCTGGAAGAGTCCAAGGTACCGGTGCTGGTCGATGCCGGCGTGGGTACCGCCTCCGATGCCACCATCGCTATGGAGATGGGCTGCGAGGCCGTGCTGATGAACTCGGCCATCGCCCATGCGCAACAACCGGTGCTGATGGCCGAAGCCATGAAGCACGCGATCCTTGCCGGCCGCATGGCGTACCTCGCCGGGCGCATGCCGAAGAAACTCTATGCCAGCGCGTCCTCGCCGCTGGAAGGTCTGATCAAGTAAGAGCCCCCGATGACTGAATCGCAAGAAACGCCGATCACCGAAGACGGCGAAGCCCGCCCGCACCGCCGCATCAAGAGCTTCGTGATGCGCGCCGGGCGCATGACCGAAGGCCAGCAACGCGGCCTGGAGCAGGGCGGCCCGCTGTTCATCCTGCCGCTGGCCGACAGCCCGGTGGACTACGACCAGGTGTTCGGCCGTTCGGCGCCGCGTACCCTGGAGATCGGCTTCGGCATGGGCCACTCGCTGCTGGAGATGGCCGCCGCCGCGCCGGAGCTGGACTTCATCGGTGTCGAAGTGCACCGCCCAGGTGTCGGTGCGCTGCTCAACGGCGTGCTCACTCAGGGCCTGAAGAACCTGCGGGTGTACGACTGCGACGCCATCGAGGTGCTCAACCGCTGCGTGGCCGACAACAGCCTCGACCGCCTGATGCTGTTCTTCCCGGATCCATGGCACAAGGCCCGTCACCACAAGCGCCGCATCGTCCAGCCGGAGTTCGCCGAACTGGTGCGCCGCAAGCTGAAGGTGGGTGGCGTGTTCCATATGGCCACCGACTGGGAGCCCTATGCCGAGCACATGCTGGAAGTGATGAAGGTGGCACCGGGTTATCGCAACCAGGCGGCCGATGGCGCATATGTGCCGCGCCCGGAAGAGCGTCCGATTACCAAGTTCGAGCGCCGCGGCGAGCGCCTTGGGCATGGGGTGTGGGATTTGAAGTTCGAGAAGGTGGACTGAGCCCGGGTTGCCTGACCGCAAATAAAAAAACCGCCTTGTGAAAGGCGGTTTTTTTATGCGGGCTTCGGGTTACGAATCCTCAGCCTGCGCTTTCAAGCGTCACTGGAGACCACCCACAAACGCGATACTAGGAGTACGTGTGGAGTGCGTCAATCACAGAAATATCAGGCATCAAGTGTGACTGAGCTGGTAACAGCCTTGAACTCTTCGCTGTCGTAAGATTGCCCCGCTCTCATGGGGGAATTTCCAGTGGCGGGCCGGGAAACGAATTCGTTCTGTTGTCTCGGCCCCTTCGACGCGGCCTACGAACCGCGCCGGCAGAGTTTCGAAGGGCCATTTACCTGGCCACTTCACTGGAGACCACCCCACATGATCTCCGAAAGCGCCGAAGTGCCGGTCAGGCGCTGGAAGATTGGCCCAGCCAACACGGAGGCCAAGGCATATGAAGCGTTTGCTGAATACGCTGAGCCGTGTCTGGAAGCTCATCCGTATCCTGGTCGTATTCAGGACCGCGAGAGACTTCCTGCGCGATCACTTTGACGATGCCCGCTAGGGGATAGTCGGGTGAGAAGCCGCCCTGGCCCGCCAGGGCGGCTTTTAGAAAGCGCTCAACCCCGGCGATCAGCCACCACGCCAATCAACACCAGCACCACCAGCAACACCGGTGCCAGCGCATAGTTGTTGAACTGCCCCAGCCCCTTCACGATCCACGGCGTTGCATAGATCAGCGCCGCGCCGCTGCCAATCATCACCAGCAGGGCCATGAACGGCACGCGCAAGGCGCCGGCCAGGCCACCCAGGCGCCCTTCCACCCAGCCCTTGATATCGGTGCCGAACAGCACCAGCAGGCAGCCCACCAGGGCCAGCGAGATCTCCGACAGGTTGCTGCGGCTCCAGCGGGAAACGGTCGAGAGCAGGTCAAGTACCAGGTCCATGGGTCATCCTTAATTCAAGAAGTACTGCAGCAGGTCGTTGAGGAACAGCTGGCCACGGGGTGTGGCTGCCAACCGATCCGGTTCGACCCGCAAAAGGCCCTTTTGTTCGGCTTCACGGCGTGCTTCGGTCAGTTGCGCCAGGGGCAGGCCGGTGCGCAAGCTGAACAACTCGGCCTCCACGCCATCGGTGAGGCGCAGCGCGTTCATCAGGAACTCGAAGGGTAGCTCATCGGCCGGCAGCAGCTTCTCGCCTGCCTTGTAGGGCTTGGATGGATTCAGGTAGTCCTTGGGCAGGCGGGTCTTCCAGGTGCGCAGGATACGCCCGTCGGGGAACGACAGCTTGCCATGGGCACCCGCACCGATGCCGATGAAGTCGCCGAAGCGCCAGTAGTTCAGGTTGTGCCGTGCGGCACGGTCGGCCTGGGCGTAGGCCGAGACTTCGTATTGGCGGTAACCGTGTTCGGCCATCAGCGCCTGGCCGGCTTCCTGGATATCCCAGAGGATGTCGTCCTCCGGCAGCTCAGGCGGCTGGTTCCAGAACACCGTGTTCGGCTCTACCGTCAGCTGGTACCAGGACAGGTGCGTCGGCGCCAGTTCGATGGCCTGACGCAGGTCGCCCAGGGCGTCGTCGAGCGACTGATCCGGCAAGCCGTGCATCAGGTCCATGTTGAAGTTGTCGAAGCCTGCCGCGCGGGCCATGCCGGCAGCGCGAACCGCTTCATCGCCGTTATGGATGCGCCCCAGCCTTTCCAGCTTGGCCGGCTGGAAGCTCTGCACGCCGATGGACAGGCGGTTGATGCCAGTCTGGCGGTAAGCCTTGAACTTCTCCTGCTCGAAGGTGCCCGGGTTGGCTTCGAGGGTGATCTCGATATCCGGGGCGAACGGGATGCGTTGCTCGACGCCACGTAACAAGCGGTCGAGCGCATCTGCGCTGAACAGGCTGGGCGTGCCACCCCCGAAGAAGATCGTGCTGATAGGACGGCCCTGTACCGCAGGCATTTCCTGGTCGAGATCAGCAAGCAGGGCATCGATGTATTCGTCTTCCGGCAGCGACGGGCCGGCCTGGTGCGAGTTGAAGTCGCAGTATGGGCACTTGCGCACGCACCAGGGGATATGGATATACAGCGACAGCGGCGGGAGCTCGGGAAGGATCAGGCCCGCCGGCTGCAAGGACAGCTTTTCGGTCATGCCAGGCCCAGACGTTGGCGCAGCAGGGCCATGGCACGGGCGCGGTGGCTGAGCTGATTCTTGTCGACAGGGGCGAGGTCGGCGCTGGAGCACTTGCGCTCCGGGACCCAGAACAGCGGGTCGTAGCCGAAACCGTGCTCGCCGCTGGCCTCGAACAGGATGCTGCCGTGCCACAGGCCTTCGCAGAGGATTGGCAGCGGGTCGTCGGCGTGGCGCACCAGCGCCAGGACGCAGACGAACTGCGCGCCACGTTGCTCACGGGGCACATCTTTCAACGCCTCGAGGAGCTTGGCGTTGTTCGCCGCATCGCCCTTGCCGTCGGCGTAGCGCGCCGAGTAGATGCCTGGCGCGCCGCCGAGGAAGTCCACCGCCAGGCCCGAGTCGTCGGCCAGGGCCGGCAGCCCGGAGATACGGGCGGCGTTGCGGGCTTTCAGGATGGCGTTCTCGACGAACGACAGGCCGGTCTCTTCCGGCTCCACCTGGCTGAATTCACCGATCGAACGCAGGTGCACGGACTCGCCGAGCATCGCTTGCAGTTCCTTGAGCTTGCCGGCGTTGTGGCTGGCCAATACGAGTTGCTGGAAATTCATCATTCGCCTGGGAACACTTCCTGGTTGAAGCTGAGTGGATGGCTGACGCCGCCGGTTTCGACATTGAGGTCGAAGGTGACTGTTTCGGGTTGGTCGATCTTGAACTGGGCGATGTAGTACACCGCACCCTGGTCGGTGATCTGCTTGAACGACAAGGGGTTGCTGCGCCCGGTGAGGTCTTTCACCGTGCCGCTGACCACCGCCATCGCGGGTTTGCCGGCCTTGATCACGGCGATGTTGAGCACGCCCTGGTTCTTGCTGCGGGTCAGGCCCGTGGCGGCGGCAATGTCGGGTTGCAGCATGCTCGAGGTGAAGGCGCTGTAGTGGACCGTCACGTCGCCGAACACTTCCTTGCGTTCAGGCCTGGCGGCATCGGCAGCCAGTACCGGTAAGGCCAGGCACAGGCTGATCAGAAACAGTGCTAGACGACGCATGATCCCATTCCTCCGTTCGCGAGGGTCAGACCGCGAGCTGATGCTCCTGCAGGCCCGGGCTGCTGACCCGATAGATACCGATCTCACCTAGAAGATTAGGCCATAGCCGGCCGCCCAACCCGTTACGGTGCAGACGGTCGACGGCCAGGCGGTCGAGCACCTTGGCGTGGCGCTCGTGGCACAGGTTCTCGAAGTCTTCGAAGGTGCAGAAGTGAATGTTCGGGGTGTTGTACCAGGTATACGGCATGAAGTCCGAGACTGGCATGCGACCCTTGGTCGCCAGGTACCAGCGGCAACGCCAGTGGCCGAAATTGGGGAAGGTGATGATGCACTGGCGGCCCACCCGCAGCATCTCGTCGAGAATGCGGTCGGGGTACTCCACGGCCTGCAGGGCCTGGGTCATGACCACCACGTCGAAACTGTTGCTGGCGAAGTTGCCCAGGCCCTTGTCCAGGTCCTGCTCGATGACGTTGACGCCCTTGGCCACGCAGGCGGCGATGTTGTCGGCGTCGATCTCCAGGCCATAGCCGGTGACGTTCTTGCGCTCGCGCAAGGAGGCCAGCAGTTCGCCGTTGCCGCAGCCCAGGTCGAGGACCCGGCTGCCGGCGGGGATCCAGTCTTGGATGATTTCCAGGTCGGCTCTCATGCTGTCCTCAGATGACGATGCGGTTCATGTAGTTCGCGAATCCCTGCATGTAGCGAGGCGTGGGGATCAGGAAGGCGTCGTGGCCGTAGGGCGAGTCGATGTCCAGGTAGCAGACGTTCTTGCGCGCGGCCATCAGCGCATCGACGATCTCCCGCGATCGGGCCGGCGAGAAACGCCAGTCGGTGGTGAACGACATGATGCAGTAGTCCGCCGTGACATGGGCCAGGGTCGCCGCCAGGTCGCCGCCATGGGCTGCGGCCGGGTCGTAGTAGTCCAGCGCTTTGGTCATCAGCAGGTAGGTGTTGGCGTCGAAACGGCCCGAAAATTCCTCGCCCTGGTAGCGCAGGTAGCTCTCGACCTGGAACTCGACGCTGTGGAAGTCGTAGTTGAGCTTGTCGCTCTTGAGCTCGCGGCCGAATTTCTCGCCCATCGAGTCGTCGGACAGGTAGGTGATGTGGCCGACCATGCGCGCCAGCATCAGGCCGCGCTTGGGGGTCACGCCCTGGTCCTGGAACGAGCCGCCGTGGAATTCGGGGTCGGTGAGGATGGCCTGGCGCGCCACTTCGTTGAAGGCGATATTCTGCGCCGACAGCTTGGGCGCCGAGGCGATATCCACGCAGTGGCGCACGCGGTCCGGGTAGGTGATGGTCCACTGCAGGGCCTGCATGCCGCCCAGGCTGCCGCCGACGATGGCGGCCCAGGTCTGGATACCCAGGCGATCGGCCAGGCGCGCTTGGCTATGCACCCAATCTTCGACCGTCAGTACCGGGAAATCGGCGCCGTAGGGCTTGCCGGTAGCCGGGTTGACGCTGCTGGGGCCGGTGCTGCCGTTGCAGCCGCCCAGGTTGTTCAGGCTGACCACGAAGAAGCGATTGGTGTCGATGGGTTTGCCGGGGCCAATGCAGCTGTCCCACCAGCCCGGCTTGCGGTCGGTGGCGGCGTGGTAGCCGGCGGCATGGTGATGGCCGGACAACGCATGGCAGATCAGCACGGCGTTGCTGGCGCTGGCGTTGAGCTCGCCATAGGTTTCGTAGATGAGTTCGTACGCGGCCAGCGAGCGGCCACAGGCCAGGGCCAGCGGTTCATCGAACCGGGCGATTTGCGGTGTTACCAGACCGACGGAATCTTCGGGAAGGACAGTGGACATCGACCCTGCTCACGCTTGACGGAGGCGTAAGTCTAAAGAGCGCTACCCCCAGCGGCAAGCAAAGGCTTGCCGCTGGATGCAGGCCGGGTCAGATCATCCGCCACAGCTCTTGCGGCATGCCGGCGTAAGCCGCCAGCTGAGGCATGAGGAACGACTGGATCACCTGGATGGCGATGAAGGCGAAGATCGGCGAAATGTCCATGCCACCGAGGTTCGGCACCAGGCGGCGGAACGGCGCCAGCACCGGCTCGCTGATCTGGTAGGCCAGTTCGGCTGCGGGGTTGTGGCTGTTGGGCGCGACCCACGAGACGATCACCATGACGATCATCGCCACCCAGAAGATCTTCAGGAACAGCGAGGTGACGCCCAGGATCGCCCACATCAGCAGGTGCAGCACGTCACCGAAGGTGCCGTAGGTGAGCATCAGCACGAAGGCCATCAACAGCGCCTGGATGAGGATCGACAGCAGCAGCGAGGAGGTGTCCAGGCCGGCGATGCTGGGGATCACCCGACGCAGCGGCTTGAGCAGCGGCTGGGTGGCGCGCACGGCGAACTGGCTGAGCGGATTGTAGAAGTCGGCCTTGACCAGTTGCAGCACGAAGCGCAGCAGGACGATCGCCAGGTACAGGCTGACCAGGGTTTGCACCACGAAGATCGCGGCGCCGGACAGTGCATTCATCAATGGCTCCTTATTTGCCCAGTTGTTCGGCCAGTTCGGCGGAGCGTGTCGCCGCGGCTTGCAATGCCTGCTCGACGATGGCTTCGAAACCGCTGGCCTGGAACGATTTGATCGCCGCCTCGGTGGTGCCGGCCGGCGAGGTGACGCGGCGGCGCAGTTCGGCGGCATCGACGTCGCTGGCTACGGCCATGCGCGCGGCACCCAGGGCGGTCTGCAGGGTGAGTTGCGAGGCGGTTTCGCGCGGCAGGCCGAGTTTCTCGCCAGCGGCGGTCATGGCCTCGATCAGCAGGAAGAAGTAGGCCGGGCCGCTGCCGGAGACGGCGGTAACGGCATCCAGTTGTTGTTCTTCGTCCAGCCACAGGGCCGTGCCTACGGCGGACAGCAGCTGTTCGGCCTGCTGGCGTTGCTCGGCGGACACTTCCTGGGTGGCATACAGGCCGCTGACGCCCTGGCGCAGCAATGCCGGGGTGTTGGGCATGCAACGCACCACCGGGATGGCGCCCAGCCAGGCCTGCAGGCTGGCGCAGGTGATGCCGGCGGCGATGGAGACGACCAGCTGGCCGGCTTTCAGGTTCGGCTTGAGCGCCTCGCAGACGGCTTTCATGACCTGCGGCTTGACAGCGATCACGATCACGTCGGCGCCGTCGATGGCCTGGGCGTTGCTTTCGAACGCTTCGATACCGTGTTCGGCCTGGATCCGCGCGCGGGTCTCGGCACCCGGGTCGCTGGCGCGGATCTGCGAGGCATCCAGGCCCTGGGCGCGCAGGCCGCCGATCAGGCTGGCGGCCATGTTGCCGGCGCCGATAAAGGCAATACGAGTCTTGCTCATGTCAGGTCCTTGAAGGAACGAGTGGGTTAAGCATGGGTTCAGGGTTGGCCGTAGTCGCGGGCACCGAACAGGGCGGTACCGATGCGGACCCAGGTCGCTCCTTGGGAGATAGCGGCTTCCAGGTCGTGGCTCATGCCCATCGACAGGGTGTCCAGGCCGAGGTCCAGTTGTTCCTGAAGCTGGCGCAGGGTGGCAAAGGCCGCCTCTTGTTCGGTGCGGTTATCGGTCGGCTCCGGGATCGCCATCAGGCCACGCAGGCGCAGGCCGGGCAGGGCGCTCACTGCTTGGGCCAGGGCCGGTAGCTCGGCCGGTGCGCAGCCGGACTTGCTGTCTTCGCCACTGACGTTCACCTGCAGGCAGATGTTCAGCGGCGGCAGGTTGGCCGGGCGCTGTTCCGAGAGGCGTTGGGCGATCTTCAGGCGGTCCACGGAATGTACCCAGTCGAAGTGCTCGGCGATGGCCTTGGTCTTGTTTGATTGGATGGGGCCGATGAAGTGCCAGATCAAGGGCAGGTCGGAGAGTTCCTGTTGTTTCGTCAGGGCTTCCTGAAGGTAATTTTCGCCGAAGTCGCGCAGCCCGCTGGCATGCGCTTCGCGGATGGCGCTGGCCGGCTTGGTCTTGCTCACCGCCAGCAGCTGGATGCTGGCCGGGGCGCGGCCGGCAGCCTTCGCCGCGTTGTCGATGCGGGCGGAAATGGCCGAAATGTTCTCTGCTAGGGTGGACATGGTTCGTCGCCGGCGGCTTTGGGGTCTGCGGCATTCTACCTGCTTGATCGCCGTTGGGGAGTCTCATGGATGTGACCGATCTGCTGGCCCAGGCTGTGGCTGCGGGCGCAAGCGACCTGCACCTGGCCGCGGGCGAGGTACCGTTGCTGCGTTTGGACGGTGAGCTGCGGCGGATGGACATGCCGGTACTCATGCCTGCGGCGCTGGAGCAGGGCGTGGCTGGCTTGCTCGATGATGGGCAGCGCCGACAGTGGGCGTCTGGTGACGAGCTGGATCTTGCCTTGGCGGTGCCCGCCTTGGGCCGCTTCCGGGTGAACCTGTTTCGCCAACGTAATGGGCCGGGGGCGAGCATACGGCTGATTCCGGCGCGGGTGCCAAGCCTCGATGAGCTCGACCTGCATGATGTATTTCAAACTATTGCATCGAACCGGGATGGCCTGGTGCTGATTGGCGGGCCTACGGGGAGCGGCAAGTCCAGCACCCTGGCTGCGCTGGTCGATCAGCTCAATCGGGAGTACGCGCTTCACATCGTCACCTTGGAGGACCCTGTCGAATTCATTCATCAAGGCCAGCGCAGTCTGGTCAACCAACGGGAAATTGGTCGCGACAGTCGCGATTTTTCCCAGGGATTGCGCAGTGCGTTGCGCCAGGATCCCGACGTAATCATGGTCGGTGAGTTGCGTGACCTGGAGAGTATCCGTCTGGCGCTGCAAGCTGCGGAAACCGGGCACTTGGTGTTGGCCACGGTGCATACACGCTCGGCGGTCAACAGTATCGACCGCCTGGTGGAGGTGTTTGCCGCCGAGGAGAAGCCGCTGGTGCGCACGATGTTGGCGGAGTCGTTGCGGCTGGTGGTGGCGCAGAGGCTGGTCAGGCAGGTCGGTGGCGGCAGGGTCGCCGCAAGGGAGGTGCTGGTGGTGACGCCGGCGGTGCGCAACCTGATCCGCGAGGGGCGGATGGCGCAGATCTGTTCGTTGATGCAGGTCGGGGCGGCGCAGGGGATGGTGACGATGGAGGAGGCGACACGACGCCTGAGGCAGCAAGGCTTGATCGACTAGATCAGGCGCCACATGTCTCCTGTAGGAGCGGCTTTAGCCGCGAACACCGGCAATGCCGGTGCCAGGCACCGCGTCGTTCGCATCGCGGCTAAAGCCGCTCCTACAAGGAGCGTGCCGAATTTTTACTCAGCGCTTGGCCAGGCTCAGCGCCTGCTGTTGAGCCTTGGGCAGCACGCGCTTGGCCACCACGTAACGCTTCTGCCAGTAAGGTTTTTCCAGGCTGTCGATGCTCACCCGCTTGCCGGTGCGTGGCGCGTGGATGAAGCGGTCGTTGCCCAGGTAGATGGCGACATGGTTGACCCGGCGGCTCTGGATGTTGAAGAAGATCAGATCGCCCGGCTTGAGGTCGTCCCGTGCCACTTTCACGCCCTGGCCCTGGGCCATGGCGTTGGAGGTGCGCGGCAGGTCGACGTCGGCCACATCGTTGAAGGCGTACTTGACCAGGCCGCTGCAGTCGAAGCCCTTCTTCGGTGTACTGCCGCCCCAGCGATAGGGGGTGCCGAGTACGTTCACGGCGCGGCTGAGCACTTCACTGCTCTGTTTGGGCGACATGGCCGCGGCCTGCAGCGCCTGGTGCTTGGCGGCATTGCTCGGGCGGGCCTGCACGTTCAGGGTGCTTTTGCGGTACTGGACCGGGGTGCGTTTCACCGTGGCGTCGGCGTTGGTCGTATAACCGGTGAAACCGCTGGGAAGACGTTGCTCACGATTGGTGGCGTGGGCGGCCAGGGGCAATAATAGGCAGAGGGTCAGCCATGTCTTGAGGAAAGGCGGCATAGATGAAGCTCTTTATAAGTGTTGGCGCGCAACTTTATAACAGCTTTTTGATCTCATTCTGATCCACTGGTCGTTTGGTTCCGTACCATACGTCGGGTCAAAACGAAAAAGTCACATTTTTCGTTAGAAAATTTTCAGCTATCCCGCGAGGGCTTCGAATGAATGGTTATCAACAGGGGGCGCCCCTGCATGACACCCACAGCAAGGTGCTCGGCTACCTGCTGTGGATCTTCGGCTTTACCGGCGCGCACCGCTTCTACTACGGTAAGCCGATCACCGGGACGATCTGGTTCTTCACCCTTGGCTTGTTGGGTATCGGCTGGCTGATCGACCTGTTCCTGATCCCGTCGATGGACCGTGAGGCGGACATGCGCTTCGAGTCAGGCGGCGTGGACTACAACCTGGCGTGGATCTTCCTGACGTTCCTGGGCGTGTTCGGCGTGCACCGCCTGTACCAGGGCAAGTGGATCAGCGCGTTGATCTACCTGTTCACCGGCGGCGTGTTCCTGCTGGGTGTGCTGTATGACTTCTGGACGCTCAACAGCCAGATTTCGCAGGTAAACGCCGAGCGTCGGCGGGTATGAAAAAGGCCTTGTCGCCATTGGCGACAAGGCCTTTTCAGTTACTGGCGCCGCTGTTGCAGCAGCAAGTTGCTGAAGCCTGCCCCTGCCAGCTGCTTCTGCGCCACGGTCAGCTGTTCGCGGTTGCTGAACGGGCCGACCATCACGCGATACCAGGTCTCGTCCTTGACCGTGCCCGACTCCACCTTCACCGCCTGGCCGAGCAGGATGATCTGTGCGCGGACCTTGTCGGCGTCGGCCTGCTTGCGGAACGAGCCGGCCTGCAGGAAGAACTGGGTGGTGGCGGCCGGCTTGATCACGGGCGGTGCGGGCGGCGGCGTCTGCCCCAGCAATGCCGCCTGGGCACGGGCCGTGTCGATCTTCGCCGCTTCCGCCGGGGTCACGGGTGTGGACGGCACGGGCGGTTGGGCCGGCACGGGTGGGGTCTTCTCCGGCACTGCTTCGGGCGGCACGATCACTTCCGATTCCGGCAGCAGGGTGTAGAAGTCGTACTTCGGCTTCACCGGCTGCTGCAGTGCGGGCGTGGTGGCCTTGCTCGCCTCGGCGACCTTTTCCGGTTTCTGCTGCTCGGGCTTGGTGCGCTTGATGTCGTCGCCGCCGGGTTCGAGCTTCATCAGGAAGACGATGAAGGCGCCGACCGTGAGGCCGACCGCCAGCCACACCCAGCCCGGGATCGGCTGCTTGCTGGCAGGCGGCTGGGAGCGGCTGGCGCCGCGCTTGGGTGCGGGTTTCTTCTTTGCAGCCAACTTACATGCGCTCCAGGGTTTCCAGGCCGAGCAGTTCCAGGCCCTGCTTGAGGGTGCGGCCGGTCAGGGCGGCCAGGCGCAGGCGGCTCTGCTGTTGCTCGGCGGTTTCGGCGGCGAGGATCGGGCAGTTCTCGTAGAAGCTGGAGAACAGGCCGGCGAGGTCGTAGAGGTAGCTGCACAGCACGTGCGGCGTGCCCTTGTCGGCGACGTTGTTGAGGATTTCGCCGAACTGCGCCAGGCGCGCGGCCAGGTCCTGCTCGTGGGCGGCCTGCAGCACGATGTTGCCGTCGACTTCGTCGAAACCCTTGCCGAGTTTGCGGAACACGCCGGCCACACGGGTGTAGGCGTACAGCAGGTACGGCGCGGTGTTCCCTTCGAAGTTGAGCATCAGTTCGAAGTTGAAGCTGTAGTCGCTGGTGCGGTGTTTCGACAGGTCGGCGTACTTGACCGCGCCGATACCCACCACTTCACCGATCTTGCGCAGTTCGTCCTCCGCCAGGCTCGGGTTCTTCTCCTTGACCAGGGCGTAGGCACGCTCCTTGGCTTCGGTGAGCAGGTCGATCAGCTTGACGGTGCCGCCATCGCGGGTCTTGAACGGGCGACCATCGGCGCCGTTCATGGTGCCGAAGCCCATGTGCTCCATCTTCATCGGATGGCCGACGAAGCCGGCGCGGCGGGCCACTTCGAACACCTGGTTGAAGTGCAGGGCCTGACGCTGGTCGACGAAATACAGGGCGCGGTCGGCCTGGAGCGTGTTGCTGCGGTAGCGCACGGCGGCCAGGTCGGTTGTGGCGTACAGGTAGCCGCCGTCGGCCTTCTGCACGATTACCGGCAGCGGCTCGCCTTCGGTGTTCTTGAACTCCTCCAGGAACACGCACTGGGCGCCCTGGCTTTCAACCAGCAGGCCTTTGCTCTTCAGGTCGGCGACCACGTTGGCCAGGTCGTCGTTGTAGGCGCTCTCGCCCATTACGTCGGCCATGGTCAGCTTGACGTTGAGCAGCTCGTAGGTTTTCTGGCAGTGGGACAGGGAGATGTCCTTGAAGCGTGTCCACAGCGCCAGGCAGTCCGGGTCGCCGGCTTGCAGCTTGACCACCAGGCCGCGGGCGCGGGTGGCGAATTCCTCGGACTCGTCGAAGCGCTTCTTCGCCGCGCGGTAGAAGTTCTCCAGGTCCGACAGCTCGTCGCTGGTGATCGGGTTTTCTTCGAGGTAGGCCAGCAGCATGCCGAACTGGGTGCCCCAGTCGCCCACGTGGTTCTGGCGGATGACGTCATCGCCCAGGAACTCCAGCACGCGCGCGACGCTGTCGCCGATGATGGTCGAGCGCAGGTGGCCGACGTGCATCTCCTTGGCCAGGTTAGGCGCCGACATGTCGATCACGACTTTCTCGACTGGGCCGGCCTTGTGCACGCCCAGGTGGTCGTCGGCCAGGGCGGCGTCGAGGCGGTTGGCCAGGGCGTCGGTGTTCTGGAAGAAGTTCAGGAAGCCGGGGCCGGCAATCTCGGCCTTGCTGATGTCGGCGCTGGTCGGCAGGGCTGCAATGATTTTTTCAGCCAGGTCGCGCGGCTTCATGCCGGCCGGCTTGGCCAGCATCATGGCGATGTTGCTGGCGAAGTCGCCGTGGGTCTTGTCCCGGGCGTTTTCCACCTGGATCGCCGGCGTCAGCCCTTCAGGCAGCACACCTTCGGTGACGAGTTGGGTGAGGGCTTGCTGGATCAGCTGGCGAATGGTGTCTTTCATGGGATTCTCTTTTCGACCGCAAGCGCGGTGAGCGCTTCGATGCGCAGGTGGAAAAACTGGGCATTATCCGTTGCCGAGGGCGGGTTGCCAACCTTTGGGGCTGGAATGCATGGCCCAGCAGGCGGCTGCTGACCCTGTAGGAGCGGGTTTACCCGCGAACACCGACACCGTCGGTGCCATTCACCGGGTTGCCTTGTTCGCCGGCAAGCCGGCGCCTACAGGGGTTATCAATAAAGATCGACTGGGTCGACATCCAGCGACCAGCGCACCTGCCGCCCCGAAGGCATCTGCTCCAACACTAGCAACCAGGCACTGATCAGTCGATGCAGGGGTGCCCGGGCATTGGCCTGGAGCAATAGTTGCGCACGGAACCTTCCCGCCCGTCGCTCCATGGGCGCCGGGACCGGGCCCAACAGCTCGATGCCGTGCAAGCCTTGCTCGGCGAGCACACGCTCGGCGGCGGCGCAGGCCTCGTCGAGAAAGCTTTCCGCCTGGCCCGGCTTGTGGGCGTCGGCACGCAGCAGGGCTAAGTGGGCAAACGGCGGCAGGCCGGCGGCGCGGCGTTCGCTCAGGGCTTGCTCGGCGAAGGCGAAGTAGCCCTGTTCGGTGAGCTGCACCAGCAACGGATGGTCGGCCAGGTGCGTCTGCACGATGACCTTGCCCGGCTCTTCGGCACGCCCGGCGCGCCCGGCAACCTGGACGATCAGCTGGGCCATGCGCTCGCTGGCGCGGAAGTCGCCGGAGAACAGGCCGCCGTCGGCGTCGAGGATGGCCACCAGGGTGACGCGGGGGAAGTGGTGCCCCTTGGCGAGCATCTGGGTGCCCACCAGGATGCTCGGCTGCCCGCGCTGGATGGTGCTGAACAGGTTGTGCATGGCGTCCTTGCGCGAGGTGCTGTCGCGGTCGACACGCAGGATCGGATAGTCCGGGAACAGCACTTTCAGGCGTTCCTCGGCGCGCTCAGTCCCGGCACCCACCGGACGCAGGTCGACATGGGCGCATTGTGGGCACTGCAACGGCAGGCGCTCGTCGTAGCCGCAATGGTGGCAGCGCAGCACGGCGGAGCGTTGGTGCACGGTCATGCGTGCATCGCAGCGCGGGCATTCCGAGAGCCAGCCGCAGTCGTGGCACAGCAGGGTGGGGGCGAAGCCGCGACGATTGAGGAACACCAGCACCTGCTGGCCAGCTTCAAGGGTCTGGCGGATGGCCTGTTGCAACGGCCCGCTGATGCCGCTGTCCAGCGGTAGGCTGCGCACGTCCAGGCGCAGGAAGCGTGGGGCGCGAGCGCCGCCGGCGCGCTGGTTCATTCGCAGCAGGCCATAGCGGCCGCTGTGGGCGTTGTGCAGGCTTTCCAGCGAAGGGGTGGCCGAGCCCAGCAGGATCGGGATGTTCTCCTGATGCGCACGCACCACGGCCAGGTCGCGAGCGTGGTAGCGCAGGCCTTCCTGCTGTTTATAGGAGCCGTCGTGCTCCTCGTCGATGATGATCAGTCCTGGGTTCTTCATCGGCGTAAACAATGCCGAGCGAGTGCCGATGATGATGTCCGCCTCGCCATCGCGGGCCGCCAGCCAGGCGTCCAGGCGCTCACGGTCGCCAACCGCCGAGTGCAGCAGGGCGATGCGCGCGTTGAAGCGCTGCTCGAAACGTTGCAGGGTCTGCGGGCCGAGGTTGATCTCGGGGATCAGGATCAGCGCCTGCTTGCCGGCCTCCAGCGTTTCGCGGATCAGTTGCAGGTAGACCTCGGTCTTGCCGCTGCCGGTGACGCCGGCCAGGAGAAAGGCATGGAAGGCGCCGAAGCCTGAACGCACGGCCTCGAAGGCGGCGCGCTGCTCTTCGTTCAGCGGCAGTTCCGGCTGGGCCAGCCAGTGTTCGTGGCGTGGTGGCGGCAGGTGGCGGCGAACCTCAACCTGGACCAGCTCCTTGGCCAGCAGCAGGTCGAGGCTGTCCTTGTTCAACCCCATCTTGGCCAGCACGCTGTGGGCCACGCCGTGGTGATGCTGCGCCAGGGTCTTGAGCGCCTCGCGCTGGCGTGGGGCGCGGGTGATGCGTGGGTCGTCCAGGCGGGCGCCCGGCGCGACATGCCAGAAGCGTTCCTGGCGCACTTCGGCAGGCTCACCTTGGCGCAACAACGTGGGCAGCGCCCAGTTCAGGGTGTCCCCCAGGCTGTGCTGGTAGTACTGGGCGGTCCACAGGCACAGCTTGAACAGTGCTGGTGGTAGCGGTGAAACCGGATCGAGCAGGGCACTGGCCGGCTTGAGCTTGTCGGCGGGCACTTCGCTCTTGTCGGCGACCTCCACCAGCACGCCGATCATCTCGCGACGGCCGAACGGCACGCGCAGGCGCATGCCGGGGGTCAGCGCCTGGCGCGCCATGCTCGCGGGCGCCCGGTAGTCGAACAGGCGACGCAGGGGCGAGGGCAGGGCGAGGCGCAGGATGACGTCGGACACGCGGAAGGTCTCTGGAGGGCGTTTCACAAATCAGGCGAGCCTAGCAGACGACGGTCGGTGCAAGCGACAACTTGCGTTGGCTTGGCGCTCTGGTATTATTCGCCGCCTAATTACGTGCGGTATTCAACAATAGGTGTTGGGTGGCGGCACGCAGCTCGAGGAAGTGACCATGAAAGCAGATATTCATCCGAACTACGAAGTAGTTGCAGTCACCTGCAGCTGCGGCAACAAGTTTGAAACCCGTTCGACCCTGGGCAGCGTCCTGGCGATCGACGTTTGCAACCTGTGCCACCCGTTCTACACCGGTAAGCAGAAAGTCCTGGACACCGGTGGTCGCGTACAGAAGTTCGCCGATCGCTTCGGTATGTTCGGTACCAAGAAGTAATCATGCGCATGGCGAATCTCTCGAGGTTCGCGTTGCTGCAAAAGAAGGCGCCCCTTGTGGGCGCCTTTTTTGTGGGCGCGATCTGGCATTTTCCGGCCCAGGCCTTCTGCCCGCTACCTGAAAGCCTGCAGCAGGTGGCGGTGCGCAGCGTGGTCGATGGCGACACCGTGCGCCTGGTCGATGGCCGTAGCGTACGGCTCATTGGCATCAATGCGCCCGAGATCGGACGCAAGGGGCGAACCAGCGAACCCTATGCCGAGGCCGCCAAGCGGCGATTGCAGGCGCTGGTCAAGGCCAGTGACGGCCGCATCGGGCTGGTTCCGGGTATCGAAGGCAAGGACAAGTACGGTCGCACGCTGGCGCACCTGTACGGTCGGTCTGGCGACAATCTGGAAGCGCAATTGCTCAGCGAAGGGCTTGGCTACCGAGTAGCGGTCGCGCCCAATGTGGCGTTGACCAACTGTCAGCAGCAAGCGGAACACGCCGCTCGAAAGGCGAGGGTCGGGCTGTGGCGAACGTCGCCGGTGTTGCCTGCGGAGCACGTGCGGCAGTCAGGGTTCGCGGTGATTGTTGGTAAAATCACGGCCATCGAACGCAATCGTGGCGGTGTCTGGCTGGAACTCGACGACTCGGTGGTGCTGCAGATTCCCGCTCGTCTGCAGCGCAACTTCCCTGCCAGCTTCTTCGCTAACCTCAAGGGACGCCAGGTCGAGGCGCGTGGCTGGGTGCTGGATCGTTCCCGCAAGGGTGGGCTCAAGCCCGGGCAGCAACGCTGGCTGTTGCCATTGACCGATCCGAGCATGCTGGAGCCTGTTTCCGGCTAAATACTTGTAGACAGTTTGCTATTTGATTGTACACACTGGGCTCCGTAAGCCCCGTGGGTTATAGCGTAAAGTCGTAGGCCAGAGGCCTTGACACATAGTGACCGGGCAGTCTTGTCGCCCCCCGGCACTTTGCGTATCCTCGGCGGTCCGTCAGAACAGTAAATAGCGGAATGCCCATCATGTCAGACCTGAAAACCGCCGCTCTCGAATACCACGCTCAGCCTCGTCCGGGGAAACTGAGCGTCGAGCTCTCCAAGCCAACCGCCACCGCCCGTGACCTCGCCCTGGCCTACAGCCCAGGCGTCGCCGAACCCGTGCGCGAGATTGGCCGTGATCCGGAGCTGGCCTACAAGTACACCGGCAAGGGCAACCTGGTCGCGGTGATTTCCGACGGTACCGCGATCCTGGGTCTGGGTGACCTGGGCCCGCTGGCCTCGAAGCCGGTCATGGAAGGCAAGGGTGTTCTGTTCAAGCGTTTCGCCGGTATCGACGTGTTCGACATCGAAGTCGAGTCGGAAAGCCCGCAGGCCTTCATCGACACCGTGCGCCGCATCTCCATCACCTTCGGTGGCATCAACCTCGAGGACATCAAGGCACCTGAGTGCTTCGAGATCGAGCGCACCCTGATCGAGCAGTGCGACATCCCGGTATTCCACGATGACCAGCATGGCACCGCCATCGTCACCGCGGCCGGCATGATCAACGCCCTGGAAATCGCCGGCAAGAAGCTCGAAGACGCCAAGATCGTCTGCCTGGGCGCCGGCGCCGCGGCCATCTCCTGCATGAAACTGCTGGTGAGCATGGGCGCCAAGGTCGAGAACATCTTCATGATCGACCGCAGCGGCGTCATCCACGCTGGCCGCGACGACCTGAACCAGTACAAGGCCCAGTTCGCCCACGCTACCGACAAGCGCACCCTGGCTGATGCCCTCGACGGCGCTGACGTGTTCGTCGGTCTGTCCGGCCCGAACCTGCTGAGCGCCGAAGGCCTGAAGTCGATGGCGGCCAACCCGATCGTGTTCGCCTGCTCGAACCCGGATCCGGAAATCGCCCCGGAACTGGCCCACGCCACCCGCAGCGACGTGATCATGGCCACCGGTCGTTCCGACTACCCGAACCAGGTCAACAACGTGCTGGGCTTCCCGTTCATCTTCCGTGGTGCCCTGGACGTTCGCGCCAAGCGCATCAACGAAGAAATGAAGATTGCCGCCGCCATCGCCCTGAAGGACCTGGCCAAGCTGCCGGTACCGAAGGAAGTCTGCGATGCGTACGGTGTGCAAGCCCTGGAATTCGGCCGCGAATACATCATTCCGAAGCCGCTGGATGCCCGCCTGATCACCGTGGTTTCCGATGCCGTGGCCAAGGCCGCCATCGAATCCGGTGTGGCGACCCTGCCGTATCCGAAGCACTACCCGCTGAAAAGCGTGGATGACGTGTTCAACGGCTGATCCTGCCGTAGCGTCATGAAAAAGCCCCGGCTCGTGAGAGCCGGGGCTTTTTGTTTGTCTCGGATTCATGTGTTGATTGCTCGATCTGTTCGCCGGCAAGCCGGCTCCTACCTGACCGTGTAGGAGCCGGCTTGCCGGCGAACAGGTCGATGGATCAGAACAGGTCCATCGGTGCCGACTCATCCGCTGGCAGCGGGCTGCCAGGTGCCGCGCCATTGCCCAGCTCATCCACCGACGGTGGCGAGTCCTCGGCCTTGAACAGCTCGAAGTAGGCGTTCGGCGTGCTTGGCGTGGCCGCACGGCCGCTGACCGGGTCGACGCGCAAGCTGAGAATGCCCTCAGGCTCGGCTGGCGCATGCTCGGGTTTGTCCTTGAGCGCCTGGCCCATGAGGCTCATCCAGATCGGCAGCGCCACGGTGCCACCATACTCACGGCGGCCCAGGGTCTCGGGCTGGTCGAAGCCTACCCAGACGGTGGTGACGTAGTCGGCGTTGTAGCCGGAGAACCAGGCATCCTTGGACTCGTTGGTGGTGCCGGTCTTGCCCGCCAGGTCGCCACGGCCCAGGGCCAGGGCGCGGCGGCCGGTGCCGCGCTTGATCACGTCCTGCAGCATGCTGGTGAGGATGTAGGTGGTGCGACCGTCGATGATCTGCTCGGCGATAGCCGGCGCCTGAGGTGCCGGGGCCACCTGGCCGAAGGCCGAGGGGGATTCCCCTGGCATCGGCGCGACACTGATCGGCTGCTCCGGCGCGGCAAGGCCGGCCTGGTCCTGGCTGCCCTGGGGTACACGCGCCGGGTTGGCAGTGAACAGGGTTTCACCATTGCGGCTCTCGACGCGGTCGATCAGGTATGGGCTGATCTTGTAGCCGCCGTTGGCGAAGGTGCTCCAGCCGGTGGCGATTTCCATGGGCGTCAAGGTCGCGGTGCCGAGCGCCAGCGACAGGTTGCGCGGCAGGTCCTGCTTGTTGAAGCCGAACTTGGCGATGTAGTCGATGGTGCGGTCAACGCCCATCGCTTGCAGCAGGCGGATCGAGACCAGGTTGCGCGACTTGTACAGCGCCTCGCGCATGCGGATCGGGCCGAGGAAGGTGTTGGTGTCGTTCTTCGGGCGCCAGACCTTGTCCAGGTACTCGTCGACGAACACGATCGGTGCGTCGTTGACCAGGCTGGCGGCGGTGTAGCCATTGTCCAGCGCGGCGCTGTAGACGAACGGCTTGAAGCTGGAACCCGGCTGGCGCTTGGCCTGCATGGCGCGGTTGTAGTTGCTCTGCTCGAAGGAGAAACCACCGACCAGTGCACGGATCGCGCCATTATAAGGGTCGAGGGTAACCAGTGCGCTCTGGGCGCCTGGCACCTGGCTGAACTTGAGCTTGCCGTTCTCCAGGCGTTGCAGGCGCACCAGGTCGCCGACCTGGGCGACATCGGCAGGCGACTGCGGCGAACGGCCCTGCGAGTTGCTGTTCAGGTAAGGGCGGGCCCACTTCATGGTGTCCCAGGCCACGTCTTCTTCCAGGCCGGCGCGGGTCATCACCTTCAGGCCGCTTTTCTCGACATGAGTGACGATGGCCGGTTCCAGCCCGCCCAGGGTGCGCTGTTTGCCCAGTTCCTGCAGCCAGGCGGCGCGGGTCTTGCCCGGGAAGCGTGCATCGGGGCCGCGATAGCCATGGCGCTCGTCGTACTCGGAGAGCCCGTTGAGCACGGCATTGTTGGCCATCTGCTGCATGTCGCTGGGCACGGTGGTGGTGACGCGGAAGCCTTCGGTGTAGGCATCGCTGCCGTAGCGCCCGACCATCTCGGCGCGAGCCATCTCGGCGACGTAGGGGGCGTTCACTTCCGGGGTTGGCACGTGGTAGCTGGCGTTCAGCGGTTCGGCCAGGGCGGCCTGGTAGCTGCTTTCATCGATCTTGCCGAGCTTGTACATGCGGCCGAGGATCCAGTCGCGGCGCTCCTTGGCGCGCACCGGGTTGGCCAGCGGGTTGAAGCGCGACGGTGCCTTGGGCAGGCCGGCGATCATGGCCATCTGCGCCAGGCTGACGTCGCGGATCGACTTGCCGTAGTACACCTGCGCGGCGGCGTCGATGCCGTAGGCGCGGTTGCCCAGGTAGATCTTGTTGACGTACAGCTCGAGGATCTCGTCCTTGGTCAGCTCGCGTTCGATCTGCAGCGCCAGGAGGATCTCGTTGGTCTTGCGCGAGAAACTGCGCTCGCTGCTCAGGAAGAAGTTCTTCGCCACCTGCATGGTGATGGTGCTGCCGCCAGTCTGGATATGCCCGGACTTGAGCAGTTGCGTGGCTGCACGCATCAGGCTGCTGGGGTCGACACCGTAGTGGTTGAGGAAGTTGTCGTCTTCAGCGGACAGAAGCGCCTGGATGAACTGTGGGGGAATTTCCTGGAACTTGATCGGCGAGCGCCGCATTTCGCCGAACTCGGCAATCAGCTTGCCGTCGCTGCTGTACACCCTCAGGGGGATTTGCAACTGGACGCTTCGCAGCGAATCGACCGAGGGCAGGCTGGGGCTAAGATACAGGAACGCACCGCTCACACCGAGTACGAGCGCGCAGATGACTGCGACGAAAGACCACCAGAAGAACTTCAGCAGGCGTATCAAGGCTTTTGGGTGTCCAGGTTGAGGAGTGGAGGGCGCGCAGGGCCAGCGGACGGGAAAATTCGCTGGGCATTATAAGCACTTTTCGCCCCATCGGGTGACCGGTCGGGGCCTGGCGATGACCGCTGGCGCCGCAATCGCGCCGGCTCGCCATGATCAGGAAGGGACAGCCATGCTTGGACGCTTTGGCAGGGATGCCGGTTCACTGCTGGGGGTTGAAATCGCCTCCGACACCATACGAATGCTGCAATTGCGCCGCCAACGCGGGCATTGGCGAGTCGCGGCCTGGGCTTGCGAGCCGATCACGAGGCCGATGGGCCATTCGCAACTGCCTGAAGCCTTGCGCGAGGCGCACCGACGCTGTGGGACACCACAACGGAGGGTCGCGCTGGCTTTGCCGTCGTCACAGGTGATCTGCAAGGTCTGTCAGTTGCCTGCCGAAACAGCCCGATTCGACGCCGAGGTGCGGTTGCTGGCCCAGGCCGAACAATTGTTTCCCTTCCCGCTGGATGACCTGGCCCTGGACTTCCAGGTGTTGGGGGTGTCTGCCGGGAGCCCTGCTCACATCGATGTCCTGGTGGCCGCCTGCAGGCAGAGCCAGCTTGACCCTCTTGAGCACATGTTCAACCAGGCGGGGATGCAGGTGGCGGCCATGGAGGTCGACAGCTTCGCCCTGCTGCGTGCAATGGGGGTCGAAGCGCCGGCCGATCTGGCGCTATTGCAGTTGGAGGCTGGCGAAATCGTGCTGCATGGTTGGCAGCGTGATCTTGTCCCCCTGCGTCAGCACCTGGCTCTGGATGCATCGGGGCGATGGCTCGAGAGCGTCGAGCGTCTCTGGTCGTTGCATGGCGCGCAGGAGCGAGTAGCACAAGTGATGCTTGCAGGGGGCGCCGCGGACGCCGAGCGAGCCGGGCAATTGACTGACCGGCTGGCGGTGCGCTGCAGCCTCGCTTGCCCCTCACCGCTAGCTGGCAGCGCCGTATCCGAAAGTTTGGTGGCATCCATGGCATTGGCTTGCGGGCTGGCGCTGGGAGGCGAGCAGGCATGAGGGTACGCCTGAACTTGATGCCTTGGCGTGAACTGCGCCGGGTCGCGGTTGTACGGCAGTTCCGGGCTGTGCTGATGGCCTGCCTGGTGATGGCGGTAGTTGCGGTGATGTTGCTAGATGAGGTCATGCAGTCACGTGTGGCTCGGCAGCAAGCGGTGAATACTGCTTTGCAGCGCGAACTGGAAGGGGTCGATACCGCCATGGCACAAGTTGAACATCTGCGCGCTTCGCGTAACGCCTTGCTTGCGCAGTACATGGCGTTGTCCAGGCTCAGAGGCGCGCAGGCCTTGCTGCCGGCGCTCTTCTCAGACCTGGAGATGGCCATGCCTGAGGGGGCACGATTGCACGAGCTGGATGTGCAGGGTAGTCGAGTGCAACTGACGGGAATGGCTGCTTCGGCATCCGTGGTGGCTTTGCTGTTGCGCAGGATGGAGCAGGCAGATGTGCTTCAGGATCTGGAACTTGTACACCTCAGGCACGGGGCGGGTGGCGACGAATTTGTCGTGACGGCGCGCTTGTCGGCGAGTTGGTCGTGACTGGCAGGTGGGCGTTCGATTGGCAGGGGGTGGTGTATCGATCTCCCTTGTTAAGGTTCATCGTCGTGTTGTCGCTGGTACTGATGGTAGGCGTCGTGGGTTACCTGGGCCGCTTGCGTGAGGTGTATCAGGATTATCAGTTCGCGGTGTCGACGGAGCACCGCTTGCGTCAGGTGCGCGAAGCCAGGGCCGCCCAGACCTTCGACGTCGATGCCGAACGCAGGGCGCTGGAAGAAATGGCGCTGCGCTTGCGCGCGGAGCGATGGCGGCTGGCGGCTGGCGAGGGCATGAGTGATTTACTCGAGCAGTTGGCGGTCTCGGGGCACGAGCATGGCTTGCTGTTCGAGCGGCTGGAAGTGCTTGAGGAACAGCAAGAGGCCGGATACCGCAGGCTGCCCCTCGATATCCAGGTAAAGGGCAGCTACCCGGCGCTCCATGCATGGCTGGTGCAATGGCTTGGCCAACTGCGTCTTTTGTCTGTTCCTCGCCTGAACGTGGTCGGGGGTGATGAGCGAGCTGGGATAGTCAGTGCACGGCTCCAGGTAGATCTCCATCACCCAGGAGAGCCGCTTGAGCCTCCCGACAGTCTGGCTGACGAGCCCGCTCGGGCGAGCCTCCCTGTCGTGTCACTCGATCCGTTCCAGGCCTGGCGTGGCGGCTCGGCTGATCCTGGGCTCGGGCGGATACCTCTGGAGCAGCTGGAAATGGTGGGTAGTCTGTCCGGCGCTGGCGGTCGCCAGGCATTGCTGCGTTCAGCTGGCCGCCTGTACCGGGTGGCGGCCGGGGAGCCTCTGGGGCGTGACGAGGGTGTTGTGGTGAGCATAGAAGCCGAGCAGGTCGAGGTGCGTGAGCGTTTGTACATCGGTGGTGCTTGGCAGGAGCGTTCAAGGTATCTGGCACTCAGGAAGAGTGCGCGTGGGGAGGTCAAGGATGAGATTGACGGGGCTGGCGAGCGCGATGCTGGTGCTGTCGGGCGTGCGGGCAGCGCTGGCGGCTGAGTTTCAGGGTGAACCGATGTCGTTGAACTTCCAGGATGTGGAAGTGCGTGGGGTGTTGCAGGTCATGGCCGACTACGCCGGTATCAACCTGGTGGCCAGCGATGCCGTCCAGGGGCGGATCACCCTCAGGCTGGAGGAGGTGCCTTGGGATCAGGCGCTCGACCTTGTGTTACGCAGCAAGGGGTTGGGGCGCCGGCAGGAGGGGAATGTACTGTTGATCGCGCCCATCGCCGAACTCGCCGAGCAGTCGCGCGGTGCTCACCTGGAGCAGGCGCTGGACGCTCGACTTGAGCCGTTGCGGCGGGAGCTGATACCGGTCTATCACGCCAAGGCGTCGGACCTGGCCGAATTGCTGCTGGCGAGCCTGGCTGACGACGGCATCCTGGCCGGGCGCGGTAGCCTGAGCGTGGATGCACGCACCAATACGCTGGTGGTTGCCCAGCCCGCTGATCGGCTGGGTGAAATCCGCCGGCTGGTGGCCCAGCTCGATGTGCCAGTGCGCCAGGTCATGATCGAGGCTCGCATTGTCGAGGCCAACATTGATTATGAAAAGGCCTTGGGCGTGCGCTGGGGTGGCCCGCTGTATGGCCAGGACAACCGTCTGGGCAGCGAGCTGTTCGTCGACCTGGGTGTGGAACGAGCGACCTCGGCGCTTGGTGTCGGGTTGTTGCGCAGTGACGTCCTGCTCGACCTGGAGCTCAGCGCGATGGAGAAAAGCGGTAATGGCGAGATCATCTCCCAGCCCAGGGTCGTCACCGCCGACAAGGAGACGGCGCGCATTCTCAAGGGTACCGAGGTCCCCTACCAGGAGACTACCAAGAGCGGTGCCACCTCCATCTCGTTTCGCGAAGCCTCCCTGTCGCTGGAGGTGACACCGCAGATCACCCCCGATGGCAAGGTGATCATGGAGGTGCGGGTGACCAAGGACGAGCCGGACTTTGTCAACGCCCTGAACAACGTGCCCCCCATCCGCAAGAACGAAGTCAACGCCAAGGTGCGGGTCACCAACGGAGAAACCATTGTGATTGGTGGGGTGTACTCGACGTCGCAGAACAATGTGGTCGACAAGGTGCCATTTTTCGGCGATCTGCCGTATGTTGGGCGGCTGTTTCGACGCGATGCATTACAAGAGAAAAAATCCGAGCTGCTGGTCTTCCTGACTCCGCGTATCATGAGTGACCAGGCGATTGCTGTGAGTCGTTGATTCTGTGCGAAATTTGATACTTGTGGGGCCCATGGGCGCTGGTAAGAGCACCATCGGGCGCCTGTTGGCCAAAGAGCTGCGCCTGCTGTTCAAGGATTCCGACAAGGAAATCGAACTGCGAACCGGCGCCAACATCCCGTGGATCTTCGACAAGGAAGGCGAGCCGGGCTTTCGTGAGCGTGAGCAGGCGATGATCGCCGAACTCTGCGCACTCGACGGCGTGGTCCTGGCCACCGGCGGCGGCGCGGTGATGCGTGACGCCAACCGTGCCGCATTGCGAGCGGGCGGCCGGGTGGTCTACTTGCATGCTTCGGTGGAGCAGCAGGTCGGGCGCACCTCGCGGGACCGCAACCGCCCCTTGCTGCGCACCGCCAACCCGGAAGCGACCCTGCGTGCCTTGTTCGAAGCGCGTGACCCGCTCTATCGCGAGATTGCCGACCTGGTGGTGGAAACCGACGAACGGCCGCCACGCATGGTGGTGCTCGACATTCTGGAGCGCCTGCAGCAGTTGCCGCCCCGATAAGCGGGGTCTATCCTCGGCCTCCATCGCCGAGGCGGGGTTCAACCTGATCGCGTGGCTCGCTCGATAGGCGCCGCGCCCAAGTACATTGTGGGGATACATGCAGACACTAAAGGTCGACCTGGGCGAACGCAGCTACCCGATCTACATTGGCGAGGGCCTTCTGGACCAGCCTGAACTGCTGGCGCCCCATATCGCCGGCCGGCAGGTCGCCATCGTTTCCAACGAGACCGTCGCACCCTTGTATCTCGAACGCCTGAGCAAGACGTTGGGCGCCTACTCGGTGCTGCCGGTGGTGCTGCCCGACGGCGAAAAATACAAAAACTGGGAAACCCTGCAACTGGTCTTCGATGCCCTGCTGAGCGCGCGTCACGACCGTCGTACTACCGTGGTGGCGCTCGGCGGCGGCGTGATCGGCGACATGGCCGGCTTCGCCGCGGCCTGTTATCAGCGTGGCGTGGACTTCATCCAGGTCCCGACCACCCTGCTGTCCCAGGTGGATTCTTCGGTCGGTGGCAAGACCGGTATCAACCACCCGCTGGGCAAGAACATGGTCGGTGCTTTCTATCAGCCCAATGCCGTGCTGATCGACACCACCAGCCTGAAGACGCTGCCCCAGCGCGAGCTGTCCGCGGGGCTGGCTGAAATCATCAAGTACGGCCTGATTTGTGACGAGCCCTTCCTCGGTTGGCTCGAAGACAACATGCAGGCCTTGCGCGCCCTGGAGCCTGTGGCCCTGACCGAAGCCATCCGCCGCTCCTGCGCGGCCAAGGCGGCCGTTGTCGGCGCAGACGAGCGCGAATCGGGCGTGCGCGCCACGCTCAACCTCGGCCATACCTTCGGCCATGCCATCGAAACCCACATGGGCTACGGTGTATGGCTGCACGGTGAAGCCGTGGCGGCCGGCACAGTGATGGCCCTGGAAATGTCCATGCGCCTGGGCTGGATCGACCAGCCGGCGCGTGATCGCGGTATTCGCCTGCTGCAGGACGCAGGATTGCCGGTGGTGCCACCACAGGAAATGACCCCGGCGCATTTCATGGAGCACATGGCGGTCGACAAGAAAGTGCTCGACGGGCGCCTGCGCCTGGTGCTGTTGCGCCAGATGGGCGAGGCCGTCGTCACCGACGACTATCCGAAAGAGATTCTTCAGGCCACGCTGGCGGCGGATTACCGCGCGATCGTGGCCCAGCTTTGAGGTTGTGACAACGCAATGAGCACTTTGCATGCCGATGAGGCGTTCCTCGATCATTTCCAGTTGAGCCACGATCCGTTCGCGCCCCGCGTGCCCGGCTTCAAGTTCTTCCCTGCCCAGCGCAAGCCGGTGCTGGGCCAGTTGCACCACCTGGCGCGCTACAGCCAGTTGATGCTGGTGGTCACCGGCCCCGTGGGCAGCGGCAAGACCTTGCTGCGCCAGGCGCTGGTGGCCAGCACCAACAAACAGTCGGTGCAGAGCGTGGTGGTCTCCGCCCGTGGCGCCAGCGACGCGGCCAGCGTGCTGGGCCAGGTGGCCCAGTCGCTGAACGTGGCACAGCCGGAAGTGCAGGCCATTCTTACGCAGGTGGTGCAACTGGCGCTGACCGGTCAGGAAGTCTACCTGCTGGTGGATGATGCGGAACAACTCGACGAGTCGGCACTCCAAGCGTTGCTGGAGTTGGCGGCAGGTACCTCCGAAGGGCGCCCGCACGTGTTCCTGTTCGGCGAGCCGTCGCTGATCGCCGGGCTGGAAGAGATCAACATCGATGAGGAGCGTTTCCATATCATCGAGCTGGCCCCGTACAGCGAGGAAGAGACCCGCGAGTACCTGGAGCAGCGCCTGGAAGGCGCTGGCCGGGGCATCGAGGTGTTCACTCGCGAGCAGATCGTCGACATCCACGAAAACTCCGACGGTTGGCCTGGAAACATCAACCAGGTCGCCCGCGATACCTTGATCGAAACCATGATCGCCAGCCGTACCACGGCCAAGCGACCATCCATGGGGTTCAAAATGCCTAAGAAACACGTGCTCGCGTTGTCCGCTGTGGTCGTGGTCGCCGTCGGTGCGGCGGTCATGATGCCCAAGAAAGGCGACAAGGCCCCGGCCGAAGCGCCTACCGGCCAGGCCCAACTGCCGTTGGGGCAGGGTGGCAATGGTGCGCCGGCCATCGAGTTCTCCGGCTCCTCCCAGCCTATGCCGCTGCCGCTGGTCGGCCAGTCGCAGCCAGTGATGCGCGAGCCGCTGGCTCAGGCCGCGGGCATGGGCGAAGGCGAAGAGAGCGGCCCGGCGGGCAATACCGCGCTGCAGCCGTCCGCGCCTTCGGCTGCCGTGCCGCCGACCGTGACTACCATCGCCCCGCCGCAAGGCGCCACAGCCAGCCCGGCGCCAGCACCCGCACAGCCGGTCACCCCTGCACCGGTTCAGCCGGTTGCGCCGGCGCCAAAACCTGTCGCAACCCAGCCGGCAAAACCGGTTGCACCTGCCAAGCCTGCCCCAGCCCCGACCCAGGTTGCCAGCGCCAAGCCAGCGGCCAAGCCCGTGGAGAAACCGGCAGTGGGTGGTGCGGGTAACAGTGGCTGGTATGCCGGCCAGAAACCGGGCAATTACGTGGTGCAGATCTTCGGTACCAGCTCCGAGGCGTCGGCCCAGTCGTTCGTCAAGGAACAGGGTGGCGACTATCGCTACTTCAAGAAAAACCTGCAGGGCAAGCCGCTGTACGTCGTCACCTACGGCAACTTCGCCAGCCGCGACGCCGCTGCTGCGGCAATCAAGAACTTGCCAGCCAAGGTCCAGGCTGGTAAACCTTGGCCACGTACCGTCGGCAGCGTCCAACAAGAGCTGGCCACGGCCCGCTGATACCTTCCGGGCGGCACCACCCCGCCGCCCAGTTGCTGAGCGACTTCTAGCTTTCGACTAGCCTGCTGCGCCCGAGCGCGGCAGGCTTTTCTGTCCCAGACTGCCGGCCACAAGCCCTTCCTTGCAGTCCTGGCTGAAACGCTTCAGACTCGAGCCAAGCCGCTACCACGGCGCATGGCGCAAAAACATTCAAAATTGCGACATAAATTTTCAATGGTGAGACATGAAAATTTGTGGGCGTCGCTGTCGCTGTGCAACAATGGTTTTCCATGACCACCGCAAAAAAGCTGGCGTTTGATCGGCGTGGATGGTAAGTGGTTGTTAAAAAAGAGATTTGCCTCCGGTTGAGAGGTGAACCTGGTGAGAAAGTGTCTATGAAAACAGGTCTGTACCATCCCGAAGAATTCAAGGACAACTGTGGTTTCGGCCTGATCGCCCATATGACGGGGCAGCCGAGTCACCACCTTCTGCAAACCGCCATGCAGGCGCTGACCTGCATGACCCACCGCGGCGGCATCAACGCCGACGGCAAGACCGGCGACGGTTGCGGTCTGCTCATGCAGAAGCCCGATCAATTCCTGCGTGCCGTGGCCCGGGAACACTTCGCCGCCGAGCTGCCCAGGCAGTACGCCGTCGGCATGGTGTTCTTCAACCAAGACCCGGTGAAAGCCGAAGCCGCCCGCCAGAACATGGACCGCGAGATCGTCAACGCCGGTCTCAAGCTGGTCGGCTGGCGTAAAGTGCCGATCGACACCCGTGTACTGGGGCGCCTGGCCCTGGAGCGCCTGCCGCAGATCGAGCAGGTGTTCATCGGCGGCGAAGGCCTGAGCGACCAGGAATTCGCCATCAAGCTGTTCAGTGCCCGTCGCCGCTCGTCCGTGGCCAACGCCCATGACGCCGACCACTACATCTGCAGCTTCTCGCACAAGACCATCATCTACAAAGGCCTGATGATGCCGCGCGATCTTGCGGCGTTTTATCCGGACCTGGGTGACGAGCGCCTGCAGACCGCGATCTGCGTGTTCCACCAGCGCTTCTCCACCAACACTCTACCGAAGTGGCCGCTGGCCCAGCCCTTCCGCTTCCTCGCCCACAACGGCGAGATCAACACCATCACCGGTAACCGCAACTGGGCCATGGCCCGTCGCACCAAATTCGCCAACGACCTGATCCCCGACCTCGAAGAGCTCGGCCCGCTGGTCAACCGCGTCGGTTCCGACTCCTCGAGCATGGACAACATGCTGGAGCTGATGGTCACCGGCGGCATCGACCTGTTCCGCGGCGTGCGCATGCTGGTTCCGCCGGCCTGGCAGAACGTCGAGACCATGGACGCCGACCTGCGCGCCTTCTACGAATACAACTCCATGCACATGGAGCCGTGGGATGGCCCGGCCGGCATCGTCATGACCGAAGGCCGCCACGCGGTGTGCCTGCTCGACCGCAATGGCCTGCGCCCGGCGCGCTGGGTGACCACCACCAACGGCTACATCACCATCGCCTCGGAAATCGGCGTATGGGGTTACCAGCCTGAGGAAGTCCTGGCCAAGGGCCGTGTCGGCCCGGGCCAGATCCTCGCCGTGGACACCGAGACCGGCCAGATCCTCGACACCGACGCCATCGACAACCGCCTGAAGTCGCGCCACCCGTACAAGCGCTGGCTGCGTCAGCATGCCACGCGCATCCAGGCGACGCTGACCGACGACCAGGGCGTGGCCAGCTACGACGCCGACCAGCTCAAGCAATACATGAAGATGTTCCAGGTCACCTTCGAGGAGCGTGACCAGGTGCTGCGCCCGCTGGGTGAGCAGGGCCAGGAAGCGGTCGGCTCGATGGGCGACGACACGCCGATGGCCGTGCTGTCGCAGCGCGTGCGCTCGCCGTACGACTTCTTCCGCCAGCAGTTCGCCCAGGTGACCAACCCGCCGATCGACCCGCTGCGCGAGGCGATCGTGATGTCCCTGGAAATCTGCCTGGGCGCCGAGCGCAATATCTTCCAGGAATCCCCCGAGCACGCCTCGCGGGTGATCCTCAGCTCGCCGGTCATCTCACCCGCCAAGTGGCGTTCGCTGATGAACCTGGAGCGCGAAGGCTTCGACCGCCAGCTGATCGACCTCAACTACGACGAAAGCGTCGGCCTCGAAGCAGCGATCCGCAACATCGCCGATCAGGCAGAAGAAGCCGTGCGCGGCGGCAAGACCCAGCTGGTGCTTAGCGACCGCTACATCGCCCCGGGCAAGCTGCCGGTGCATGCTTCGCTGGCTGTCGGCGCGGTGCACCATCGTCTGACCGAACAAGGCCTGCGTTGCGACAGCAACATCCTGGTCGAGACCGCCACTGCCCGTGACCCGCACCACTTCGCCGTGCTGCTGGGCTTCGGTGCCTCGGCCGTCTACCCGTACCTGGCCTATGAAGTACTGGCCGACCTGATTCGCACCGGCGAAGTACTGGGCGACCTGGATGAAGTCTTCAAGTACTACCGCAAAGGCATCTCCAAGGGCCTGCTGAAGATCCTTTCGAAGATGGGCATCTCCACCATCACCTCGTACCGTGGCGCGCAGCTGTTCGAAGCGATCGGCCTGTCCGAGGAAGTGGTTGGCCTGAGCTTCAAGGGCGTGTCCAGCCGCATCAAGGGGGCGCGCTTCGTCGACCTCGAAGGCGACCAGAAGCTGCTGGCCGCCGAAGCCTGGAGCGCGCGCAAGCCAATCCAGCAAGGTGGCCTGCTGAAGTTTGTCCACGGCGGCGAATACCACGCCTACAACCCGGATGTGGTCAACACCCTGCAGGCCGCCGTGCAACAGGGCGACTACAACAAGTTCAAGGAATACACCACGCTGGTAGACCAGCGACCGGTGTCGATGATCCGCGACCTGCTCAAGGTCAAGGTCGCCGAACAGCCGCTGGCGCTGGACCAGATCGAGCCACTGGAGGCCATCCTCAAGCGTTTCGACTCCGCCGGCATCTCGCTCGGCGCACTGTCGCCTGAAGCCCACGAAGCGCTGGCCGAGGCGATGAACCGCCTGGGCGCGCGCTCCAACTCCGGCGAGGGCGGCGAAGACCCGGCCCGCTACGGCACCATCAAGAGCTCCAAGATCAAGCAGGTAGCCACCGGCCGTTTTGGCGTGACCCCGGAATACCTGGTCAATGCCGAGGTGCTGCAGATCAAGGTTGCCCAGGGCGCCAAGCCCGGTGAGGGCGGCCAGCTGCCGGGCGGCAAGGTCAACGGCCTGATTGCCAAGCTGCGCTATGCGGTACCGGGCGTGACCCTGATCTCGCCACCGCCGCACCACGACATCTATTCGATCGAAGACCTGGCCCAGCTGATCTACGACCTCAAGCAGGTCAACCCGCAGGCCCTGGTGTCGGTCAAACTGGTGGCCGAAGCCGGCGTGGGCACCATCGCCGCCGGCGTGGCCAAGGCCTACGCCGACCTGATCACCATTTCCGGTTACGACGGTGGTACCGGCGCTTCGCCGCTGACCTCGATCAAGTACGCCGGTGCCCCGTGGGAACTGGGCCTGGCCGAAACCCACCAGACCCTGCGCGGCAACGACCTGCGCGGCAAGGTGCGGGTGCAGACCGACGGCGGCCTGAAAACCGGCCTGGACGTGATCAAGGCGGCCATCCTCGGCGCCGAGAGCTTCGGCTTCGGCACCGCGCCGATGATCGCCCTGGGCTGCAAGTACCTGCGCATCTGCCACCTGAACAACTGCGCCACCGGCGTGGCCACCCAGAACGACAAGCTGCGCAAGGACCACTACATCGGCACCGTCGACATGGTGATCAACTTCTTCACCTTCGTCGCCGAGGAGACCCGCGAGTGGCTGGCCAAGCTGGGTGTGCGCAGCCTGGGCGAGCTGATCGGCCGCACCGACCTGCTCGACGTGCTGCCGGGCGACACCGAACGCCAGCAATACCTCGACTTGTCGCCGTTGCTGGGCAGCTCGCACATCCCGGCCGACAAGCCGCAGTTCTGCGAAGTCGACAAGAACCCGCCGTTCGACCAGGGCGAATTGGCCGAGAAGATGGTGGCCATGGCCCTGCCGGCCATCCGTGACCTGGCCGGTGGCGAGTTCAGCCTCGACATCTGCAACTGCGACCGTTCCATCGGTGCGCGCATCTCCGGCGAAATCGCCAAGCTGCACGGCAACCAGGGCATGGCCGCGGCGCCGATCACCTTCCGCTTCAAGGGCACCGCGGGCCAGAGCTTCGGCGTGTGGAACGCCGGGGGCCTGAACCTGCACCTGGAAGGCGACGCCAACGACTACGTCGGCAAGGGCATGACCGGTGGCAAGGTCACCATCGTGCCGCCAGCCGGCAGCCCGTTCGAAACCCAGCACAGCGCCATTGTCGGCAACACCTGCCTGTACGGCGCCACCGGCGGCAAGCTGTTCGCCGCGGGTACCGCGGGCGAGCGCTTCGCTGTGCGTAACTCCGGCGCCCATGCTGTGGTCGAGGGCACCGGCGATCACTGCTGTGAATACATGACCGGCGGCTTTGTCTGCGTATTGGGCAAGACCGGTTACAACTTCGGTTCTGGCATGACGGGCGGTTTCGCCTACGTGCTCGACATGGACAACACCTTCGTCGACAAACTCAACCACGAGCTGGTGGAAATCCAGCGTATCAGTGGCGAGGCGATGGAGGCCTACCGCAGCCATCTGGCGCGGGTCCTGGGCGAGTACGTGGACGAGACCGGCAGCGAGTGGGGGCGTGAGCTCTCCGAGAACCTGGACGACTACGTGCGGCGCTTCTGGCTGGTCAAGCCGAAGGCGGCCAACCTCAAGCACCTGCTGTCCAGCACCCGTGCCAACCCGCAGTAACAACAGCTGCAAGTGGCGGGCCCCGTGCGCGGGGCTTGCCTGGCTCAAGTGATCGTCTTGCAGCTTGCGGCTGAAGCCGGCAACTGCGGTAAAGAGGTTTTGAAAAATGGCTGAACGTCTGAACAACGACTTCCAGTTCATCGAAGTGGGCCGCAAGGACCCGAAGAAAAAGCTGCTGCGCCAGCGCAAGAAAGAGTTCGTCGAGATCTACGAACCCTTCAAGCCGCAGCAGTCGGTCGAGCAGGCACACCGTTGCCTGGGCTGCGGCAACCCGTACTGCGAGTGGAAGTGCCCGGTGCACAACTTCATCCCCAACTGGCTGAAGCTGGTTTCCGAAGGCAATATCCTGGCCGCGGCGGAACTGTCGCACCAGACCAACACCCTGCCGGAAGTGTGCGGCCGCGTGTGCCCGCAGGACCGTCTGTGCGAGGGGGCCTGCACGCTCAATGACGGCTTCGGCGCGGTGACCATCGGCTCGGTGGAGAAGTACATCACCGACACCGCTTTCGCCATGGGCTGGCGCCCGGACATGTCCAAGGTCAAGCCCACCGGCAAGCGCGTCGCCATCATCGGCGCCGGCCCGGCCGGCCTGGGCTGCGCCGATGTGCTGGTGCGTGCCGGCGTCACCCCGGTGGTATTCGACAAGAACCCGGAGATCGGTGGCCTGCTGACCTTCGGCATCCCTGAGTTCAAGCTGGAAAAGACCGTGCTGAGCAACCGCCGCGAAGTCTTCACCGGCATGGGCATCGAATTCCGCCTGAACACCGAGGTGGGCAGGGACATCACCATGGAACAGCTGCTCGCCGAGTACGACGCGGTGTTCATGGGCATGGGCACCTATACCTACATGAAGGGTGGCTTCCCGGGCGAGGACCTGCCGGGCGTACACGACGCGCTGGATTTCCTGATCGCCAACGTCAACCGCAACCTGGGCTTCGAAAAGTCGCCGGAAGACTTCGTCGACATGCAGGGCAAGAAGGTCGTGGTGCTGGGCGGTGGCGACACCGCGATGGACTGCAACCGCACCTCGATTCGCCAGGGCGCCAAGTCGGTGACCTGTGCTTATCGTCGTGACGAAGCCAACATGCCGGGTTCGCGCAAAGAGGTGAAGAACGCCAAGGAAGAAGGCGTCAAGTTCCTCTATAACCGCCAGCCCATCGCCATCGTCGGCGAGGACAAGGTCGAAGGTGTGAAGGTGGTCGAGACCCGCCTCGGCGAGCCGGATGCCCGTGGCCGCCGCAGCCCCGAACCGATCCCGGGTTCCGAGGAGATCCTGCCGGCCGACGCCGTGGTGATCGCCTTCGGCTTCCGCCCGAGCCCGGCGCCGTGGTTCGAGCAGTTCGATATCCAGACCGACAGCCAGGGCCGTGTGGTGGCGCCGGAGAAGGGCAAGTTCAAGCACCAGACCAGCAACCCGAAAGTGTTTGCCGGTGGCGACATGGTGCGGGGGTCGGACCTGGTGGTGACGGCGATCTTCGAAGGGCGTACTGCCGCCGAAGGGATTCTGGACTACCTCGAAGTCTGATTGATCGTCGGGGCCGCTTTGCGGCCCTTTCGCGACGCAAGGCCGCTCCTACAGGTGAACGCGATCTTCTGTAGGAGCGGCCTTGTGCCGCGAAAGGGCTGCGGAGCAGCCCCCCGGTTCAGTTTTGTATACAAAAACGTTTGATCCATGGCACCCGATAGACAAAACGCATGGCCATGGCCGTGCCTTTTGCGTCCGCGTCTGAGAAAATGCCCGCACTTTTTTTCCGGATGCCGACATGACTGCCCTGAAGAACGATCGTTTCCTGCGTGCACTGCTCAAGCAACCCGTAGACGTCACCCCGGTCTGGATGATGCGCCAGGCTGGCCGCTACCTCCCGGAGTACCGCGCCAGCCGCGCCAAGGCCGGCGACTTCATGAGCCTGTGCATGAACCCGCAGTTCGCCTGCGAGGTGACGCTGCAGCCGCTGGACCGCTACCCGCTGGACGCGGCGATCCTCTTCTCGGACATCCTCACCATCCCCGACGCCATGGGTCAGGGCCTGTACTTCGAAACCGGCGAAGGCCCGCGCTTCAAGAAGGTCATCAGCACCCTGGCGGACATCGAAGCCCTGCCGATCCCCGACCCGCAGAAGGACCTGGGCTATGTGATGGATGCCGTCAGCACCATCCGTCGCGAGCTCAACGGCCGCGTGCCGCTGATCGGTTTCTCCGGCAGCCCGTGGACCTTGGCCACCTACATGGTCGAGGGCGGTTCGTCGAAAGACTTCCGCAAGACCAAGGCCATGGCCTATGACAACCCGCAAGCCCTGCACCTGCTGCTGGACAAGCTGGCGCAGTCGGTCACCAGCTACCTCAACGGCCAGATCCTGGCCGGCGCCCAAGCCGTGCAGATCTTCGACACCTGGGGCGGCAACCTCTCGGCGGCGGCCTACCAGGAATTCTCGTTGGCCTACATGCGCAAGATCGTCAGCGGCCTGATCCGCGAGCACGAGGGGCGCAAAGTGCCGGTCATTCTCTTCACCAAGAACGGCGGCCTGTGGCTGGAAAGCATCGCTGAAGCCGGCGCCGACGCGCTGGGCCTGGACTGGACCTGCGAAATCGGCGACGCCCGCCGCCGCGTGGGTGACAAGGTGGCGTTGCAGGGCAACATGGACCCGACCGTGCTGTACGCCAAGCCCGAGGCCATCCGCAAGGAAGTGGCGCGCATCCTGGCCAGCTATGGCAAGGGCAGCGGCCATGTGTTCAACCTGGGCCACGGCATCACTCCAGAGGTCGATCCGGAGCATGCGGGCGTGTTCATCAACGCGGTGCACGAACTGTCGGCGCAGTACCATCAGTAATCGGCGCGTTATGCGAGAAGCCCGGCCATGTGCCGGGCTTTTTGTTGCATTAAGTTTGAATTCAGCGATCGTCGGTAATCTGGGGCCATCAAAACGCAAACAGGACCCGATCACCATGAAAGCCCGTTACCTGCCCCTGATCCTCGCCCCACTGTTCAGCACTGCCGCCCTGGCCGCTGGCTACACCGGCCCAGGTGCCCAGGCCGTGACCAGTGTCGCCGCCGCCAAGGAAGCTGCCGATGACACCCCGGTGGTGCTGCAGGGCTTCGTGACCAAGAAGCTCGACAACGACGACAAGTACGAATTCAAGGACAACACCGGCACCATCACCGTCGAGATCGACAACGAAGACCTGCCGCCGACGCCGTTCAACGAGAAGACCCGGGTCAAGCTGACCGGCGAGGTGGAGAAGCACCTGATGAGCCGCGAAGTGGATGTGGATATCGTCGAGATCATCAACTGATCAGCGATTGTTCGCCGGCAAGCCGGCCCCTACAGGATGGATGCACTCCCTGTAGGAGCCGGCTTGCCGGCGAAGAAGCTCACGCGGACTTGGGCACCAGCCTGCTCAGGTGCAGCGCCACTAGCAACGCCACCGCCAGCAGGCTGCCGATGAACAGCCCGATCCCATTCCATCCGGCCATGTGCCAGAACACCCCGCCCGCCGTCCCGGCGACACTCGACCCGGCGTAATAGCAGAACAGGTACAGCGACGACGCCTGCCCCTTGGCCTTCAATGCCCGGCGCCCGATCCAGCTGCTGGCCACCGAGTGCGCGCCAAAGAAGCCGAAGGTGAACACCAGCATACCGACGATGATCATCGCCAGCGGGCTGGCCAGGGTCATCAGCAGGCCGCCGGCCATCACCAGGATACTGGCCCAGAACACCTTGCGCCGGCCCAGCTTGTCAGCCAGGGCACCGACCTGCGCCGAGCTGTAGATCCCCGACAGGTACACCACCGAGAGCAGCCCGACCAGCGCCTGGTTCATGTGGTAGGGCCCGGCCAGCAGGCGGTAGCCGATGTAGTTGAACAGGGTGACGAAGGCACCCATCAGCAGGAAGGCTTCGAGGAACAGCCAGGGTAGCCCGGCATCCTTGAAGTGCAGGGTGAAGCCGTCCAGCAGGTTGCGCGGGTTCATTGCCTGGGGGCGGAAGTTGCGCGATTCGGGCAGCACCTTCCAGAACACCAGCGCCGCCACCAGCGCCAGGCCACCGATGGTCAACATCGCCGTGTGCCAGCTGACGAAGTCGATCAGCACGCCCGTGATCAACCGCCCGCTCATGCCACCGATGGCGTTGCCACCGATGTACAGCCCCATGGCCAGGCCGATGTGCTGTGGGTGGATCTCTTCGCTCAGGTAGGTCATCGCCACCGCCGCCAGACCGCTCAACGACAAACCCACCAGGGCGCGAGTCGCCAGCACCAGCTCCCAGCTTGGCATTACCGCGCTGGCCAGGGTCGACAGGGCGGCGCAGAGCAGGGCGAAGACCATCACCGGCTTGCGCCCGACACGGTCGGAAATCGGCCCGGTGATCAGCAGCCCGAAGGCCAGCATCGCGGTGGACACCGACAGCACCAGGCTGCTCTGCGCCGCATTGATGGAAAACTCCTGCGACAGCAGCGGCATCATCGGCTGCACGCAGTAGAGCAGGGCGAAGGTGGCGAAGCCGCCGCTGAACAGGGCCAGCACGGTCTTCATGAAGGCAGGGGTGCCTTTTTCGATCCAGATGTCGCTGAAGGCAGGGTCGGGTTCGACAGGCAGGGGGGCTACGGCGGATCTCACGGGCGGGTACCTCAGGTGCTGCGGTGAAAAAAGCATATAGCTGGCTAATGATTAGATCCAATATATTGTTCGACCTGTTTGATACGTATTGCGACCTATTGGAGTGGATCATGGAGCTGCGTCACCTGCGCTATTTCATCGCCGTGGCCGAAGAGCTGCATTTCGGCCGCGCGGCCCAGCAACTGGGGATCTCGCAACCGCCCTTGAGCCAGCAGATCCAGGCCTTGGAACAGGAGCTGGGGGCGCGCCTGTTCGAGCGCACCAACCGTCGGGTCGAGCTCAGCGAGGCGGGGCGGCTGTTCCTGGAGGAGGCTCGGCAGGTACTCGCTCAAGTGGAAAAGGCCGCCGATGTTGCCCGGCGCGCGCAACTGGGCGAGCTGGGCGAGATGAAGATCGGGTTCACCTCCTCGGCACCGTTCACCTCGAAGATCCCCAAGGCGTTGCATGCTTTTCGCCAGCGCTTCCCGGCAGTGCACCTGAACCTCAAGGAGATGAGCAGCCGGGACGTGGCCGAAGGAGTGTTCGACGAGTCGATCGAGGTGGGCCTGATGCGGCCGATGCCGCTGCCCGACGGCCTGGTGGTCACCGAGCTGTTGCGCGAACCGCTGGTGGCGGTGATCAACGCCTCGCATCCGTTGGCCCAGAGCGGCGGGGCGGGGGTGTACATGGCGGACCTGGCGCAGGAGCCGTTCGTGTTCTTTCCCCGCAGCTATGGCAGCGGGCTGCATGCGCAGTTGCTGAGTTTGGCGCGTCAGGCGGGTTTCAGCCCGCATTTTGCCCAGGAGGCAGGTGAGGCGATGACCATCATCGGCCTGGTGTCGGCGGGGTTGGGGGTGTCGGTGTTGCCGGCGTCGTTCCAGCGCATGCGCATCGATGGGGTGGTGTACCGCACGTTGCTGGATGAAGAGGCGATGACGGCGGTGTGGCTGGTGCAGCGTGAGCGGGGTGGTTCGGCAATGGCCAAGGCCTTTGCCGAACTGCTCACCGGAAAGCTATGCGGCTGACCGGCCGATACCTGTAGGAGCCGGCCTTGCCGGCGAACACTGGCAAAGCCAGTGCCATTCACCTTGGCCCATTCGCCGGCAAAGCCGGCTCCTACAGGGAGATGCGCTGCAGCGTCAATCGATGCGCGACAGGTCACCCTTGACCGCGACACCCGCGACCACCGCGCCGGCATGGCACTCATAGGTCGCGGCGTCCTTGCGCTCGTTCTTCTTGTAGTAGCTGACAATGTTGGTCACCGCGTTGGCGTTGGCCTTGCGCGCGGCATCCTGCAGGGTCAGCAGGGCCGACTGCAGGGCCCACTCGCAGGCCGCTTCGTCGCTCTTGTTGAAGGCGTTGGTCTTCTTGTTGGTCACCGCGTTCGGGCTGAGCACGCTGACCTTGCCGCGCGGCTGCACGCCGGCCAGGTAGAACTTCACCGAGCCATCGAGCTTCTTCTCGGCCAGCATCTGCTGCACCACTTTCTCGAACGGCAGGTACAGCGCGGTGTCGCGGGCCTGGCTGATGCCCGGCAGGGCGCAGAGCAGCAGGGCGGTGGCGGCGGTCCAGGTTTTAAGGCGCATGGGTCGGTCCTTGATCAGTTGAGGGCGTTGCTTTGCGGTTGCACCAGGCTCTGGGTGTGCGCGGCGTTCAGCTCGCGCACGATGCTGCGGTCCAGGTTGTAGACCCAACGGTTGTAGTTGCGGTGGATCTTGCCGTCGTTGTAGCCCAGCTCGCGGCTGTCGCGGTAGGCGATGCGGAACTGGCTGGGGCTGTAGTGGATGTCCACGGCGGCGAAGAAGGTGTTGCGCACGGTGATGTCGGCCTGGATCACGCTGGGGCCGACGTTGCGCGCGGTCCAGCCGCGCTCGGCGATGGCCTTGAGGATCGCCTGCTGCACTTGCGGCTGGCTGTAGGCATGGCTGGCGGTCAACTGCTCGGTGGGGTTCAACACAGGTTTCGAGGTGCAGCCGGCCAGGCCGGCCAGCGCCAGGCCCAGGGCCACGGCGCGGATGGATGGGGACATTCCTTGCTCTCCAGTAGGGGATCTCAGGGCCAGCGACGGAAGATCAACGACGTGTTGACCCCGCCGAAGGCGAAGTTGTTGTTCATCACATGTTCATGGTTCATCGCACGGAACTCGCCGCGCAGGTAGTCCAGCTCGCCGCAACGCGGGTCGACATGATCGAGGTTGAGGGTGGGCACGTAGCGGTCGCTGTTCAGCATTTCGATGCTGAACCACGACTCCAGCGCGCCGCAGGCACCCAGGGTGTGGCCCAGGAAGCTCTTCTGCGAGCTGATCGGCATGCGTGGGCCGAACAGGCTGCTGGTGGCCTGGGTCTCGGCGATGTCGCCCTGCTCGGTGGCGGTGCCGTGGCCGTTGACGTAGCCGATCGCCTCGGGGGCCAGGCCGGCGTCTTCCAGGGCCAGCTCCATGGCCCGGCGCATGGTGGCCTGCTCCGGGCGGGTGGTGTGCTGGCCGTCGGCATTGCTGCCGAAGCCGACGATCTCGGCGTGGATTCGCGCACCGCGGGCCAGGGCGTGCTCCAGCTCCTCGAGCACCAGCATGCCGCCGCCTTCACCGATCACCAGGCCATCGCGGTCGATGTCGTAGGGGCGCGGGCTCAGGTGCGGGGTATCGTTCTTCAGGCTGGTGGCGTAGAGCGCGTCGAACACCATGGCCTCGGTGGGGCACAGCTCTTCGGCGCCACCGGCGAGCATCATCGGCAGGCGGCCGAACTTGATCGCCTCGTAGGCGTAGCCGATGCCCTGGCTGCCGCTGGTGCAGGCGCTGGAGGTGGGGATCAGGCGCCCGGTGAGGCCGAAGAAGATGCTGATGTTGGCCGCCGTGGTGTGGGGCATCATACGCACGTAGGAGTTGGCATTCAGGCCGTCGGCCACCGAGTTGAGCAGCATGTTGCCGAAGGCCTTGATCTCGTCGGTGCTGCCGGTGGACGAGCCGCAGGCCACGCCCATGCGGCCGTCGCGGATGCTCGGGTCGTCGAGCAGGCCGGCGTCGGCCAGGGCGCGCTCGGCGGCGGCGACCGCCAGGCGCGACACCCGGCCCATGCTGCGCAGCTGCTTGCGGGTCCAGTGGCCGGGCACCTGGAAGTCATCGATGGGGCCGGCCAGGCGGGTGTTGAGTTCCGCGAAGCGGTCCCATTCGTCCATGCGGCGGATGCCGCTGCGGCGCTGGGCGAAATGCCCGGCGATGGTGGCCCAGTCATTGCCCAGGGCGGTGAGGCCGGCCATGCCGGTGACGACGACGCGGCGCATCAGCACAGCCCTCCGTTGACCGCCAGCACCTGGCGGGTGATGTAGGCCGCCTCGGGCGACATGAGGAAATTCACCGCGCCGGCCACTTCTTCCGGCGTGCCCATGCGCCCGGCGGGGATCATCTTCAGCAGTTCGTCCACCGGTACGTGCTCGTCGAGCATGGCGGTGTCGATCAGCCCCGGGGCCACGCAGTTGACGGTGATGCGGCGCTTGCCCAGCTCGATCGCCAGGGCCTTGGCGGCGCCGATCAGTCCGGCCTTGGAGGCGCTGTAGTTGACCTGGCCGCGGTTGCCGATCAGCCCGGACACCGAGGTGACGCAGACGATGCGGCCCGGCGCGCGGCGACGAATCATCGGCATCGTCAGCGGGTGCAGGACGTTGTAGAAGCCGTCCAGGTTGGTACGCATGACCTGGTCCCAATCGTCCTCGGTCAACGCCGGGAAGGCGCCGTCGCGGGTCAGGCCGGCATTGCACACCACGCCGTAGTAGGCGCCGTAAGTCTCCACGTCGGCCTCCAGGATGGCCTTGCAGGCTTCGCGGTCGGCGACATCGAACTGCAGCACCCGTGCCTGCTGGCCCAGGGCCTGGACCTCGGCGGCGACGGCGTCGGCCTCGGCGCGGCCGCTACGGCAGTGCAGGACCAGGTCGAAACCGGCGCGTGCCAGGCGCAGGGCGATGGCCCGGCCAATGCCACGGCTGGAGCCGGTGACCAGGATGGTGTCAGTCATGGGGGGACTCCTCAGGGCCCGCCTCGGCCAGGTAGCTGGCCACTTGCGGCGGGCGGTAGACATTCAGGCGGGCGCTGGCATGGATGCCGGGGCCACGCAGGTGACATTCGAACACGCCCATGCCGTTGTCGTCTTCCAGCGAGCGCAGCGCGTGGATGTGCAACTCGGCGCCGGCCGGGAACTGCTCGACATCGCATTCGAACTTGCGGGTGCCAAGCAGGAAGCCCAGCTCCACGGGCTGGCCGAGGCGGCGGGCGCGGCAGCCGGCGTAGGCCGCCACGCTCTGGGCCATCAGCTCCAGGCCCAGCCACGCCGGCAGGCTGCCGTCGGCGCGGTTGAACAGGCCGCCGGGGCGCACGGTGGTACGGGTGTGGATCTGCTCCTCGTCGCAGCTGTCGACCTGATCGATCAGGATCATGTCGCCGGCGTGGGGCAGCAGTTCGGCCAAAGGCCAGGCAATCATGGGGTGTCTCCGAGAATCAGGCTCACGTTGTTGCCGCCGAAGGCGAACGAATTGCTCATCAATCGGCGCGGGCGTTCCTGGGGCAGGCGCTGGTCGCTGTCGGCCAGGGCCAGGTTCGCCAGTTGCGGGTCGCGCTGGCCGTCCCACACATGGGGGGGCAGCCGGTTGTCCGGGTTGTGTTCGCTCAGGGCCAGCCAGCAGAACGCCGCTTCCAGCGCACCGGCCGCGCCGAGGGTATGGCCGGTCATCGGCTTGCTCGACGAGCAGGGCGTGCTGGCACCGAACAGAGCATGCACGGCCAGGCTTTCCATGGCGTCGTTGTGCTGGGTGGCGGTGCCGTGCAGGTTCACGTAGTCGATCTGCGCCGCGGCCAGCCCGGCATTGTCCAGGGCCTTGGCCATGGCTTGCAAGGCGCCCTTGCCGGTGGGGTCCGGAGCCGAAATGTGGTGGGCGTCGGAGCTGGCGCCGGCACCCAGCAAGGCGATTGAAGGGCCCTGCGTCGGACGCGTGCGGGTCATGACGAACAGCGCCGCGCCTTCGCCGATGTTGATGCCGTCGCGGTTGACCGAGAACGGGTTGCAGCGTTGTTCGCTGACTGCGTCCAGGGCGCTGAAGCCGTTGAGGGTCAGCCCGCACAGGCTGTCGACGCCACCGCACAGCACCGCGTCGCACAGGCCCAGGTCGAGCAGGCGGCGCGCGCTCAGCAGCGCCCGGCCACTGGAAGTGCAGGCGGTGGAAATCACATAGGCCGGGCCGCTCAGTTGCAGCCAGTCGGCCAGGAACTCGGCAGGGGCGCTCAGCGCTTGCTGGTCGTAGCGGTAGCTGTCGGGCAGGGCCCCTTCGCGCAGGTAATGGGCGATGCCGGCGCTGGCTTCGGCGATGCCCGACGTGCTGGTGCCCAGCACTACGCCGACCCGCTGTGGGCCGAATTCGGTGATCGCCTGGCGGATCGCCGGTTCGATCTGCAGGGCCGCGCAGTAGAGCAGCTGGTTGTTGCGGCTGTGCTGTTCGGGCAGTGGCACGGCGGGTAGTTCGCCGCTCACCGCGCCCACGGGAGGGCGCCGGTCCGGTACCCAGCCGTCCTGGGGCTGCATGCCGGAGCAGTCACCGGCGAACAGGCGCGCGGCCACCTCGGCCTGGCCGCGACCGAGGGCGCAGACCAGGCCCAAGGCATTGAGGTAGGCGGTCATGGTGTGTTCTCGCTGGGCAATGGGCTGACTTCATAGCGCAGGCCCTGGCCCAGGTTCAAGGTGAAAAGGTCGCTGGCCCGATAGCTGACTTGCCAGCGGTCGCCCAGCCAGCGTTGCTGGCCCTGCTGGCGAGCCTGTGGGTACAGGCGCTGCAGTTGCTCGGCGGGTGTCAGGGCGAACAGTACGGCGGCGAACAGCTCGCGCGCGGCCGGGTTGGGCGGCAGCAGGCCGTCGGCCTGCCAGCGTGTGCCATCGAGCAACTGGCGGGCCTGGGGGATACCCAGCAGGTCGAGCAGCGACCAGCGCAGGCGGTGGTCTTCGTTCTGGATCACCAGCAGCCAGTCCTGGCGTTGGCCGTCCTGCTCGCGCTGCACGTGCAGCTGGCGCGGCAGCGTCAGCGAGGGCAGCGTTTCAGGCAGCGGCGGGTGCGCGGCGCAGGCGCCGAGCAACAGGCACAGGCACAGCGCCAGCAGGTGTTTCATGGTTGCTCCAGTGGCTTGCGCGCCACCACGTTGACCAGGGTTTCCTCGCGCTGGCCAACGGGTGGCGGCTTGCGCAGGCCCAGGCGTTCGAGCAGGCCGAAATCCTTCGAGCGGCTCCACCATAGATAAGGGTAGGACACGTTGCGCGCGGTGAATTCGAAGCCCTGGGCGCGCAGCATCTGCAGGTAGCCTTCGGCGCTCTTCTGCACGTGCATGGGGTGGCGGAACAGCCAGCGGATCACCCAGGTGTCGATGTAGGCCTCGGTGGACTCGGCGAACAGCAGGTAGCCACCCGGCTTGAGCACCCGGTAGAACTCGGCCAGGGCTTTCTCCTGCTCCACCAGGTGGTGGAAGGTCTGGTGGCAGAACAGGATGTCGACGCTGGCGTCGGGGAACTGCAGCGCCGCGCAGTCGCTGCCCTGCAGCTCCACCTCAACACCCAGCCGCTGCGCCTCGGCGGCGCTCAGCGCCAGGCTGTGCGGGTCGGCGTCGGTGCCCAGCAGGCGCGACGGGGCGAACACCTGCAGCAGGTGCTTGAACGACTTGCCCTGGCCGCAGCCGGCGTCCAACAGCACCGGCGCCTGGGGCAGCTCGCCATCGAACAGCCCGCGCAGGTCGTTGATCGCCACGCGCAGCACATGGTGTTGCCAGGTGTGGCTGCGCAGGAACCAGAAGCCGATGCGGGTCTCTTCGACGTAGGTGTCGCTCAGGTAGGGCTGTTGGCTCATGCCGGCGTCCTCGCGCACAGCTCGGCGAGGGTACGCAGGCGGCGCTTGGGCTCGGCGACGAACGGGTTGCGCAGGTCCCAGGCGTAGCCGGCCAGGATCGAGCTGATCATGGCGCGGATTTCCGGCGAGCTGCCGGGGTGGTAGATCACGTCCTGGAAGCTGCCGTCGTACCAGCCTTCGACATAGGCGCGGAAGGTGTCGACGCCACGCTTGAGCGGCGTGGCGAACTCGGCCTGCCAGTCCACCACCTCGCCTTCCAGCTGACGGTGCAGCAGGTTGGCGGCCATGCTCGCCGAGCGCATGGCGATGGTCACGCCCGAGGAGAATACCGGGTCGAGGAACTCGGCGGCGTTGCCCAGCAGGGCGAAGCCCGGGCCGTGCAGGGTGCTGACATTGGCCGAGTAGCCGCCGATGGTGCGCGCCGGGGTGTCCCACACGGCATTGGCCAGCACAGTGGACAGGCTCGGGGTCTGTGCCACGAAGTGCTTGAGGCAGGCGTCCAGGTCGGCCGGCGCCTCGGCGAAGCGCTCGGCGGCGGCGACCACGCCGAGGGAGGTGCGGCCGTTGCTGAACGGGATGGTCCAGAACCAGATGTCACGGTGTTCGGGGTGGGTGGTGATGAGGATCTTGTCGCGGTCGAAACCGGGGTGGTCGATGCGGTCCTCGATATGGGTGAACACCGCCTGGCGCACCGGGAAGTTCGACGGTGCTTCCAGTTCCAGCAGGCGCGGCAGCACGCGGCCGTAGCCGCTGGCGTCGAGCACGAAGGCGCTTTCCACTTCGTATTCATCACCCTCGGGGCGGCGTACCCGCACACGCGGGCAGTCACCGCCCATGTCGACGCTGACGATTTCGTGCTCGTAGCGGATCTCCACGCCCTGGGCTTGCGCCTGGTCGGCGAGCAACTGGTCGAACTGCGCGCGTTGCACCTGGAAGGTGCTCGGCTTGCCCTGGGAGAAGGTCAGGCCGAAGTCGAACGCGCTGTATTCCTCGCCCCAGGCGAAGGCGGCGCCGTTCTTGTGCTGGAAGCCCGCAGCCTCGACGGCCTCGAGCATCCCGGCCTCTTCGACGAAGTCCAGGCAGTGGGACAGCAGGCTCTCGCCGATGGAAAAGCGCGGAAAGCGCTGGCGCTCGATCACCAGCACATCGTGGCCCTTGCGCTTGAGCAGGGCGGCGGCGATGGCGCCGGAAGGCCCGGCGCCGATCACCAGCACCTGGCGTTGTTGCAGTTCACAGTTCGGCATGAGGGCTCCTTGCCGTCGGGGCAGTATTCAGGGGAATCCGGTGCAGGCCGGCCAATGCCGGCATCAGGGTGGCAACCAGGCTCATCAGCATCAGGGCGAAGTACAGCGCCGGGCCGATCAGCCCCTGTTGCAGCAGCAGGTTGAGAAAGACGATTTCGCTCAGGCCGCGGATGTTCAGCAGCAGGCTTTCGCGCCACTTGCTCGCGCCGGCGAACGACGGGGCGGCCCAGCACAGGCCCAGCCAGTTGCCCAGCAGCTTGCTGGCGATCGGCAGGGCCAGCAGGGCGGCCAGTTGCAGCGCATCGAAGCCTTGCAGGGTGTGGTGCACATCGATCTGCACCACGCCGTAGGTGAGGATCAGCGGCACCGCCACGCCCTGTTGCAGGCGGCGGCTCCAGGTGGCCGACAGTGGCAGGCGCACCGGGACCTTGAGCCCGGCCAGGCAGGCCAGGTAGCCGATACCGAAGACCAGGGCGTTGAGCCGGTAGTGCTCGGCGACGAACAACAGTGCCAGGAACAGTGCCCCGTAGGCCTTGGGCGCCCGCAGGCCGATGAAGTGCAGCGGCACGGGCAGGGCCGCGGCCAGCAGCGGCCAGGCCAGGCTGCCTGGTTGCAGGCTGCCCTGGCCGAGGCCCAGCAGCAGCCAGCAGGCCAGGTCGATGAGGATCGCCGCCTGCAGCAGCCGTCGGCTGGCCGCGGGTGGATAGTCGATGGCGCGCAGGTACAGGTACAGCACCGGGATTGCGGTGATGGCGAACACCAGGCCCAGGGCCAGCGCGGTGAGGCCGCCCTGATCCAGCAGCCACAGCGCGCAGGCCAGGCCGCAGGCGAAGGGCACCAGGAAACTGGGCACGGCGAGCTTCAGCGCCTCGCGGTCGACGCGCAGCTCGGCGACGTCGGCGAGGATGTGCCCCAGCAGCAGGGCGAAGCTGCAGCCATACAGGGTCTTGAGCCAGCTCGGCGCGACCAGCGTGGCGCCGTCGAGCTGCCAGTGCGGCTCGACCCACAGCAGCATCAGCAGCGGCAGCGCCAGGGTCGCCAGCAGCAGCTGGCTGACGATCGGGATCAGCCCCACGCGCTTGCCGAGCGCGCAGGCCAGCGCGAACAGCAGCAGGGCCAGGGCCCAGAACAACAACACGGTCATGATCAGCTGTGCGCTCCTTCGCGCGACGCGGCCCAGGGGGCCAGGATGAAGCTCATTGCCAGGCCCAGGCTCACCGCCAGGCCGAAGTTGCTTACCGCCGGTGTGCTCGACAGGGCCAGCAGGCCGAACGACAGCCAGGTGGTCAGTGCCGCCAGCAGGGTGCCCAGCAGGCTCACCGCCTCGCCGCCGACGCGCTCATGCATGAGGATCGCGTAGTCGACGCCGATGGCGGTCACCAGCAGCAGGCCGAACAGGCTGAACAACGTCAGCGGCTGGCCGAACCAACCCAGCAGGGCCAGGCTGCACAGCGCGGCGAGCAGGGGCAGGGCGACGATGCGCAAGGCACCGCGCAGGCCGAACGGCAGCACCAGCAGCACCAGGATCAGCGCGCACGACAGCAGCTTGAGCTCGGCGGCGCTGATCTGGGTGGCGGCGAACAGCTGGTTCAACTCACCCAGCCGGTCCACCAGTTGCACGCCGGGCAGGCCATCGGCTTGCAGGCGCAGCAAGGCGGTGTCGTTCAACCCCTGGAGACTGACGACGGCGGCCACGCCCTGGTCCACCTGGCCCAGCCACAAGGCGCGCCAGGGTTCGCCCAAGGGGCCGGCGAGGACATCGTCGATGGACTGGATCGGCAGTTGGTGCAATTGCTTGAGCTCGGCCTGCAGCGCGGTTTCCGGCACGCCTTGGGCCAGCAGCGGTTGCCAGTGTTCGGGCAGCCGCTCCAGGGCCTGGAGCGTGCGCGCCTGCTCGGCGGGGCTGGCAACCAGGCGGTCGAGGGACATGTAGCCCTTGAGCTTGCCCAGGTCGACCAGCTCGTCGAGTTTTTCCGACAACGCCCGCAGGCGCTCCAGCAGTTGCTGCGGGTCGGTGCCGCGCACCAGGTAGAACTGGCTGGTGGGCTGGTATCCGGTGACGCGCGCCACCGCCTGGGCTTCTTCCAGCAGCTGGGGTGGGCTGCCGACCCACTGGCGCACGTCGTTGCGGCTGTCCAGGCGCCACAGCCCGGCGGCGCAGAACAGCACCAGCAGGGCCAGCAGTGCGGCGCTGGGGACACGGCGCAGCAGGCCGGCGCGCAGCGCGGTCAGCCATTGCGCCACCCGCAGCGGCCATTGGGCCGGGCGCAGCTCGACGCCACCGAGCAAGGCCGGCAGCAGGCACACGGCGCTGAGGTAGGCGCCGACCAGGCCGGCGGCCGAGAACGCGGCGATCTGGGTCAGCGCGGGGAACGGCGTGAAGGCCAGGGCCAGGTAGCCGATGCAACTGGTCGCCAGGCTCAGGCTCAACCCCGGCAGCGTGAGGCGCACGGCCGGCCAGCTGCGCCAGGGTTGCAGGCTCCAGCTCTTGGACAGGTAGTGCAGCGGGTAGTCGACGGCCACGCCGATCAGGCTGGAGCCGAGCACCAGGGTCATCACGTGCATCTGCCCGAACAGCGCCACGCACACCACCGAGCCGAACAGCATGCCCACCAGCACCGGCACGAAGGCCAGCAACACGCGCCAGCGGCGGAAGGCCAGCAGCAACAGCAGCAGGATGCCCACGGTGGCGCCGCCGCCGACCCAGGTGATCTCGCGACTGGCCTGTTGCTGGCCGGCAGCAGCGTACAGCAGGCCGCTGGCCGCCAGCAGCTGGGCGCCTTGCTGGCTGGCCTCGACGCGGGCGTGGGCCAGCAGGTCGGCCACCTGCAAGGGCAGGTGCATGTCGAAGGCGTTGCCCAGGGTGCGAGCGCGCAGCAGCACCCACTGCTGGCCGTCGGCCTCGGCCATCAGCGCGCCGCTGGCGGTGTCCAGTTGCACGTTGACCGGCTTGGGCTGGCTCTGCTGGATGCGACCGGTCAGGCCGAGCCAGTCATCCTGGCTCGCCACCAGGCTGAAGCCGGCGAAGGGGTCGAACAGGCTTTGCAGGCGTTGTTCGACAAAGGCGTCGGGTTGCTCGGCCAGCAGTTGCCGGTCACGGGCCGAGAGCATCGCCAGGCGCCCTTGCAGCAGTTGCCCGCGCAGGGCCTGCAGGTCGGTCTGGACACTCCACTGCACCTTTTCGAACAGGCCGCTGGCTTGCCACTGACCGGCCAGGTGCTCGGCGAGGGCGACGGCCTGTTCACGTTGGGGATGGCCGACCAGCACCAGCAGCTCGCGGTTGAGCGGCTCTTGCATACGCTGCTCGGCTTGCTTGACCAGCGGGTCCTGGGTGGCGCCCGGTACCAGGGTCATCAGGTCGGCCGACAGCGGCGCGCCCCGATGCCATTGCCAGCCAGCCACGGCGAGCATGATCAGCAGCAGGCCCGCGAACAGGCGCGGCAACAGGCGTTCAGTCGGCAAAATCGCTGCGCTCCGCGTCGCTGAGGGCGCTGGCGCCTTGGCTCTCGGGCATGCGCAGCACGGTGCTGTCGCCCTGGGTCTCGCTCAGCTCGATGCGCTCGACGTAGCGCCCGCCGGCGATGTCGATGCGGGTGAACACTTGCTTGAGCAGCAGCGAACGCGGGGTCAGGCGCAGTTGCCAGTGCATGGCGTCGCCTGACAGCGCCAGGTCGAAGTCGCGTTGCAGGCCGCTGCTGTCGCCTTGCAGTACGGCGAAGAACAGGCGGTTCTGCTCGGCGCCGGCACTGCGGGCGGGCAGCGTTTGCCAGCCACTCGGGTCGCGGCGGGCGATGCCCTGGGCGTCGATGCGGTAGTCCTGGCGCAGCGGGGTTTGCAGCAGCCAGAGCAGGCCATGGTCGCGGGCCAGGACGAAGCGGCCCTTGCTGGTCAGTGGCTGGGGCAGGGCGCGCAGGTGTTTTTCCTGGATGAACGGGCCGCTGACCACGGCGGGTTCGCTGAGCTGTTTTTGCAGGTCGTCGAGGGTGAAGGCCAGGGTCAGGGGGCTGGCGAGCAGTAGCAGGAGCGCGGCCAATGCGCGTGATGCGCGGTGCCAGGGCGAGCATGGGACCGCGTTGCGGTCCATCGCCGGCAAGCCGGCTCCTACAGGTTTTGCGGTGCCTTTGGGGTGGGTCATGGCAGCACCTTGGCGACGGCGTCGAGCATGGCCTGGGGGGAGGCCAGCTGCATCTCGCCGCTTTCGATGTGCACGGCCACCTGCACGGTGCTGGCGCGGGTCATGCGCTCGCCGGTGGTGGCATCGCTGATCAGGTAGTGGATCTTCAAGCGGTTCTCCCACTCCACCAGGCTGGCGCGCACGCTCAGGCGCTGGCCGAAGGTGGCGCCGCGGATGTAGCGCAGCTGCAGGTCGATTACCGGCCACGCATAGCCGCTGGCCTGCATGCGCAGGTAGTCGTGCTCCAGGCGGTCGAGCAGCGCGCAGCGGGCGACTTCCAGGTACTTCACATAGTGGCCGTGCCAGACGATGTGCATGCTGTCGACGTCGAAGAACGGCACGACGATCTCGCTGTCGACGTGAAACACCCCGGGGTTACGCATGCAGCCCCCAGTGGCGCTGGCCGATACGGGCCAGGCACAGGCGCAGGTCGTGCTCGAGGGCACGGTCCTCGGTGACCGGCGCGAAGTCCTCCAGCAGTGCCGCGTGCATCTGCGCCAGGGCCGGCGGCAGGGCGTGCGCGTCGGCCTGGCGCTGGCGCAGCCAGACGCCCTGGTTGGCGGCCAGCAGGGTGGCGGCGGCGACCTGTTCGGTCAGCTCCAGCACGCGCAGGGCGTCGCGGGCGGCGATGGTGCCCATGCTCACCTTGTCCTGGTTGTGGCATTCGGTGGAGCGGGAGAACACGCTGGCAGGCATGGTCTGCTTGAGGGCCTCGGCGGTCCAGGCGCTGGCGCCGATCTGCACGGCCTTGAAACCGTGGTTGAGCATGGCGCGCTCGGCCTCGGCGCCCGAGAGGTTGCTCGGCAGGCCATGGTTGTAGCGTACGTCCACCAGCAGGGCGAGCTGGCGGTCGAGCAGGTCGGCGACGTTGGCCACCAGGTTTTTCAGGCTGTCCATGGCGAAGGCGATGTGCCCGCCATAGAAGTGCCCGCCATGCAGCACGCGCTCGGCGTCGCCGTCGATGATCGGGTTGTCGTTGGCGCTGTTGAGTTCGGTTTCGATGAACCCGCGCAGCCAGCCCAGGCTGTCAGCCAGCACGCCCAGCACGTGGGGCGCGCAGCGCAGCGAGTAGCGGTCCTGCAAACGGTGCAGTGGTGGCAGCGGGGCGTCGATGGCCAGGTCCTGACGCAGCCAGGCGGCGACCTGGGTCTGGCCGGGGTGCGGCTTGGCGGCGAACAGGCGCTCGTCGAAGTGCTCGGGGTTGCCCTGCAGGGCGATGACATTGAGCGCGGTGATGCGCGTGGCCAGCTTGAGCAGGTAGTCGGCGCGGGCGAAAGCCAGGCAGGCCAGGCCGGTCATCACCGCGGTGCCGTTCATCAGCGCCAGGGCTTCCTTGGGGCGCAGCACCAGGGGCTGCCAGCCCAGTTCGCGGTGCACGTCGGCGCTGGTGCGACGCTCGCCGTTGTACATGACTTCGCGCTCGCCCGACAGGGCCGCCGCCACGTACGACAGCGGCGTCAGGTCGCCGCTGGCGCCGACCGACCCTTCCTCGGGGATCAGCGGCAGGATGTCGTGCTCGATGAAGGCCTGCAGGCGTTCCAGCAGTTCCAGGCGCACGCCGGACACGCCATGGCTCAGCGAGCGCAGGCGCGCCGCCAGCACGGCGCGGGTGGCCGGGGCGTCGAGCAACCGGCCCAGGCCGCAGCCGTGGAAGGTGTAGAGGTGGCGGGGCAGGGCCTCGACATGCTCCAGCGGCACGGCCACCACGCAGGAGTCGCCGTAGCCGGTGGTCACGCCGTAGATCACCCCTTCCTTGTCCAGCAAGGTGTCGAGGAAGCGCGCGCCACGGGCGATGCGCTCGCGGTAGGCGGCGTCGGCCTGCAGGCGCGACGGCGCGCGGCGCTCGGCCAGGGCCAGGACGTCTTCGATCGCCAGCGGCGCTTCGCCGAAGGTTACAGGCTCATGCGGATGCATCGTCATCGGTCTTCCAGAAGGGGTAGAAATTGAACCATTGCAGCGGGGCCTGGGCGCAGTAGTGGCCCAGGCGTTCGGCGTAGCGGGCGGCCCATTCGGCGATCACCGCGTCGCGCTGGCCACGGCGCCAGTGCAGGCGCTCGACGAACGGCTCGAGGGTGACCTGGTAACGGCCCTGTTGCTTGAGGCAGAACAGCAGGTTGAGCGGGCAACCCAGCAGCCCGGCCAGCAGCCACGGCCCCTGGGGGAATGCCGCCGGGTGGCCGAGAAAGTCCACCTCCACGGTGCGCCCGCCGTGCAGCGGCACGCGGTCGCCGGCAATCGCCAGCCACTCGCCGCGCTCCAGGCGTTCGGACAGTTGCAGCATCACTGCCGGGTCCAGCTCGCTGACCTGGATCAGCCGCAGGTGGCTGGCGCCGGCTTCGCCCAGCAGGCGGTTGAAGTGTTCGGCATGGCGGGTATGCACCAGCACGTTCATGGTCACTTTTTCGCCGATCTCGGCCAGGGCCCGGCACACTTCCAGGTTGCCCAGGTGCGCGCCCACCAGCATCTGGCCGCGCTCTCCACGCAACTGCTGGCGCAGGTTGGCCGGGTCGACGATATCGATCTGCGAAAGCGCCAGCCGGCCGTTCCACACGTCGAGCTTGTCCAGCAGGGCCTCGGCGAAGGCCATGAACTGGCGGAACACGCGCCACTGGCCGGGGGCCTGGACCTGGCCGGCGCTCCAGCGATGCAGGCGCTGCTGGTACTGCCAGGCGCTGCGCCGGGCGCGGCCGCCGAAGATGAAGAAGTAGGCGACGATCACGTGGATCAGCGGGCTGAGCACGCGCCGCCCGAGCAGGCGGGCGAGGGTGGCGGTGAGCTTCATAAGCCAGAAGCTGCCGCGTTCCTGGTGCTCGGCCCAGTGCTCGGGGCGTTCGCTCATGCTCGCCACCTGCGCCAGAGGATCAGCGGGGCGCGCAGGAGCATGCCGAAGAACAGCTTGGCGTGCATCTTCGAGATCAGCGCGTTGTCGTGGAACAGGCGGAAGTGCGACAGGCCGTCCTGGGGGTAGTGGACCTTGGTCGGCAGCCAGCGCATCGGCTGGTTGCGCCACGACAGGCGCACCAGGATCTCCGGGTCGAAGTCCATGCGCCGGCCGAGGTTGACGCTGTCGATCATCGCCAGGGTCGCGGGCAGCGGGTAGACGCGAAAGCCGCACATCGAATCGGGGATGCGCAGCGACAGGCTGTTGATCCACACCCACACGTGGGTCAGGTAGCGGGCATACAGCCGACCCTTGGGCACGCTGGCGTCGTACTGTGGATAACCACACACCAGGGCTTGCGGGTAAGCCTGCGACTGTTCCAGGAAACGGCTGACATCGGCCAGGTCATGCTGGCCGTCGGCGTCCACTTGCAGGGCGTGGCTGAAGCCCAGGCGCGCGGCTTCGCGCAGGCCGGCCATCACCGCGCCGCCCTTGCCCTGGTTGACCGCCAGGGTGACCAGGTGAACGTCGTCGCGCTCGGCCAGTTGGCCCAGTACCTGGGCGCAGGGAGCATGGCTGGCGTCATCGACCAGCACGCAGGGCAGGCCGGCGCGCAGCAGGTCGTCGACCACCTGGGGCACCGCTTGTTCGTGGTTGTACACCGGGATCACCGCGCAGGGCTTATGCATGGGCGGTCTCCAGCACGATGCGGCCGCTGGAGCAGGGTTGCCCGGCGCAGGTGTAAACGAAGTAGAGCTTCCCGCGTGTCGCGTCGAAGCGCAGGGTCAGCAGCAGCTCGTCGCCGGGGCGCACCAGCTGCTGGAACTTGAGCACTTCCATGCCGGCGAAGCGTTGGGCCAGTTGCAGGTGCGAGGCGGCCAGGGCGATCGCCCAGTCGAGCTGGACAACGCCTGGCAGCACCGGCGTTTGCGGGAAGTGCCCGGAGAAGCAGGCCAGGTCCAGGGGGACGGCCAGGCGCAGGTGCAGTTCCTCGCCCGCTTGCCGGTGCCCCAGCACCTCCGGCGCCATGCTGCGTGGGGCCAACAGCAATGCCTGCAGCTCGGCGTGGGGCAGCTTGCCTTGGGGGTTGAGCGGCAACTGGCGCGCCAGGCGCCAGCGCCGTGGCAGGGCCAGCGCCTCGCAGTGGCCGGCCAGGTGCTGGCGCAGGCCATCGACCACGGCGCGGCGGCCCTGGTTGCGCAGGGCGTGCAAGCCGGCCGGGGTCAGGGCCACCAGGGCGCCGAGGTAGGCGCGACCTTCCTCGATCACCCCCAGGCGCGCCTCGGCGACCCAGGCATGGGCGCAAAGGGCCTGTTCGAGCATGGGCAGCGAGATGCGTTTTTCTTCGAGCTTGACGATGCGGTCCAGCCGGCCAAGCAGGCGGAAGCGCCCGTCGTCGCTGAACTCGGCGGCATCGGCGCTCTGCTCGATGTGCCCGGCGGGCAGGTAGGGCGAGGCGATGCGCAGGGCGCCGTGTTCATCCTGGCTCAAGCGCACGTCGGCGAACGGTTGCCACAGGGGTTGGCCCTGGCGCCAGGCGATGCCACCGGTCTCGGAGCTGCCGAGAATCTCGGTCGGCCACTGGCCCAGGCGCTGATGCAGGCGTTCGGCGGCGATAGACGGCAGCTCGCCGCCCGAGGAAAACATCCGACGTACCGGGCTCAGGGCTGGCCAGTCGAGGTTGTCGCCCATGCGCTTGAGCAGCGCCGGGCTGGCCACCCAGGCAAACGCTGCGTGTTCGCGGCTGGCGCGCTGCAGGTCCTCGGGGAACGGCAGTTGCCGGCGCTCGAAGCCGCGCCCGGCGCACAGTGGCCAGAGCACGCGAAACAGCAGGCCGTAGATGTGTTGGGTGGCGACGCTACCGATGATCCAGGCGTTGCCCAGGTCCTGGCCCCAGAGCTGTTCCAGGGCGTTCACTTCGTTGGCCAGCTGGCGCAGTTGCTTGTCGATGCGCTTGGGCTCGCCGCTGGAACCGGAGGTGCACAGGCTGATGCGGCAGGTGTCGACGTCGAGGTCGGCGGGGGCGAGTGCTTCGCCCAGCAGGTCGTCGAGCTGCTCGTCAGTGGTCAGCCACAGGTCGACCTGGGTGTGCCAGCGCTCGCGGGTGGCGGGTTGCAGGTCGGCGGGCAGCAACACTTCGACGCCCGCGCGCCAGGCGCCGAGCAGGGCGATGGCCAGCGACGCAGCGTCTTCGAGGTGCACGGCCAGGCGCCGGATCCCGCGTTGGCGCAGGCCTCCAGCCAGGCACAGGGCCTGGCGGCACAGCTCGGCGTGGTCCAGTGCTGGCGCGTGGGTCACCAGGCGCGGCGCGTCCAGCGGGCGCAACAGGTGTTCGAGGTTGATCCAGTTCATGAGCGTCCTCGCACACGTTGTCTTATCAGCCATTCGATGGCGAACAGCAGGCCCATCGCGGCGTAGGCGATCAGGCCGTTGTACAGGGTCCACCAGGCCAGCGGCGCCCACAGGGTTAGGCTGGCGGCGATCAGGCCGTTGCCCAGGAAGAACAGGCACCACACCTGGGTCACGCGGCGGGTGTAACGCACGGCGTGGGGCGGCAGGTCGGGGTCGCGCAGGCGCGCCAGGCGTTCGGCCACCGGCATGCCGCGCAGCAGGCTGGCGCCGAACAGGGCCAGCATGAAGGCGCTGATCAGCACCGGGTACCAGCGCAGCAGTTGCGGGCTGTCGGACAGCCCCAGCAGGGCGCAGAACGCCAGGGCCACCAGCGCCATCCACAGGTTGCCCGGGCGGCGCGGCGTGCTCAGGGCACGGGCCAGCCACAGGCCACCGAGCAGCAGGCCGAATTGCCAGGGGGCGAAATGGGCCATGCCGAAATGCACCGCGAAGGGGTACAACAGCCCGGCCAGCAGCAGGCCGAGGCCGATCAGACGCTTCATGCCGCCGGGCTGACCAGGCGGTGTACCGCCTCTACCACATCATTGACGGTGCGTACCGACTTGAAGTCGTCGGCGGCGATCTTCTTGCCGGTCTGGCGCTTGATATGGTCGATCAGGTCGACGGCGTCGATGCTGTCGATTTCCAGGTCCTGGTACAGGTTGGCGTCCAGGGTCACGCGCTCGGGTTCCAGTTCGAACAGCTCGACCAGGGCGTCGCGCAGGATGTTGAAGATGTCTTCACGGGTTTGCATGGTGCGGTCTCAGGCTGCCTGGCGAGCGGTGACGAACGCCGCCAGGGTGGCGACGTTGGCGAAATGGTTGCGTGTGTCCTTGGCGTCGGCGTCGATCTTGATGCCGTAGCGCTTCTGGATCGCCAGGCCGAGCTCGAGGGCATCCACCGAGTCCAGGCCCAGGCCTTCGCCGAACAGGGTCTGCTGGTCGTCGATGTCCTGCACGCTGATGTCTTCCAGGCCCAGGGCGTCGATGATCAGTTGCTTGAGGTCATGGTGCAGGTGTTGCTGTGCATCGCTCATCGGCGGCGAGCTCCTTTATGTAGTGCTGGTGCAGAAAGTCGTTGAGGCGGCGCGAGGCGATCGGCGCCGGGCCCATGGCGGCGTAGGCCTGGGGGTCGATATCGGCGCCGACGCGCAGGCTGAAGTGCACGCGGCGGCAGGGGATGCGGTACCAGGGCTCGTGCTTGGTCAGGGTGGTGGGGCTGACCCGGATGGTCACCGGTGTGATGATCTTCGCACCGCGCAGGGCGATGGCCGCGGCGCCGCGATGAAAGGCGGGGGCCTGGCCGGGCGCGGTGCGCGTGCCCTCGGGGAAGATGATCAGCGGCTGGCCTTGCTGCAGTGCGGCGACGGCGTTGTCGAGCATGTCCATGCTGCCGTCGTTGCCGATGTACTGGGCCTCGCTCACCGGGCCACGGGTGAACGGGTTGGCGAACAGGCTGTGCTTGACCACGCAGTTGGCCTGACGCACCAGGCCGATGAGGAACACCACGTCGATCAGTGACGGATGGTTGGCGATGATCATCTGCCCGGGCCGGCCCAGGCGCTCGGCACCTTCGACCGTGTAGGTGAGCACACCGGCGGTGTGCATGAAACGGATGAAGCGCCAGAACAGCCAGCCGATGGTGCGCCGGGCACGCTGGCGGTGGCGCGCGGCGTCACCCGGCAGGCAGGCGAGCAGGGGGAACACCAGTAGACGCAGGCACAGGCCGCCCAGGCCGAACAGGCCAAAGCTCAGGGCGGTGGCCAGCAGGCGCCAGTAATAGGCGTCCCGCGGGCGCTCTATGGCTGTCGTTGCCAGTTCCATGTGCGGCGGTTCCAGGTGTGGGTAAAGGAGGGGGTGTTGCCCAGCAAGGCTTTCAACCAGCTCAGGGCATGGGGCTGCGGGGTGCGCGGCACGTCCGACGAAGATTGATGGCTTAGTGCCAGCTCCCATTGTCGCCCAGCCGTGAGGCGTAAAGCCAGTGCATAGGCAAACGGCACGTCGTCGATCCAGGGGCCATACACCGGTGGTGGCAGTTCCTCGGCGATGATCAACAGCACTGCCGGGGCGCCTTCCTGCAACAGGCCGGCGGCTTCGAGCAGGCCTTGTTCAAAGCCGTCGCCGGCTGCGGCCAGGGCGGTCATCTCGCAGGTTTCGCCGCGCAGGATCGACCACAGACCGATCACGGCGTTGTGCACCGAAAGGCTGAACTGGGTGGGCGACAGCGGCTGTTGTTCGGCCAGGTCGCTGAGGATCGAGAAGGTGCGCGGGGTTTCACCGTGGCGCGAGACGAACACCAGTGGCATCGGCGCGCAGCCTTCGGCCAGCGGCCAGCCCACGGCGAACGCCATGCGCGCCAGCTGGCTGAGGCGACGCCGCTGCATGGCGGGCAGGAACGACACGTCCGGCACCTGCGCCTCGGCAGAGGGGCATTCGCCGGTGGCGGCCCAGGTCTGCCAGTCGGCGGGCGTCTGCAGGCCGGGGGCCCAGGCGCGCCATTGGCTGATATCAAAGGTGATCACGGTGCTTGTTACTTCCCGCTCTGTGGGACTTCCTTGCCTTGGGAATGACTCGGAACACAGACCTTGCAGGGGCGCTTTGCCGAGTGGCGCGCATTATCCCGGTGACGGAGGTGTGTAGCAATTAGTCGTTACATTCTTGCCAGTCAGACATTGCATTCTCGAAGAAGTATCGAGTTGGATGATCCGGGTAGGCATTTTCCGACGGCTGGTCAGAGACAGGTTGTCGGTCGCACACGCTGCAACTTGAGCGAAGAGTGCTGGCCATTAGCGGTGTAGCGCCACATACTCGGGCATTCGTTGATACACGGAGGTCTGTCATGCGGCGCGTGGTGTTCAATCAGAAAGGTGGCGTGGGCAAGTCGAGCATTGCCTGCAATCTGGCGGCGGTGAGCGCCAGTGAAGGCTACCGGACCCTGCTGATCGACCTGGATGCCCAGGCCAACTCGACCCAGTACCTGACCGGCCTGACCGGCGACGACATTCCCATGGGCATCGCCGACTTCTTCAAGCAGTCGCTGTCCAGCGGGCCGTTCGCCAAGAAGAACAAGGTCGATATCTATGAAACCCCCTTCGACAACCTGCACGTGGTCACCGCCACGGCGGAGCTGGCCGACCTGCAGCCCAAGCTCGAGGCCAAGCACAAGATCAACAAGCTGAGAAAACTGCTGGAAGAGCTGGACGAGGACTACGACCGTATCTACATCGATACCCCGCCGGCCTTGAATTTCTATGCGGTTTCCGCGTTGATCGCCGCTGATCGCGTGCTCATTCCCTTCGATTGCGACAGTTTCTCGCGTCAGGCGCTGTATGGCCTTCTGGCCGAGATCGACGAATTAAAGGACGACCACAACGAAGAGCTGGTGGTCGAAGGCATCGTGGTCAACCAGTTCCAGTCGCGCGCCAGCCTGCCGCAGCAGATGCTCGACGAGCTGCTGGCCGAAGGCCTGCCGGTGCTGCCGGTTTACCTCGGCAGCTCGGTGAAGATGCGCGAGTCCCACCACGCCAGCCTGCCACTGATCCATCTTGAGCCACGGCACAAGCTGACCCAGCAGTTCGTCGAATTGCATGACTTGCTGGAGCGCTCTGCCTGATTCGGGCACGGTAGCGTGCTTGCGATTTTGCCCTCGGATGCCTAGTATTCTCCCAAAAAGGGAGATCCAGGCGGGTGCGAGTCATTGCGAAGCGAACGCTGGTCAGGTTTTGGGAGGTCCCGGGGTGCGAAGATGCCAAGGCACCCTTGGAAAGTTGGCATGATCTGGTGCTCAAGGCGGATTGGCGCTCCCCTCAGGACGTGAAAGCGCAGATCGGTAATGCAAGCATCTGCGCCAACAATCGCGTTGTCTTCAACATCGGGGGTAACAAGTACCGGCTCGTTGTGGAAATGCAGTACCGGGCCGGTATCGCCTGGGTGAAGTTCGTCGGCACGCACAAGCGGTATGACGAGATCGACGTGGAGACGATCAATGAATATTAAGCCCATCCGCAATGATGATGACCTTCAAGCCGCGTTCCGGCGTTTGGAAGCCATTTTTCAGGCTGAACCCGGGACGCCGGAAGCAGATGAAATGGAAGTGCTTGTGACATTGATCGAGGTCTACGAGAACAGGCACTACCCTATTCACCCAGCCAACCCGATTGACGCCATCAAGTTCTGCATGGACCAGCAAGGTCTTACACCACGTGATCTTGAGCGGTATATCGGGCCGAGTGGGCGCGTTTCCGAGGTGTTGAACGGCAAGCGCGGCCTGAGCCTCTCAATGATCAAGCGTCTGCATGATGGTTTGAGAATTCCTTACGAGTCGCTCTTGGCCAGTGCCTGATTCCCTTCGTAAGCACGTCTAGACACCCTGGCCGCGCAACCATTCCAACAGCGATTGGAGCGGGAAGGCGCCGGCTTGGCGTGCCATTTCGCGGCCATTCCTGAACAGGATCAGGCTGGGGATCGAGCGGATGCCCAGCTGCCCGGCGAGGTTGCGATTGGCCTCGCTGTCGAGCTTGGCCAGGCGGCAGCGGCCGGCCAACTGGCGCGCAGCCTGCTCGAAGGTCGGGGCGAAGCTTTTGCACGGGCCGCACCAGTCGGCCCAGACATCCAGCAGCAACGGCAGGTCGCCCTTGATCTGGGCGGCGTAGGTGCTTTCGGTCAGTTCGAAGGGGCGGGTGAGCAGCACTGCCTGCTTGCAGCGGCCGCATTTAGGATCGTCGCCCAGGCGCTCGGCGGGCAAGCGGTTGAGGCCGTTGCAGTGGGGGCAGGGGATGACCAGGGGGTCGGACATGAGGGCTCCAGTTGATTTGGGCGTGTGGCCCGTTCGCCGGCAAGCTGGCTCCTACCGGGAATTGTAGGAGCCGGCTTGCCGGCGAACCGGGGTTGCAAATTCATGAAGAGCAACTGATCTCCAGGTGCTTGCCCCACTCCGGCGGTCGCTCGGCATAGGCCTGCATCCCAGGCTGTTCCTCGAACGGTCTGCTCAGCACCTGGTGCAGGCGCCGCACCTCACTGTAGTCACCCGCTTCAGCCGCCTCGATGGCTTTCTGCGCCAGATAGTTGCGCAACACATACAGCGGGTTGACCGCCTGCATCCGCTCGCGCCGGCCCTCGGCATTGCCGGGCTCGCGTTCGCAACGGGCCAGGTACTCGACGCCCCAGGCATCGAAACCGGCCAGATCGACGAAATCATCGCGCACCACCTTCAGTGCCTCAGCCACCGGACGCTCACCCAGCTTGCGGAAGAACAGCGTGTAGTCCACGCCGCCACTTTGCATGCGCTGCAGCAGGCGCTCCACCAGCGCCATGTCGTCGTCTTCGGCCGTGGTCAAACCCAGGCGGCGGCGCATCAGGTCCAGGTAGTGCGCCTGGTACAACGGCAGGAACAAGCCCAGCGCCTCTTTAAGCGGCTCCACCTCGATAACCGTGGTCAGGGCCTGGGCCAGGGCGCTCAGGTTCCAATGGGCGATCGGCACCTGGTTGGCGTAGCTGTAGCGGCCCCGGTCGTCGGAGTGGTTGCAGATGAAGTTGGCATCGAAGTCGTCGAGGAAGGCGTAGGGGCCGAAGTCGAAGGTGATGCCGAGGATCGACATGTTGTCGGTGTTCATCACCCCATGGCAGAAACCATACGCCTGCCAACGGGCGATCAGCTCGGCGTTGCGTTCGACGATGGTGCGGAACATCGCCAGGTACGGCTGTTCGGCTTCCCGGCACTCGGGGTAGTGCTGTTCGAGCACATGGTCGATCAGCAGGCGCTGCTGTTCCGGCTGCTGGGTGTAGTAGAAGTACTCGAAGTGGCCGAAGCGCACATGGCTGTGGGCCAGGCGCAGCAGCATGGCGGCGGTTTCGCGGGTTTCGCGCCACACCGTGGCGCTGGAGCCGATCACGCACAGCGCGCGGCTGCTGGGAATGCCCAGGGCGTGCAGGGCTTCGGAAGCGAGAAATTCGCGGATCGACGAGCGCAGCACGGCACGGCCGTCACCCATGCGCGAATAGGGCGTCTGGCCGGCGCCCTTGAGGTGCAGGTCCCAGTGCTCGCCGGCGTCGTTGACCACCTCGCCCAGCAGCAGGCCGCGGCCATCGCCCAGGCGCGGGTTGTAGGAGCCGAACTGATGGCCGGAGTAGACCATGGCGCGCGGGTCGGCCTCTTCCCAGAGCTTGTGGCCGCTGAACAACTCGGCGAACACCGGCAGGTCGGCCTGGGCCGGGTCGAGGTCGAGCAGGGCCATGGCCGCTTCGCTGGCCACGACCAGGCGCGGGTCGGCGATCGGGTCGGGCAGGACCTGGGTGGAGAAGGCGTCGCCGAGGCGGGCGAAGCGGTTGTCGAAGACGAGTTGGTCGAGGGACTTCACGGGGCCTGCTCCTGGGTGGCGGTGCCTGGGGCCGCTTTGCGGCCCTTCGCCGGCAAGCCGGCTCCTACCGGTGGGCGGTGTAGGAGCCGGCTTGCCGGCGAACGAGGGCAAAGCCCTCGCAGCGAATGTGCACAGGATAAAGTATTCGGGCGTTCTCAGGCCGACGCCGTGCCATCCCGCTTCGGCTGCTCCATCGGGATCAGCTGTTGCTTGCCGCCCTTCTGGTCCATCAGGAACACCTCCACCTGGCGCACCGAGATCTTGATGTCGTGCGCCTTGAACTCGCGGTTGATGTAGCGGTTCAACTCGTCCAGGGTCGGGTTGCGGTCGCCAAGGTCGCGCACATGCATGCGCAACTCGTGGTCCAGCGAACTCTCGCCGAAGTTGAGGAAGTACACCAGCGGCTCGGGGTCTTTCAGTACCCGTGGGTTGTCGTGGGCGCCCTTGAGCAGGATATCGCGCACCAGGTCCAGGTCCGAACCGTAGTCGATCCCCAGCTTGAGCGTCACCCGGGTGACCGTGTCGGTCAGCGACCAGTTGATCAGCTGGCCGGTGATGAAGGTCTTGTTGGGGACGATGATGTCCTTGCGGTCGAAGTCGGTGATGGTGGTGGCACGGATGCGGATCTTGCTCACCGTGCCGGACAGGTTGCCGATGGTGATGGTGTCGCCGATGCGCACTGGGCGCTCGAACAGGATCATGATGCCGGAGATGAAGTTGGCGAAGATCTCCTGCATACCAAAGCCCAGGCCCACCGACAGCGCCGCCACCAGCCACTGCAGCTTGTCCCAGCTGACGCCAAGGGTCGACAGGGTACTGACGATACCCACGCCGACGATGGTGTACGACAGCAGCGTGGTGGTGGCATAGGCGCTGCCCTGGGCCAGGTTAAGGCGCGACAGCACCAGCACCTCCAGCAGGCCGGGCAGGTTGCCGGCCAGGGCGAAGGTGATGCCGACGATCACCAGTGCGCCAAGCAGGTCGCCGAGGCTGATCGGCACCATGCTGGCGGCGGCGCCGGTGCCGCTGGTGTATTCGTAGAGGGTGAAGTTGTTGAGGTAGGAGAACACGCTGATCAGGTCTGCCCACACCCAGTACAGGCCAGCGATGAAGCCACCCAGCAGGGCCAGGCGGATCAGGCGCAGGGACTGCTGGTTGACCTGCTCGATGTCCAGGGTCGGCTCTTCGGTGACCACTTCACCGTCCAGCCCTTCCTTGGCCGCCTGGCGTTTGCTCAGGGCGCGCTGGTAGGCCAGGCGCCGCGCCGCCACCGACAGGCCACGCACGAATGCGGCCTCGATCACCAGCCAGAACAGCAGCAGGTAAAGGGTGTAGATCAGCCGGTCGGTGAGCTTGAGGGCGGTGTAGTAGTAGCCGAAGCACACCGCCACGAACAGGGCGATGGGCAGGGCGGTGAAGGCCACCCCGACCGCTTTGCGGAACAGCGAGGTATTGCGGTGCGCCGGGCTGCTCAGCAGCAGGCGGCTGAGCAGCCAGGCCATCAGTGCATAGCAGGTCAGCACCACGCCGATGCCCAGCACGTCGTCGGCCAGCGCCGACGGCTGGTGCTCGGCCACCGCCACCACGCCCACCAGGGCCAGCACCACGGTGCCCAGGCGGCGCACCCAGCCGCGCAGGAATTCAACCTGCGGCTTGTGCCAGCGGAAGTGGATCTCCGCCACGCCACCGGGGGCGAGGATACGGTAGGCGGTGTAGAACACCAGCCAGGCCTGGGCGATCTGCCACAGCGCGGCGCCCAGGTTGGCGTTCTGGCCGCGGGCGTCGATCTGCAGCGCATAGCTGCCCAGGGCCAGGGCCAGGGCCACTGGCATGGCCAGGAGGATGTTGATCAGGATTGCCTGGGGCGTGTGCCACTGGCTGTCACGCTTGAAGTGGCCGATGTCCTGATGGACCTTGCCCAGGCGCTGGTACAGGTACTTGCGTCGCCACAGCAGCGCGCCGATCACCAGTAGCAAAGGCAGGAACAGCAGTGGGCGCTGGCTCAGGCCGTCGCCCAGTTCCTTGACCCCCGAGCCCCAGGGCAGGCTGGCGACCTGTTCGGCCAGGCGCTCGGGCACGTAGCGCAGCCACTCCCAGTCCAGCGGCTTGTTGCTGGGGATCCAGAACATCTGCTCTTCGAGGGTGGTGCGCAGGTTCTGCGCGGTGCCCAGCAGTTGCTTCTGGTTCAACTGCAGGGTGATCGATTCATTGAGCAACGCCGAGAGTTCGCGGTTCAGGCGCTCGAGCAGGTCCGCGCGGGTAATCGCCACTTCCAGCAAGGCCTTGCGCAGCACCGGGGTGACGTCTTCCTGGGGTTGGCTGGCCAACAGCCGATCCACGTAGCTGGACGGGCTGCTCATCTGCTCGCGCTGCTGGTTGATCTCGAACTGGTACAGGCGGATGTCGGCGATCTGGTCGGCCAGGTCGCGGTCGACCTTCAGGTGCGGCAGGGCCTGCTTCTGCTTGTAGAGGATCTTCGACAGCAACAGGCTGCCCTTGAGCACGTTGATCTGCTCGTCGAGGGCCTGGTCGGCCTGGGTGAGGCTGTCGAGCTGCTGTTTGGTGCGCAGGTTCTGTTGCGTGAGTTCGTTGAGGCGGTCGGTGCTCTTGAGCAGGTAGTCGGACAGCTTGAGGTTGGCCGAACTTTCGTTGGCCAGCAGCGTGCTGCCGCCGGCCTTCTGCGCTTCGATCGACTGCTGGGTGACGGCCTGCTGGGACTGGGCCAGGCGTTTGTCGTTGATCAGCGTCTGCAGGTCCTGGATTTCCTGCTCCAGGCGGGCGGCGCGCTCGATCAGCAGGTCATGCTGGGCATTGCCCAGGTCCTGCAGCAGGCTGTTGCCGGCCAGTTCCTGGCGGCGCAGCAGGGTGAGGGCGTTGAGCGAGGCGAGTTCGGCGTTGAGCTGGTTGCGCTGGTCGGTGTTGAGGGTCTTGCCGTTGTCTTTGCCAGCCTTGAGCGCGTTGTTGATCTGCTGGGCGCGGGTCTGGTTGTTGCTGATCTCGGCCTGGGCCCGCTCGGGGCGGGTCTGCGAGTTGATGATCAGGCTGTTGGCCTCGGACAGCGCCTTCTGCAGCTCGCCTTGCTGTGTGCTGCGCTCGCTGAGCATCTGCTCCAGCTGCGGTACGCCCAGGTTGGCGAAGCGCTGGGCCACGGGCGGCGCCTTGCTGTCCTTGAGCTTGGCCAGGTCGCGCTGGCTGTCGCGGGTCTGTTGCGGGGCGTCGGCCAGCTGCTGCTTGAGCGCGGCCAGCTTCTTCTCGCTGTCGTCCTTGTTGGCGAGCAGCGCCAGGGTTTGCTCGAGCACCTGCTGCAGGGCTTTCTGCTCGGTTTCGGGCAGCTTGCGCTCGGCAATCTTGTCGAGGCTGTTCTGGATGCTGGCGGTGGTCGGGGTCTCGGCGGCCGTGGCGGCGAACGAGAGGGCGAAGCACAACCCGATCAGGGCTGTGCGCAAATACACGCGCAGGGACATAGGCAGACTACTTGCAAACCAAGGCAGAGAACGGAGTTTAGAGGAACAACCCGGGGCCGGGTCGAGTACCTTCGGGGAATCTGACGCCCACTTTCTGGATCTTGTTCCCGTCCATGACCGCGACGGTCCAGATCGTGCCGTGCCATTCGATCTGGTCGCCTACTACTGGCGCGCCTCCGACCTTCTGTCGGATGAACTGCGCCAGCGGCATTTTCGCGTCCAGGCCATCGAGTTTCAGGCCATAAAGCGCGGCCACCGCACCCAGCTCGGCATCGCCTTCGAGGACGAAATCGCCGAAGAAGCGCAGGTCCAGGCCACGCTGCGGTGCCTGGCTGAACAGTTTGCCCAGGGCTGGCAGGTTGTGTTCGTGGCCGATCACGCAGAGCATGTCGCCGACTTCAAGCACGGTACTGCCCGAAGGGTGCAGCAGCTGCTCTTTGCGAAACAGCGCGGCGATGCGCGTGCCTTCTGGCATCTTCAGCTCCCGCAGGGCCGCGCCGATGCACCATTTCTCGGCGCCCAGGCGGTAGACGAACAGTTCCCACTCGCTGGTGACATGCACTTCGAGCGCCGAGCGGGAGATCGGTGCCGGATCCGGTGGCACGGTAACCTTCAGCAGCTTGGCCATCCACGGCAGGCTGGTGCCCTGCACCAGCAGCGACACCAGCACGATGAAGAACGCCAGGTTGAAGAACAACTGGGCGTCCGGCAGGCCGGCCATCAGCGGGAACACCGCGAGGATGATCGGTACCGCGCCGCGCAGGCCGACCCAGCTGATGAAGCCCTTCTCGCGGCCATGGAAGGCCTTGAACGGCAGCAGGGCGGCGACCACCGACAGCGGCCGGGCGAACAGGATCATCCACAGCGCCAGGCCCAGCGCCGGCAGGGCGATGGGCAGCAGGTCGTGGGGCGTGACCAGCAGGCCCAGCACCAGGAACATGCCGATCTGCGCCAGCCAGGCCATGCCGTCGAGCATGTGCAGGATGCCGTGGCGGCTGCGGATCGGCTTGTTGCCCAGCACCAGGCCGCACAGGTAGACGGCGAGGAAGCCGCTGCCGTGCAGGGCATTGGTCAGGGAGAACACCACCAGGCCGCCAGCCACCACCAGGATCGGGTACAGGCCGCCGGCCAGGTTGATACGGTTGACCAGTTGCAGCATCAGCCAGCCGCCGCCCAGGCCCATCAGCCCGCCGATACCGAACTCGCGCAGCAGGTGGGTGAGCAGGCTCCAGTGCAGGCCGGTCTGGCCGCTGGCGATCATGTCGATCAGGGTGACGGTGAGGAACACCGCCATGGGGTCGTTGCTGCCCGACTCGATCTCCAGCGTGGCGGTGACCCGTTCGTTCAGGCCTTTGCCGCCGAGCAGCGAGAACACCGCCGCGGCGTCGGTGGAGCCGACGATGGCGCCGATCAGCAGGCCTTGGATCAGGCTCAGGTCGAACAGCCAGGCGGCGACCATGCCGGTCAGCCCGGTGGTGATCAGCACGCCCACGGTGGCCAGCGACAACGCCGGCCACAGGGCCACGCGAAAACTCGCCACCCGCGTGCGCAAGCCGCCGTCGAGCAGGATCACCGCCAGTGCCAGGTTGCCCACCAGGTAGGCGGTCGGGTAGTTGTTGAAGATGATGCCACCACCATCGACCCCGGCAAGCATGCCGACGGCGAGGATGATGACCAGAATGGGGATGCCCAGGCGCGATGACAGCGAGCTGACCAGAATACTTGCCCCCACCAGCAAAGCGCCGATCAGGAACAGGCTGTTGATGGTGCTCGCATCCAAAGGCGGTACTCCGGGACATCGCAGAGAAAAGGGACCTGCTGCGTGAACTAGCAGGTCGCGTGCCAATTGATTCTAACCTGATGAATTGGCAGGCTGTAAAGCGTTTCCGCATATGAAAAAAGGCACCTCGAGAGGTGCCTTTTCTTGTGCTGGTCAGTGCTGGCCCTTCGCGGATGAATCCGCTCCTACAGTCTGTAGGAGCGGATTTATCCGCGATTGAGCCGGCGCAGGTTCAGGCCTGCTTCACTTCACGCAGCGCCTTGCCCTTGACCGGTGCATCGCCCGCCACATAGTACTTGGCGGTGCTGCGCGGCAGCGGCTTGCGGCCACGGATCTTGTCCGAGATCTTCTCGGCGATCATGATCGTGGTGGCGTTCAGGTTGCCGGTGATGATCAGCGGCATGATCGACGCGTCGACCACACGCAGGCCCTGCATGCCGTGCACACGGCCTTCGCCGTCTACCACCGCCATGTCGTCGGTGCCCATCTTGCACGAGCAGGACGGGTGGAAGGCGGTTTCGGCGTGCTCGCGGATGAACTTGTCCAGTTCTTCGTCGGTTTGCACGTGGGCGCCCGGGCTGATCTCGCGGCCGCGGAACGCGTCCAGCGCCGGCTGGGCCATGATTTCACGGGTCAGGCGGATGCCGTCGCGGAATTCCTGCCAGTCCTGCTCGGTGGACATGTAGTTGAACAGGATGCTTGGGTGCTGGCGCGGGTCTTTCGACTTGGCCTGGATGCGACCACGGGCTGGCGAGCGCATGGAGCCCATGTGCGCCTGGAAGCCGTGCTCTTTCACACCGTTGGAGCCGTTGTAGTTAATCGCTACCGGCAGGAAGTGGTACTGGATGTTCGGCCACTTGAACTCAGGACGGGTGCGGATGAAGCCGCCGGCCTCGAACTGGTTGCTGGCGCCGATGCCGGTACCGTTGAACAGCCACTCGGCACCGATGGCCGGCTGGTTCCACCACAGCAGCGATGGGTACAGCGACACCGGCTGGGTGCAGGCGTACTGCAGGTACAGTTCCAGGTGGTCCTGCAGGTTCTCGCCGACGCCCGGCAGGTCGTGGACCACCGGGATGTCGAGGCTTTCCAGCAGGGCGCGTGGGCCGACGCCGGAGCGCTGCAGCAACTGCGGCGAGGCGATGGCGCCGGAAGAAACGATGACTTCCTTGCGGGCGCGGGCTTCGACGCGCTCTTCGCTGTCACCCACCAGGTAGGTCACGCCAACGGCACGCTTGCCGTCGAACAGCACGCGGTCGCTCAGGGCGTGGGTGACGATGGTCAGGTTCGGGCGCTTCTTGGCCTGGTCCAGGTAACCGCGGGCGGTGCTGGAGCGACGGCCTTTCTTGGTAACCGAACGGTCCATCGGGCCGAAGCCTTCCTGCTGGTAGCCGTTGAGGTCTTCGGTGCGCGGGTAACCGGCCTGCACGCCGGCTTCGACCATGGCGTGGAACAGCGGGTTGTTGCCGGCTTTCGGCGTGGCCACGCTGACCGGGCCTTCACCACCGTGGTAGTCGTTCGGGCCGATGTCCCGAGTTTCAGCTTTTCTGAAATAGGGCAGGCAGTCCAGATACGTCCAGTCCTCAAGGCCTGGCAGTTCCGCCCAGCCGTCGAAGTCCATGGCGTTACCACGGATGTAGCACATGCCGTTGATCAGCGAGGAGCCACCCAGGCCCTTGCCGCGGCCACATTCCATGCGGCGGCCGTCCATGAACGGCTCCGGGTCGGTCTCGTAGGCCCAGTTGTAGCGGCGGCCCTGCAGCGGGAAGGCCAGGGCGGCCGGCATCTGGGTGCGGAAGTCGAAGCGGTAGTCGGGGCCACCGGCTTCCAGCAGCAGCACGGAGACGCTGGCGTCTTCGGTCAGGCGGGTGGCCAGGGTGTTACCGGCCGAGCCGGCACCGACGATGATGTAGTCGAATTCTTTGGACATGAAAGTACCCTCGTGTTGGCGGTGATCAGGGAGCGGAAACGCCCGTGCGCGAAGGCACGGGCGTGGCTAGACAGGGTTTAGAAAACCGAGTTGTAGCCGCCCAGCTCGACCTGGACCGACTTGATGCGAGTGTATTGAGCCAGCGAGCTGACGCCGTTCTCACGGCCGACGCCCGACTGCTTGTAGCCGCCGACCGGCATCTCTGCTGGCGATTCGCCCCAGGCGTTGATCCAGCAGATACCGGCTTCGAGCTTGTGGATGATGCGGTGGGCGCGGCTGATGTCGTTGGTGCACACGCCGGCGGCCAGGCCGTATTCGGTGTCGTTGGCGCGACGGATGACTTCTTCTTCGGTCTCGTAGCTGAGGATGCTCATCACCGGGCCGAAGATCTCTTCCTTGACGATGGTCATGTCGTCGGTGCAGTCGGTGAACACGGTCGGGGCTACGAAGGCGCCCTTGGCGAAGTCACCGGCAGTCAGACGCTCACCGCCGCACAGAACGCGGGCGCCTTCTTCTTTACCCTTGGCGATGTACGAGAGCACGCTTTCCATGTGCTGGAAGCTGACCAGCGGGCCGAAGTTGGTGTTCTCGTCTTCCGGGTTGCCGGCACGGATGCGGGCGACGCGCTCGGCGATCTTGGCTTCGAACGCGGCTTTCATCGCGGCAGGCACGAACACGCGGGTGCCGTTGGTGCAGACCTGACCGGAGCTGTAGAAGTTGGCCATCATGGCGATGTCGGCGGCCTTGTCCAGGTCGGCGTCGTCGCAGATGATCAGCGGCGACTTGCCGCCCAGTTCCATGGTCACTTCCTTCAGCGACGAGCTGGAGGCGCTGGCCATGACTTTCTTGCCGGTGGTGGTGCCGCCGGTGAACGAGACTTTCTCGATGCGCGGGTGCTCGGTCAGCCAGGTGCCGACTTCGCGGCCGCTGCCGGTCAGGACGTTGAACACGCCGTTCGGCAGGCCGGCTTCGGTGAAGATCTCGGCCAGTTTCAGGGTGGTCAGCGAGGTGACTTCCGACGGCTTGAAGATCATCGCGTTGCCGGCGGCCAGGGCCGGGGCGGATTTCCACAGGGCGATCTGGATCGGGTAGTTCCAGGCGCCGATACCGACGGTCACGCCCAGCGGCTCGCGGCGGGTGTAGACGAAGGACGATTCGCGCAGCGGGATCTGCTCACCTTCGATGGCCGGTACCAGGCCTGCGTAGTATTCCAGCACGTCGGCGCCGGTGACGATGTCGACGTAACGGGTTTCCGAGTACGACTTGCCGGTGTCCAGGGTTTCCAGCATGGCCAGCTCGTCGTTGCGCTCACGCAGGATGTCGACGGCGCGGCGCAGGATGCGCGAACGCTGCATGGCGGTCATCGCGGCCCAGACTTTCTGGCCGCGCTCGGCGCTTTCGACGGCTTTTTCGACGTCGGCTTGGGTCGCGCGCTGCACATGGGCGAGGACTTCGCCGGTGGCCGGGTTGATGGCTTCGAAGGTGGCGTCGCTGCCAGCGTCGACGTAAGCGCCATCAATGTAGAGTTTTTGCGTTCCGAAACGGGCCATAGTGTCCTCGCAAGTGCAGTGTGTGGTTGGCTGCCGCGTCACGCTCCTGCCGGTTGGCTGGTCGCTGCGCGCGGCTGTTCAGAGGCCTGGTCGGTTGTGCCCAGGGACTGCTGTTTAGCCAGTTGTAGATCCATGTATTCGTAAGCGATGCGTACCGCCTGGTCGGTGTCGAATGCATCTCCCGACAGGGCGCCACGCAACCACAGGCCGTCGATCAAGGCTGCCAGCCCGCGGGCGGCCTTGCGCGCATGGTAGAGCGGCAGGACGCGGCGGAACTGACAGCACAGGTTGGAGTACAGGCGGTGATCGTTGATCCGCTGCAACCTGTGCAAAGACGGCTGGTGCATGCTGGAGGCCCAGAAGGCCAGCCAGGTTTTCATTGCCGGGCCATTCACCTGGCTCGCATCGAAGTTGCCTTCGATGATCACCTTCAGGTGGGCACGCGGGCTGTCGTCCGTGAGTGCCTGACGACGCGCGATCACACCCTCGTTGAGCATGTTCATGATGTGGCGCATCGTCGCTGCGATCAGGCCGTTCTTGTCCTGAAAGTAGTGACTGATGATGCCGTTCGACACACCGGCCAAACGGGCAATCAGCGCAATGCTGGCATCGCCCAGTCCGACCTGATCGACCGCCTGTAACGTGGCTTCGATCAACTGCTGGCGGCGGATGGGTTGCATACCGACCTTGGGCATCTTGCTATCTCCTCAGGCCTGCGGGCAGACGACGAGCGGCTGCCTCGGCGAAGGCCAGTCTATTTTGTTTTGATTGAACGTTCAATCAATAAAGAATAAGCTCTGCGACAATTTGTGCCATTGACAGTTTTCAGGACGGTCAAGAGGACACGAATCGACACCCCAGGAAATCGTGTAACCCCCGGAATACAAGGCGTTGACGGGCATGAGCGATGCAAAGGACAGATTCTGCCGAGCGGTCATGGACTGCGCGGTCGGCCCTTGGAGCGGGCCAGGTGGTCTGTGGCGAATGCGCGCACCTTCTGCTGAGTGCGTGGCAAGGCGACAGGCGGCCGGTCTGTTTTTTTTGCAGCGTTTCGATTCGGGATCACGGTTTCCAGGGTGCTTTTATAACACCTTGCGCAGTAGGGCTATTGCACCAATTGCGTGGGAAATAACTGTTTAGCCTCCACTGCCGCACTGCCCGGAGCATTCGAGCAATGAGTTCTGCTTCCCTGACAAAGCCTCCCGCCGAGCGGGTACGGGTCAATCGCGTGGTGTTCTTCACCTCGGCGATGATGATCCTCGTTCTGACTGCCTTGCTGATCGCTGTACCCGAAACCGCCGGCCAGGTGTTGGGCGTCGCCCAGAAATGGCTGACCCGTACCTTCGGCTGGTACTACATGCTGGTGATCTGCGGTTACCTGCTGTTCGTCGTCTACCTGGCCTTCTCCGACTTCGGCAAGCTCAAGCTGGGCGGCAAGGACGACACCCCCGACTTCAGCTACGGCGCCTGGGCCGGCATGCTGTTCTCCTCGGGCATCGGTATCTCGCTGCTGTACTTCGGTGCCTCCGAGCCGCTGGACCACTACTTCAACCCACCGGAAGGTACCCCTGCCAGCCTCGCGGCCGCGCGCCAGGGCCTGCAACTGACCTTCCTGCACTGGGGCCTGCATGGCTGGGCAATCTACGCCCTGGTCGGCCTGGCCGTGGGTTACTTCGCCTACCGCCACAACCAGCCGCTGGCACTGCGCTCGGCGCTGTACCCGCTGGTCGGTGAGCGTTGGGTCAAGGGCGGTGCCGGCCATGCCGTGGACATCTTCGGCATGTTCGTCACCCTGCTGGGCTTGGTGACCAACCTCGGTATCGGTTCGATGCAGGTGGCCTCGGGCCTTGAGTACCTGTTCGGCATGGATCACAGCAAGACCAACCTGCTGGTGGTGATCCTGGTCATGGCGGGCGTTGCCACCGTGGCCGCGGTGTCGGGCGTGGAGAACGGCATCCGCCGCCTGTCCAACCTGAACATCCTGCTGTTCAGCGGCCTGCTGATCTTCGTGCTGCTGGCCGGCAATACCCTGCACCTGCTCAACGGCTTCGTGCAGAACATCGGCGACTACCTCAACGGTGTCGTGCTGAAGACCTTCGACCTGTATGTCTATGAAGGCGATGGCGACAAGTCCGAGCGCTGGCTGGGCCTATGGACCGTGTTCTACTGGGCCTGGTGGATCTCCTGGGGCCCGTTCGTCGGCATGTTCATCGCCCGTATCTCCAAGGGCCGCACCGTGCGCCAGCTGGTCAGCGGCGTGCTGCTGATCCCGCTGGGCTTCACCCTGGCCTGGCTGTCGATCTTCGGTAACACCGCATTGGACCTGGTGATCAACCAGGGGGCGGTGGAGCTGGGCAAGACCGCGCTCGAACAGCCGTCGATGTCGATCTACCAACTGCTGGAATTCTTCCCGGCCGCCAAGGTCGTCATCGGTGTGGCAGTGTTCGTCGGCTTCGTGCTGTTCCTGACCCCCGCCGACTCCGGCGCGGTGATGATGGCCAACCTGTCGTGCAAAGGCGGCAAGGTCGACGAAGACGCCCCGCACTGGATGGTGGTGTTCTGGTCGGTGGTCATCACCCTGGTCACCATCGGCCTGATGTTCGCCGGTAACTTCGAGGCGATGCAGACCATGGTGGTGCTGGCCGGCCTGCCGTTCTCGGTGGTTCTGGTGCTGTTCATGTTCGGCCTGATGAAGGCCATGAAGCAGGACGTCGCGGTCGAGAGCGAGCGCGCCGAGCTGGCCGCCCGTGGCCGTCGCGGCTTCAGCGAGCGCCTGAGCCAGCTGGACCTGCAGCCGACCCAGGCCGTGGTGCAGCGCTTCATGGACAAGCAGGTCAGCCCGGCGCTCAAAGAAGCCGCCGAGCAGCTGCGCACCCTGGGCTTCGAAGTCGAGACCCGTGTTGGCCAGTCGCGCAACATGATGGGCCTGCGGGTGATGATGGACGAGGGCAACCCCTTCGTCTACGAAGCCAGCCTGGACGGCTACATGGCCGCGCCGAGCGAGGCGCCGGTCGAGGGCGAGCCGGAAGTGCGCCAGCGCTTCTACCGTGCCGAGGTGTACCTGCATGATGGCAGCCAGGAATACGACCTGATGGGCTTCACCCGCGAGCAGATCGTGCGTGACGTGCTGGATCAGTTCGAAAGCCACCGCCAGTTGCTGGGGCGCGTGTACAGCTGATCACGGCTGAAGTGAACAAGGGGCCCGGCGCGCAAGCGTCGGGCCTTTTGTCGTTTCAGGGGCGAAATATGTAGTGCCTGCGGTGTGCGGGTGCGGGGGCATGGTGGCGGTTCATCAACGAACGGGCCTTTCCCATGACCATGACATCGACACCGATATTTGACTTCAAGAGCGCCGTTACCAGGCAGTTCGCCGACCGTCCGACCCTGCGCCAGGTGCTGAGCGAACACTTGCTGCAGGTGCTGCTCGAGGAATTGCCCTGGCTGACCTTCGTTCAGCCAGGGCTGACATCCGCCGACCCACTGACCCTGGACAGTCCCGACCCCGACACCGAGTACTGGACGACAGCCCCGCTGGTGGATGTCATGTTGCAGGCCATGCTGGACGGTGCACCGCTGGATCTTGAAGCGGTCGGCGAGCGCCACTACAACTTGGGCTTGGCGCAACCCCATCGCTTCGCCGGTTCGCACGATCCACTGGATACGCGCCGTCTGGTGGGCATTTCGCCGGCACTCAACACCTTGCTGGCGAAACTGATTGACCTGCTGCGCCAGGCCCAGGTGGCGTACTGGCGTGGGCAGGGCAGTTCAGGCAAGAGTCGTGACCGCTGGCTGCAATTGCTGTTGAAGATGGCGCTGCTGCGCAACCTGCCGCTGCAGGGGTTGGATGACCAGCAGCAGGCCCTTGTCCGTGGGTTGATCCAGGGCGGCGACGATCAACCTTCGGTGTTCGTGGTGGAGGCCAAGCTGACCGCGGATGGGCAGCAATACGACGTCCTGCAGCCAGGTTTGCTGGTGGTGGGCGAGTGGGACGAGCGCGAGATCGTGCTCTGGTGCGCGCCGTCGAGCCAGGTCAGGCCTTTCGATTCGGTGGACGACTTCGCCCTGTCGCTGCGTGATGAGCTGGCGCTGAGCTACCGGTTCACCGCCATGGCCTGGGACCGTCACCAGCTCGAGGGGAATGTGTTCGCGCAGTGGGTTGCGTTGCTGCTCGAGGGCATGCTCGAGCGCATCGGGCAACTGCGCTTGCAGGGGCTGACCCTGGCCGAGCTGGAGGCGCATTGCGCGGCGCTGAGCGACCCTGCGCAGTGGTTCGTGGACGGGTACTTCGTCGAAGAGGACGGTTCGCCAGCGGTCCCTCCAGGCATAGGCTTTGCGTCGGCACGCGACAGCTTCGCCTATCAGTCGGGGTTGTTGGCCTTGGCGCTGGATCAGGCAGACGCCGAGGGTGTGGCGGCGCTGGACGGGATCCTGGACCTGCAGGCCTATGCCCGCCAGCAATTGCGCGCACAGATGCTCAAGGACTACCCGGTGGAGGCCAATTACTTTCCCGATGAGCTGGTCCTGGCGCTACGGGTCGCCAAGGGCATGCCGGGAGGTACGGGTACCGGCAGCGGTGGCGGCGAACCTCTTGAGTCGGTGGGCGAGAAGACCCTGACCGAGTTTGCCATCGCCAATCTCAGCGGTTTGGGGGACGCCTTCATCAGCGAGATCCGGCACACCAACGATCAACTGATCGAGCCATGGATGAATGCCGAGTATGTGAAAGAGCTGGTGCGCAAGGTCGATATCGGTGGCCGTTACCCCGCGTATGTAGCGGATGCCTTGGACGACCCGGCGACCCGTTCCGAGCGTACACGGCGCTTCGCCCGGGAGTGGCGCCAGTCGCTGCGCTTCAGTGCGCTGCAGGCGAAACTTGACCGCAAGCTCACTGAAGCGGGGCTGCAGTGTGTCGTCGACCTGTGCGATGGGCATGTCGATGCAGCGTCGAAGACCAGCGGCTTGGTCCCGCTGGCCTTCAAGCGTCAGCCGACGTCCGGCCAGCACGACCTGGTGCGCGGCATGTTCGTGCTGTTCTCGACCGAGCCCGCGGTGGTGTTGCTCTATCGCCCTCTGCATGCGCAGGACCCATTGCGGCAATTTTCCAGCGTGGCCGACATGATGGCGGCCATTCGCGCATCGTCCCTGCTGCAAGAGAGCATCCTCGCCTGGATGGATGAACGCGTTCGGCCCATCTACGCCAACGGTGGCTTCAGCGAGCCCCATGTCGCTTACATTGGCATCGACCCGTTCCAGTTGCCTGACAAGCCGGAACCGGCCCAGTTCGATGCGCAGTTGTGGCTGAGCGATGTGGATGAAAAGCTGTACACGGCCAACCGGGCCATGCTCATGGCACTGGCTGATGAGCAGAGCACGTCGAATGCCGAAAGCCGCTGGGCGATGCTCGCCAAAGGTGCATGGCTGTTGTTCGATACCGCCACCGTGCTGGTGCGGGGGCCGGTGGCCTCGGTGGCTTGGCTGGTGCAGAGCCTGGCCAGCCTGCAGGGCGACGGTGAGGCGCTCGAGCAAGGCACTGAGTTCCAGCGCTCCTTGGCGACTGTTGACCTGATCATCAACCTGGGCATGGCGATGCTGCATGCCCGGCTGCCAACGGCCGGTGTGAAGGGGCCGAGGCCGCTGCCCCAGGGGATTGCGTTCGAAGGCGCTCCTGCCCAGGATGGTGGCTACGCGGCAGCGAGGGTCGAGCCGATCGCAGGTAAGGTCGGCATGCCAGGTCCACTTGGCTTGGCAAAGCACTTGCACCTCGATCTCACCTGGCGCGGCAACCAGGGCTTCAACTGGTTGGCGCCGGAGCAGCGCAAGGTGTTGCTGGCAATGCGTTCGAGTATCGAGTTGAAGGGCCGGCGACCTACTCAGGCTGGACTGTATGAGGTTGGCGCAGGCCACTATGTCTCGATGTCGGGCGAAACCTTTGCCGTGAGCGTGACGGGTGATCAGACCCGTGTGGTCGATAGCGCGGGCAAGGCAGGGCCGTGGCTCGTCTTCGAGCAGGGGGCCTGGCGAATCGATACCCGGCTGCGCCTTGATGCAGGCATGCCCAAAGTGCGTCTGGAGCAGCAGTTCACAAAGCTGAGGGTATCCACTGATAGCTACACCGATAATGCCAATCTGGAACTGGCAGCGTTTGCCCGTTGCAGTGCGCAAGTCGCCCAGACTCACGGGCGCATCGAGCATGTAGAGAAGCTGAAAAGCCAGGAGCAAGGTCGGCGTCTCGAGGCTGAAAATGCCGAGGATGCTTCGTTCGACTGGCAGAGCTCCGACCGGATCATGGGCTCTTACGAGCAACGCATCGCCACACTTGATGTGCAGTTGGACACCGAGCGCCTGCAGGCAGTCGCCCAGGCCGAGAGCCTCGTGCGGTTTGACCGCAAGCACTGCGCCATCTTGCAGACGATGCTCGAACCCAAGTACGGCAGCTATCGAAAAGCAGGGTTCGAGCAGACTATTGAGTTGCAGCGAAGCATGCTCGTGGCCGGGCTGATCCGTAACAGCGATTTCATCCTGAGCGAGTTGCAACATCTGGCGAACTTCCCACGGATGAGCGAGCTGGCGGCGCAGTTCGATGACGGAGTCGGGCCCCATGTGCGAAAGGAGTACCAGCAATTTCGCGAGGCGCTTCGGACGGTCATTGAAATCCAGGAGCGCATGCTCGTCGCCCAAGGTGGCATGGACGAGTTGCTGGCGCAGGTGAGTGATGAGCTGGACATTGGTGTGGGTGGAATGTCGCGCACGGTCGGCCAACTGATCGCCGAGCGTACCTTCACCACGGTCGACCTGCGCTTCCATCATGCCCTGAACCTGGCTGACCTGGCCCTGCATCTGGACGCAGGGCAACCCCAGCTGTTCAGGTACCGCGACGACCTGGCCGGCATCACCCTCAGGAGCGCCGCCACCGCACATGGCGAATCGCAGATGTCCAATCTGAGCGTGGCGGATCGGATCAGCATCCTACAGGAGGCGTGGGATGCCTATGCGGCGGCGATCATCAATGCGCTTCACCTCGAGCGTACGGGCGGCGCCCTGGTCGAGGTCGACATGCTGCAGCGCTACCGCACCCATATGCAGCTGCTCAAGGACGACGCCGGGCGTCGGCTGGTCGAAGCCCTTGCCGAACAGGATGGCGTGACGCAGGTGCCCAGGCGCGTGCCGTATCCGCAAACCACTGCGCCGCAGAAAGCGATTCGCAACCGGGACGGTCTCCTGGTCATCGCCACCCAGGTTCAGGGCAAGGCCGAGCTCGAGGTGCTGGACCCACTCAGCAAGCGTGCCCTGCAGGTCTTCGACTTCAAGGAGGGAGAGTGGGTGCAGCGTGACGACACGCAGGAAGTGCAGCCCAGCGAGGGGTTGGCCGAGGATATCGACACCATGTTGCAGGCCTTGTCCAAGGACAATGAAGATGTGCTCGTCATCGCCGCCGCCTATGTGAAGGATGATGTCAGCGGCGTAACGCTGGAGCGCCTGCTCAAGCGCCAGATCAACAAGCTCAAGGGCGTGCGTGCAGTGCTGCTGGACCAAGGCGTGAGCGAGGAGCGCATCGCGCCGTTGACGGTGGCGGTGAACGACCTGGAGGCACGCAAGACAGTGCTGTTGACGGAGTTGTACGGCAAGAGCCGTTATCCGACCGCCCACGGCCTGCGCTTCCTTCATGACCAGGGGCTGCTCAAGGTGGACTATGTCCGGCGTGAGACTTCGATCACCACCAGTCCGTTCGATGAGTTCCGGATCTCTCGCCTGAGCACGCCGGAGCAGACCAAGGGCCGTCCCATCTGGGCGGCGCACTTCCACCTGAGCTCGCAATCGGCGCCGCTCGATACGTTTACCCAAGGGCATCTGAAACTCTGGAGCCAGCGCTTCCTGGGCAGGCAGTACGAGGCAGCCAGTGGTGAGCGTGTGCACCGCGGGCGTCTGACCAGCGCCGACGTGGAGGGCATCATTCCCTTGGCCTGAGCAAAGGTCAGCAGGCACCCGCTTTGCGGGTGATCGTGGCTGAAGCCGCGCCTACAGCGGTCGCTTCAAATCAATGGAGCTGGGCTTTCAGCGATTGCTGTAGCGGCCGTGCTTGCCGTGGGCGGGCATGGCTTGATTGCCGCGCTCGGCGATCATCTGGCGCAGGCTGACCAGCTCGATGCCCTGGGCCTTGAGCTTGGGGATCTCGCGGCTCAACACGTCCAGTGTCTGCGGGTAGGGGTGCCCGATCAGCACCGCCGAGCCCTGCTTGCGGGCCAGGTCAATACCCTGCTGCAACTGGCCATTGATCGCTTCCACGGTGCGTACGTCATCGAGGAACACATCCCGTGAGACATGGGCCAGGCCGACTGCCTGTGCCTCTGCCGCCGCGACGGTGGCGGCGCTGGTGCGGCTGTCGACGAAGAACAGGTGGCGGCGCTGCAGCTCCGCCATCAGCCAGTGCATCGGCTCACGCTGGGCGGTCATGCGGCTGCCCATGTGGTTGTTGATGCCGGCGGCGTAGGGCACTTTGGCCAATGCGGCGTCCAGGCGCCGGGCCAGCTCCTCGATCGCTGTGCCGGGGTGCCAGGCATAGGGGCCGGTGGCCGGGTCCATGGGCATGTGCAGGATCACCGTGCGCCCGGCCTTGTGGGCCTGGCGGGCGAAGTCGGTGGCGTGGGGCGTGTCGGGCATGATAGCCATCGTGACCGGGCCGGGCAGGGCGAGGGTGCGGCTGTCGCGCTCGTCGCTCTGGCCCAGGTCGTCGATGATGATGCTCATGTAGGCCTTGCCCGGCGCCGCCTGGGCGGCACCGAGCATGAGGCAGAACAGCGTGCACAGCAGATAACGCATGGGAAGCGGTCAGTTGCCCTTGGTGATGTTCAGGCCCTTGAGCAGGCTGAGGGCCTGGCTGAGCTGGAAGTCGTTGTCCTGCGGGCGTTCCTTGCGCTTGCTGCTGCCGGTCGGGCGGTCGGCGCCGCCGTTGCCGTTGCCCAGGTGGCCTTGCAGGTCGGCTTCCTTGAAGTTGTCGTTGTCGGCTTCCGTGGTCAGCTTGGCTGGACGCACTTCGATGTCGGGGACGATGCCCTGGGCCTGGATCGAGCGGCCGTTGGGGGTGAAGTACAGCGCGGTGGTGAGCTTGAGCGCACGGTCGTTGGCCAGCGGCAGCACGGTCTGCACCGAGCCCTTGCCGAAGCTGTCGGTGCCCATCAGCACGGCGCGTTTCTGGTCCTGCAGGGCGCCGGCGACGATCTCCGAAGCCGAGGCGCTGCCGCCGTTGATCAGCACCACCAGTGGCACGCCTTCGCTGGCGTCGGCCGGGTCGGCGGAGAAGCGCAGCTCGGAGTTGGCGATGCGGCCTTTGGTGTAGACGATCAGGCCTTTGGTGAGGAAGTGGTCGGCCACTTCCACCGCGGCCTGCAGCACGCCACCGGGGTTGTTGCGCAGGTCCAGCACCACGCCGCGCAGCTTCTTGCCGTTGTCCTTGCGCAGCTTGGCCAGGGCCTTGCCCACCTCGTCGCCGGTCTTGACCTGGAACTGGGTGATGCGGATGTAGCCGTAGTCGTTCTCCAGCAGCTGGCTCTTCACGCTCTTGACCTGGATCACCGCACGGGCGAGGGTCACGTCGAAGGGCGTGCCGCCATCGCGAACCAGCGTCAGGGTGATCTTCTCGCCGACCTTGCCACGCATCTTGTCGACCGCTTCGGTCATGGTCTGGCCACGGGTCGGGGCGCCATTGATCTTGACGATCAGGTCGCCCGCCTGCACGCCAGCGCGGGAGGCCGGGGTGTCGTCGATGGGTGAGACCACCTTGATGAAACCGTCTTCCTGGCCGACTTCGATCCCTAGGCCGCCGAATTCGCCGCTGGTGCTTTCCTGCAGCTCCTGGAAATCCTCGGGGCCGAGGTACGCCGAATGCGGGTCGAGGTTGCTGAGCATGCCCTTGATGGCGTTTTCCAGCAGCGTCTTGTCATCCACTGGCTCGACATAGGCGGCCTTGATACGGTCCATGACCTCGGCGAAGGTGCGTAGCTCCTCGAGCGGCAGCGGCGCCTTGGCGGTCACCTCTGTGGCTGGCACCGTGGCCGGCTTGGCGGCGACTGGCTTGGCCGGCTCGGCGGCAATGGCCAGGGGCGCGCCGACGACCAGGGCGATGGTCAGGGCCAGTTGAGAGAGGCGAGGCGAGTGCAGCATGTCGAACGAACTCCTGATCCTGTTGGCGCTCCTGCGGGGAGCATCGGTGCGTCACATTGGATGTGCCGCGCCGTAAAAATAGTCGAACCTAGCCTCGGCACCATTGCGCGGGGTCGGAGGGGCGGCCCTGCTGGCGAATCGCGAAGTACAACCCGGCGCTGTCCTGGCCGCCGCTGTCGCCGACGGTCGAGATGGCTTCGCCGGCCTTGACGATGTCGCCGGCGCTCTTGAGCAGGCTCTGGTTGTGGCCGTACAGGCTCAGGTAACCGTTGCCATGGTCGAGGATGACCAGAAGTCCGGCGCCACGCAACCAGTCGGCGAACACCACACGCCCGCCGTGCACGGCGCGTACCTGGGTGCCGGCGCTGGCGCCGATCATCACGCCGTCCCACTTGGCCCGGGCATCGCCACCACGGGCATCGCCAAAGCGTGCCAACAGTCGACCATTGACCGGCCACGGAAGTTTTCCCCGGGCCGCAGAAAATGCGCCGCCATAGCTGGCTCCGTCACTGGAAACCACCGGCCCCAACGTGGTGCGGGCCTTTTTCGGGGCTTCCTCGGGCGTGTTGTCGCGGGCGGCGGCCAGGGCTTGTTCCTTGAGCCGCTTTTCTTCTTCCTGCTTGGCCAGCAGGGCGCGCTGGCGGGCTTCTTCAGCCTCGCGGGCCTGGCGGGCGAGGGTTTCCTCGATGGTCTTGAGCACCTTGCCCAGGTCGGCCTGGTCCTGCTCACGGGCCTGGAGCTTCTGGTCGCGCTCCTTCATGTCGCTGTTGAGCTTGGCCAGCACCTGCTGGCGCTTGCCGCGCTCGCTTTCGAGGGCCTGGCGCTGGCTGTCGAGGTCGGCGCGTTGGGCCAGCAGTTGCTCCTGCTGGCGGCCGATATCCTGTTCGACGTTGGCCAACTGGCGCAGCGTCTCGTTGAAGGTGCGCAGCTGTTCGGTGCGCGCCTTGCTCAGGTAGTCGTAGTAAGTGAGGGTGCGGGCGAACTTTTCCGGGTTCTGCTGGTTGAGCAGCAGCTTGAGGTATTCCTCGCGGCCGTTGTTCTGGTAGGCGGAACGGGCCTGGATGGCGATCAGTCGCTGTTGTTCACTGCGGGCGCTCTGGAGTTTTTTTTTCTCGTGGTCAAGGCGCTCCAGCTCGCCCTCGGTCTTTTTTAGTTCTTGCTGCAGTGCCTCCACCTGCTTTTCGAGGTTGCCGATGTCGGTCTCGGTAGCCTTGAGGTCTTTCTGCACGCCGGATTTCTCCTCCTGGAGTTTGCCCAGCATTTTCTTCAGCTCGGCAATGTCCTGGCGGGTGGCGTCCAGCTGTTGCTGGGTCTGCGCGCGCTCGTCGGCAGCGAAGGCCGGGGCGAGCAGGCATGACAGGGCTAGTAAGAGAAAGGCGCGGAGCATGGGGTTTGGCGTACCGGGGATGGAGACTGGCCTAGTATGCCCGCGCGGGCCTGTAAAAAAAACGCCCCGCAGCGTGTGCGGCGGGGCGTTGGTCTGGAATTCATGTGTTTTGCCGGTCCCGTTCGCCGGCAAGCCGGCTCCTACGCGTCATTTGTAGGAGCCGGCTTGCGGGCGAACAGGTTTTGATCAGGCATCGACCAGAATAGAGGTACCGGTCATTTCCGCAGGCTTTTCCAGCCCCAGCAGCTTGAGCATGGTCGGTGCGACATCGGCCAGCACGCCACCTTCGCGGACGGTGACTTTGCGCTTGCCGACATAGATGAACGGCACCGGCTCGCTGGTATGGGCGGTGTGCGCCTGGCCGGTGCACTCGTCTTCCATCTGCTCGACGTTGCCGTGGTCGGCGGTGATCAGTGCTTCGCCGCCCACCTTGCCCAGCGCCTCGACGATGCGCCCGACACAGCTGTCCAACGCTTCGACGGCCTTGACCGCTGCCTCGAACACGCCGGTATGGCCGACCATGTCACCGTTGGCGTAGTTGACCACGATCACGTCAAAGCGCTGCTGCTCGATGGCCTCGACGATGCGGTCGGTCACTTCCGGGGCGTTCATTTCCGGCTGCAGGTCGTAGGTGGCGACCTTCGGCGATGGGATCAGGATGCGCTCTTCGCCTTCGAACGGTTCTTCGCGGCCACCGGAGAAGAAGAATGTGACATGCGCGTACTTTTCGGTTTCGGCGATGCGCAGCTGGGTCTTGCCGTTCTTCGCCAGGTATTCGCCCAGGACGTTGTCCAGGCTGGACGGGGCAAACGCGGCGGGTGCCGGAATTTTCGCCGAGTACTGGGTCAGGCCGATGTACGCCGCCAGCTTGGGCAGGCGTGCGCGTGGGAATTCGTTGAAGTCCGGCTCGACGAATGCGCGCGACAGCTCGCGGGCGCGGTCGGCGCGGAAGTTCATGAAGATGACCGCGTCGCCATCCTCGACCTTGACCGCTTCGCCAATGCGCGTGGCCTTGACGAACTCGTCGTTCTCCTCGCGGGCGTAGGCCGCTTGCAGGCCGGCAAGGGCGCTGTCGGCGGTGTATTCGGCGGCGCTGTCGACGATCAGGTTGTAGGCGGCGCTGACGCGGTCCCAGCGGTTGTCGCGGTCCATGGCGTAGTAGCGGCCGATCAGGCTGGCGATGCGGCCCTTGCCCAGCTTGGCGAAGGTGGCGTCGAGCAGTTCGATGGACGACTGCGCGCTGCGTGGCGGGGTGTCGCGGCCGTCGAGGAAGGCGTGCAGGTAGATCTTCTCGGCGCCGCGCTGCGCGGCCAGCTCGGCCATGGCGATCAGGTGGTCCTGGTGGCTGTGCACGCCGCCGTCGGAGAGCAGGCCAAGGATGTGCACGGCCTTGCCGGCGCTGGCCGCCTTGTCCACCGCGCCGGTGAGTACCGGGTTTTCAAAGAACTCGCCGTCGCGGATCGCCTTGGTCACCCGGGTGAAGTCCTGGTACACCACGCGGCCGGCGCCGAGGTTCATGTGACCGACTTCGGAGTTGCCCATCTGCCCGTCGGGCAGGCCCACGTCCATGCCGGAACCGGAGATCAAACCGTGCGGCTGGGTGGCGCGCAGGCGGTCGTAGACCGGTGTGTTGGCGGCGAAGATGGCGTTGTATTCGGGGCTTTCGCTGTGACCGAAGCCATCCAGGATGATCAGGACCAGGGGTTTAGGCGTACTCGTCATCAATCAAACTCACGGTTGTTCAAAGATGATAAAGACACGCATTTTAGGGCAAATCCGCCAGCGGCGGCGAATATTCCTCCCCTTGCCCGACCAGCGCGGTCGGATATGCAACATGAAGGCGCTTTTCCGGCCGGCCCGGTGGGCTTTGGCGGTCATGGGGGGCTGTGTATACTGGCCGCCATTTTCAATCGCCTGGAACACCGCTGATGGTTGCTCACCTGATTCAATTCGCGACAGATCACTTCATCCTGGTGGCGATCTTCGTCGTCCTGCTGATCCTGCTGCTGATCAACGAAGTCCGCCGTGGCGGCCAGAGCCTGAGCAACGGCCAGCTGACCGCCCTGGTCAATGCCGAAAAGGCCGTGGTGATCGATATCCGCCCAGCCAAGGAGTACTCGGCCGGGCATATCGTCGGTGCGCTGAGCATTCCGCAGGACAAAGTGGCCGGCCGCATGAGCGAGCTGGAAAAGCACAAAGACAAGACCCTGATCGTCGTCGACGCGATGGGCCAGCAGTCCGGCACCCTGTGCCGCGAGCTGCTCAAGGCTGGTTTCACCGCCGCCAAGCTCAGCGGTGGCGTTTCCAGCTGGAAAGCCGATAACCTGCCCCTGGTGAAGTGATATGAAGCCCGTCATCGTCTATTCCAGCGACTACTGCCCCTACTGCATGCGCGCCAAGTACCTGCTCGAGAGCAAGGGCGTGGCGTTCGAGGAGATCAAGGTCGACGGCAAACCCCAGGTTCGCGCCGAAATGAGCCAGAAGGCCGGGCGCACCTCGGTGCCGCAGATCTGGATCGGCAGCACGCACGTCGGTGGATGCGATGACCTCTATGCCCTGGAGCGCGCCGGCAAGCTCGACGCGCTGCTGGCGGCCTGATTCGCACTGCATTCAAGAACATTAGGAAAAGGATCTGCCATGACCGAGCAACAGACCAACGGCGCCACTGACGCCAACGCCCCACAATTCTCCCTGCAGCGCATCTACGTGCGCGATCTGTCGTTCGAGGCCCCGAAAAGCCCGCAGATCTTCCGCCAGCAGTGGGAACCGAGCGTTTCGCTGGACCTGAACACCCGCCAGAAAGCCCTGGAAGGCGACTTCCACGAAGTGGTGCTGACCCTGTCGGTAACCGTCAAGAACGGTGACGAAGTGGCCTTCATCGCCGAAGTGCAGCAGGCCGGCATCTTCCTGATCGCCAACCTCGACGCCGCTTCCATGAGCCACACCCTCGGCGCCTTCTGCCCGAACATCCTGTTCCCGTACGCCCGTGAAACCCTGGACAGCCTGGTGACCCGCGGTTCGTTCCCGGCACTGATGCTGTCGCCGGTCAACTTCGACGCCCTGTACGCGCAAGAGATGCAGCGCATGCAGGAAGCCGGTGAAGTGCCGACCGTGCAGTAAGGCTGCAAGCCATGAAAAAGCGCCTCGAGGGGCGCTTTTTTCTTGCCTGTCGGGACTGTTCGCCGGCAAGCCGGCTCCTACAGGTGACGTAGGAGCCGGCTTGCCGGCGAACCCGCTCAGCTCCCGGCAAAGCCCTGCTGGCGCCACGCCTCGTAAACCGTCACCGCCACGGTGTTGGACAGGTTCAGGCTGCGGCAGCCAGGCCGCATCGGCAGGCGCAGGCGCTGCTCCGCCGGCAGGCTGTCCAGCACCTCCGCCGGCAGGCCACGGCTCTCAGGGCCGAACAGGAAGGCGTCACCAGGCTGGTAGGCGACCTCGTGGAAGGGGTGCGAACCCTTGGTGGTAAAGGCGAACAGCCGCGGGTTGCCTAGGCTTTCCAGGCATCCGGCCAGGCTCTCGTGGCGCTTGAGCGTGGCATACTCGTGGTAATCCAGCCCTGCCCGGCGCAGGCGCTTGTCGTCCAGTTCGAAGCTGATGGGCTCGATCAGGTGCAGGGCGCAACCGCTGTTGGCGCAGAGGCGGATGATGTTGCCGGTGTTCGGCGGAATTTCTGGTTGAAAAAGGATGACGTGAAACATGCACGGCTCCAGGCGTGAAGATGACGAGCATTCTACCCTCGAACCGGACCTGCGTTCGAAGGCCTTCCCGCGGGTGATCCTGTCCCTGGCGATTGTCGGGCTGATGGTCGGCCTGATGATCGGCCGCCTGACCACGCCCGAGGAGCGTGTGCTGGAGCAGGTAACGGTGGTGCAGGACGGCCTCGACCTGTGGTTCAACGAGGAGCCCAAGCTGCACGGTGAGAATGTCGAAGGCACCGTGGCGGTGGTGTTCGAGGCCCAGGGCAAGGCCCAGCGTGGCCAGTTGACGATGCAGGGCAAGCCGGTGGGCTGGCGCCTGCAGAAAAGCGAAGAAGGGCTGGTGCTGAGCGTGGTGGCCGCCCGTCCCCTGCACGGTGAGTGGTCCGGTGCAGAGGACGATGGGCGCTGGCGGGTGCAGGTGAGGCTGCACGAATAAAAGAGGGGATGTCCCGGCCTGCCTGTACCAGGGTCCCCGAAACTTGCGCGATGGCGAAGTAAAGAGGGGGTATCCCGGCCTGCCTGTACCGAGGCCCCCGAAACTGGAGATACAGTGTCTATTGCAGGGGGCGTGCCAGGTTTTCCTTGCCCGTAAATGCTGGCGTTGAGGGCTGTTTAGCCAGGTTTTGATGGGATTTGTGCCTTCACACGGTGCAAGGGGCACAGGATCGGTGCATGGGGCCTGGAAACGACTGGGGCCGCCTTGCGGCCCTTCGCCGGCAAGCCGGCTCCTACAAGAATGGCGTCACACCTGTAGGAGCCGGCTTGCCGGCGAAGGGCTGCGCAGCAGCCCCAGGCTGAATACTTCCGCTCAACTCAGTGATCTTCACCCTCGTCATCATCCCCACCATCGACCTTCATCCCCAACTCCTTGATCTTGCGCGTCAGGGTATTGCGCCCCCAGCCCAGCAGCACCGCCGCGTCACGGCGGCGCCCTGCGGTGTGCTTGAGCGCGGTCTCGATCATGATCCGCTCGAAGCTGGGCACGGCGCTGTCGAGCAGGCTCGACTGGCCACGGGCCAGGGCCTGGTCGGCCCACTGGCGCAGAGCCTGCTCCCAGTTGGTCACCGGCGCGGCGTCCTGGGGCAGGTTGAGCAGTTCCGGGGGCAGGTCGCCGACCAGCACTTCGCGGCTGGACGCCATCACGGTGATCCAGCGGCAGGTGTTCTCCAGCTGGCGCACGTTGCCCGGCCACGGCAGGTTGCGGATGAATTCCTCGGTTTCCGGCTTGAGCAGCTTGGGCTCGACCGCCAGCTCCTGGGCGGCGCGGCCGAGGAAGTGACGGGCCAAGGCCGGGATGTCTTCGCGCCGGTCAGCCAGGCGTGGGATATGGATGCGGATCACATTGAGGCGGTGGAACAGGTCTTCCCGGAACTTGCCGGCCTGCACCAGCGACTCGAGGTTCTGGTGGGTGGCGGCGATGATGCGCACGTCCACCTTCACCGGCACATGGCCGCCGACCCGGTAGAACTCGCCATCGGCCAGCACCCGCAGCAGGCGGGTCTGGGTGTCGGCGGGCATGTCGCCGATCTCGTCGAGGAACAGCGTGCCGCCGTCGGCCTGCTCGAAGCGGCCACGGCGCAGGTTGGCGGCGCCGGTGAAGGCGCCTTTCTCATGGCCGAACAGCTCGGATTCCATCAGGTCCTTGGGGATCGCCGCCATGTTCAGGGCGATGAACGGCGACGCCGCACGCGGGCTGTGGCGGTGCAGGGCGTGGGCCACCAGTTCTTTACCGGTACCGGATTCGCCATTGATCAGCACGGTGATGTTGGAGTGGCTGAGGCGCCCGATGGCGCGGAACACCTCCTGCATCGCCGGCGCCTCGCCAATGATCTCGGGGGTGCGGGCCAGGGCTTGCGGCACGTCCAGCGCCTGTTGCTCCTGGGCGTGCTGGTTGGCGCGCTTGACCAGCGACACCGCCTCGTCGACGTCGAACGGCTTGGGCAGATACTCGAAGGCGCCACCCTGGTACGACGCCACGGCGCTGTCCAGGTCGGAGTGGGCGGTCATGATGATCACCGGCAGGCGCGGGTGCTGCTCGCGGATCTGCGCCAGCAAATCAAGGCCGCTGGCCCCCGGCATGCGGATATCGGAAATGATCACGTCCGGTTGCTGGCGGGCCAGGCGGCCCATGACACCGTCGGCACTGTCGAAGCTCTGGGTGGTCATGCCCTCCTGCTGCAGGGCCTTTTCCAGGACCCAGCGGATGGAGCGATCATCATCGACGATCCAGACGGTTTCACTTCGGCTCATGGGGCGGTGGCTCCTTGTTCCAGGGGCAGGTAGATCGAGAACGCGGTATGGCCGGGGTGGCTTTCACACTCGATCAGGCCCTGGTGCTGGCTGATGATGTTCTGGGTGATGGCCAGGCCCAGCCCGGTACCGTCCGGGCGGCCGCTGACCATGGGGTAGAAGAGGGTGTCCTGCAGCTCCGGGGGAATGCCCGGGCCGTTGTCGACGATCTCGACCCGGGCCACCAGGCGGTGGCGCACATGGCCGATGGTGAACTGGCGCACCGCGCGGCTGCGCAGCGCAATACGCCCCAGGCGCAGCTCGTTCTGGCTGCCGATGGCCTGCATGGCGTTGCGCACGATGTTGAGTACGGCCTGGATCATCTGTTCACGGTCGATCAGCACGTCAGGAAGGCTCGGGTCGTAGTCGCGCACCAACGTGATGCAACCCTGGCTTTCGGCTTCGACCAGGCTGCACACCCGCTCCAGCACTTCGTGGATATTGGTCATGGCCAGCGACGGCAGCTTGTTCGAACCGAGCATGCGGTCGACCAGGTTCCGCAGGCGGTCGGCTTCCTCGATGATCACGTTGGTGTAGTCGCGCAGGCCGTCCTCGGGCAGTTCCCGGGCCAGCAACTGTGCCGCGCCGCGGATGCCGCCCAGCGGGTTCTTGATCTCGTGGGCCAGGCCGCGCACCAGCATCTTGGTGGTTTCCTGCTTGCTCAGCTGGGCTTCTTCCTTGGTGATGCGCAGCAGGCGATCACGTGGGTGCACTTCGAGCAGCAGCAGGGTCTGGCCCTGGTGCAGGATGGGGGTGACGGCATAGTCGACGGTGATGGTCTGGCCAGTCAGCGAGGTCAGCTGGGCTTCGCGCTTGGTGAACGGGTGCGCCTGCTCGACCGCCTGGCGCAGCGAGTTGAGCGCCTCGGTCGATTCGGTGAACAGCTCGCTGATGAACTGCCCATGGCTGCGTTGGCCGCTGACGGCTAGGAGCATTTCCGCGGCCGGGTTCATGTACTCAAGGCGCAGCTCGGCGTTGAGCAGGAGCGTGGCCGTGGTCAGGTTGTCCAGGAGCAGACGGTGCTGTGCATCACTGATGGTCATAAGGCGTCGTTGACCTCTTTTGGCACATGGGCGCCCCGAGGCTGGCCAGGGGCGCGCACGGATAACGTGCTGGATGCTGTGAAAATGCAAGAACCAAACCAAGGCTCCGAAAAGAAGCGGAATATCCGGATAAAGCCCTGGTTATGCGCAAATACAGACCAGAAAGCCCTGGTTTATCGATTCTTGTGACCCATATTGGGGTGCATGATGGGGCGCTCGATCTGTTTGTGCACCAATATGGAGCATAGAGCGGTCACGGCGTTTTGCACAGCTGGCCGCTGGCGCGGACCAAGGCAAGGTGGCGAGCCGGGTTGTGCGTGCGCTGTTGCAGGGCGTCGGCCAGCTGAGTGGCGCAATCGCCTGGCATCGCCTGGTCGAAGCGGGCAAGGGCGGCGAGCAGTTGCTCTTGCAGCCGGTCCAGTTCGGGGCGCACCTCCTTGCCAAGGTCCCGTTGGGCGAGGCTGGGCGCTTTCCGTGCGAGGTGCCAGCTGTCGAGCAACTGATACTGCAGCAGTTTATTGGCCTCCATCTGGTCGGCGAAGAACGCTGCAGCGCGCGCCGGATCAAGCTGATGGGCAGGTGCAGCCTGGCGTGCACTGGCCAGCACTTGTTCTTCGCGGGCGCTGGCTTGAACCGCCTGGCGCTGGTCCCACTTGTGCAGGGCGACTGTCTCGGCGAGGTCCAGGCGCCGATCGATGGTGTCGAGCAGGTGGCCAAGTGCAGGGGAGGGAGGTGGTGGGGTGGCGCAGCCGGACAAGGCAATGCAGCAGGTCAGGGCAAGGGGGATACGCATGGCGGTCTCCTGAGATAGATGGAGACTGAAGTCTCTGTATAGGTTCGAAGGCGGCAATAGGTTTAGTCCTGTCTTGCCGTTGTGCAAATAGAAACGGCCTCCCGAGGGAGGCCGTTTCAGATCGATGTCGGCGACGCCAGGCGTCGGCTACATCAAACGCTGTAGTACAGGTCGTATTCCAGCGGGTGAACGAAGGTACGGACCTTGATCTCTTCTTCCGACTTCAGCTCGATGTAGGCATCGATGAAGTCGTCGGAGAACACGCCGCCCTTGGTCAGGAACGCACGGCCCTTGTCCAGCTCTTCCAGGGCTTCTTTCAGGCTGCCGCAAACCTGTGGGATCTCTTTGGCCTCTTCAGGCGGCAGGTCGTACAGGTTCTTGTCGGCGGCATCGCCTGGGTGGATCTTGTTCTGGATACCGTCCAGGCCGGCCATCAGCAGGGCGGCGAAGCACAGGTACGGGTTGGCGGCCGGGTCCGGGAAGCGCGCCTCGATGCGGCGGGCTTTCGGGCTGGAAACGTACGGGATACGGATCGAGGCCGAACGGTTGCGGGCCGAGTAGGCCAGCATCACCGGAGCTTCGAAGCCAGGTACCAGGCGCTTGTACGAGTTGGTGGCCGGGTTGGTGAAGCCGTTCAGGGCCTTACCGTGCTTGATGATACCGCCGATGAAGTACAGGGCGGTGTCGGACAGGCCGGCATAGCCTTCGCCCGAGAAGGTGTTCTTGCCATCCTTGGAGATCGACATGTGCACGTGCATGCCCGAACCGTTGTCGCCGTACAGCGGCTTCGGCATGAAGGTGGCGGTCTTGCCGTAGGCGTCGGCCACGTTGTGCACGCAGTACTTCAGGGTCTGGACTTCGTCAGCCTTGGTGACCAGGGTGTTGAACTTCACACCGATCTCGTTCTGGCCGGCAGTCGCCACTTCGTGGTGGTGAACTTCGATGACCAGGCCCATCTCTTCCATGGCGTTGCACATGGCGGTACGAATTTCGTGGTCGTGGTCGCACGGCGGAACCGGGAAGTAGCCACCTTTGACGGCTGGGCGGTGGCCCTTGTTGCCGCCCTCGACGTCCTGGTCGGTCATCCAGGAGCCTTGCTCGGAGTAGATCTTGAACATCGAGCCGGAGATGTCCGACTTGAACTTGACCTGGTCGAAGATGAAGAACTCGGGCTCCGGGCCGACGAAGACGGTGTCACCGATACCGGTGGTCTTCAGGTACTCTTCGGCACGCTTGGCGATGGCGCGTGGGTCGCGGTCGTAGCCTTGCATGGTGGACGGCTCGATCACGTCGCAGACCAGGATCAGGGTCGGCTCTTCGGTGAACGGGTCCAGCACGGCGGAGGCGTCATCCGGCAGCAGGATCATGTCGGAGGCTTCGATGCCTTTCCAGCCTTCGATCGACGAGCCGTCGAACATCTTGCCGATTTCGAAGAAGTCGTCTTCCAGCGCATCGCGAGCCGGCATGGTGACGTGGTGCTGCTTGCCTTTGGTGTCCGTGAAACGCAGATCAATCCACTTGACGTCATGATCTTTGATGAGTTGAACCGACTTCGACATGTTGTCCTCCGGATGGTCTAGGGCGCGGTTGGCCGCTGCCCTGGAAAAAGGGTGTCGCTGGGCGCGGATAGTCGGCCAAGCTTACCTGCCTCACAAGGGAGCAAATTGCATGCCAGTGCCCAAAAATGGCGAGGCCGGGATAAAACCCGGCGTTGACGGGCACTTAGCGTAGCTGCAGGAAGGAATCGTGCACGCATTAAGGGCGCAAGCAGGATCGTATGCACCATATTGGTGCGGTGCGGGTTTGACGACGACTTCCCCCTGTAGGAGCCGGCTTTGCCGGCGAAAGCGGCCGCATGGGCAGCCCAAGACCTAACGCCCCACATCGATCCTGGCAATCGCCCTGTAGCGCCTGGGCCGGCCTATTCGCCGGCAAAGCCGGCTCCTACAGGTGTGGCGCTTGGCTTGAGCTTGGTAAATCCAACCTTCTGTACAAAAGTTGCTCAAACCTTGAGCAATTTCCGCTATAATTCGCGCCCCTCATTTTCGGCAGGCCCTGCGCGCGCTGTTAAACCAATGAAACTTATCGTCAAAGTCTTCCCAGAGATCACCATCAAGAGCCGGCCGGTGCGCAAGCGCTTCATCCGCCAGCTCGCCAAGAACATCCGCAACGTGCTTAAGGACCTGGATCCCGAGCTCGCGGTTGATGGTGTCTGGGACAACCTCGAGGTGGTCACCCGCGTCGAGGACGAGAAAGTCCAGCGCGAAATGATCGAGCGCCTCACCTGCACCCCGGGTATCACCCACTTCCTGCAGGTCGAGGAGTACCCGTTGGGCGACTTCGACGACATCGTCGCCAAGTGCAAGCACCACTTCGGCCACCAACTGGCCGGCAAGCACTTCGCCGTGCGCTGCAAGCGCGGTGGCCACCACGACTTCACCTCGATGGACGTCGACCGCTACGTCGGCAGCCAGCTGCGCCAGCAGTGCGGCGCCGCCGGTATCGAGCTGAAGAAGCCCGAAGTGCTGGTGCGCATCGAGATCCGCGACCAGCGCCTGTACGTGATCCACAACCAGCACAACGGCATCGGCGGCTACCCGCTGGGCGCCCTTGAGCAAACGCTGGTGCTGATGTCCGGTGGCTTCGACTCCACCGTGGCGGCCTACCAGATGATGCGCCGCGGCCTGATGACCCACTTCTGCTTCTTCAACCTCGGTGGCCGTGCCCACGAACTGGGCGTGATGGAAGTGGCCCACTTCCTGTGGAAGAAGTACGGCAGCAGCCAGCGCGTGCTGTTCATCAGCGTGCCGTTCGAGGAAGTGGTCGGCGAGATTCTCAACAAGGTCGACAACAGCTACATGGGCGTCACGCTCAAGCGCATGATGCTGCGCGCCGCCGCGCGCATGGCCGACCGCCTGGAGATCGATGCCCTGGTCACCGGCGAGGCGATCTCTCAGGTCTCCAGCCAGACCCTGCCCAACCTGTCGATCATCGACTCGGCCACCGAGAAACTGGTGCTGCGCCCGCTTTTGGCCAGCCACAAGCAGGACATCATCGACCAGGCCACCGAAATCGGCACCGCCGACTTCGCCAAGCACATGCCTGAGTACTGCGGCGTGATCTCGGTGAACCCGACCACCCATGCCAAGCGTCACCGCATGGAGCATGAAGAAAAGCAATTCGACATGGCCGTGCTCGAGCGCGCCCTGGAGCGCGCCAAGTTCATCTCCATCGACCACGTGATCGACGAGCTGGGCAAGGACATCGAGATCGAGGAAGTGACTGAGGCACTGCCCGGCCAGATCGTCATCGACATTCGTCACCCCGATGCCCAGGAAGACGAACCCCTGGTGCTCGAAGGCGTCGAAGTCCAGGCACTGCCGTTCTACGCGATCAACAGCAAGTTCAAGCATCTCGATGAGACCCGCCAGTACCTGCTGTATTGCGACAAGGGTGTGATGAGCCGTCTGCACGCACACCACCTGCTCAGTGAGGGACATGCCAATGTGCGTGTTTATCGTCCGACATAAGACGCCAGGGCTGTATGGCGGCAGCATCCGCCATCGCCCTCCCGACCACCGGGCCCGCTGAGCCTCAAACCGTACATATTGGCCACCTACACTGGGTGGCAACCGAATCCTCTGATCGAGATACAGTTGTGATCGAAAATCTGCGTAACATCGCCATCATCGCCCACGTTGACCATGGTAAAACCACCCTGGTCGACAAACTCCTGCGCCAGTCCGGCACCCTGGAGCGTAACGAGCTCAACGACGAGCGCGTCATGGACTCCAACGACCAGGAAAAAGAGCGCGGCATTACCATCCTGGCGAAAAACACCGCCATCAACTGGAACGGCTACCACATCAACATCGTCGACACCCCCGGCCACGCCGACTTCGGTGGCGAGGTTGAGCGTGTAATGTCGATGGTCGACTCCGTGCTGCTGCTGGTCGACGCCCAGGACGGCCCGATGCCGCAAACCCGCTTCGTTACTAAGAAAGCCTTCGAAGCTGGCCTGAAGCCGATCGTCGTGATCAACAAGGTCGACCGTCCGGGCGCGCGTCCTGACTGGGTTCTGGACCAGATCTTCGACCTGTTCGACAACCTCGGCGCCACCGACGACCAGCTGGACTTCCAGGTTGTCTACGCCTCGGCCCTGAACGGCATCGCCGGTCTTGACCACACCGCCATGGCCGAAGACATGACCCCGCTGTACCAGTCGATCGTCGACAACGTGCCAGCGCCAAGCGTTGACGTCGATGGCCCGTTCCAGATGCAGATCTCCGCACTGGACTACAACAGCTTCCTCGGTGTTATCGGTGTTGGCCGCATCGCCCGTGGTCGTATCAAGCCGAACACTCCGGTTGTCGCCATCGATGTCGACGGCAAGAAGCGTAACGGCCGTATCCTGAAGCTGATGGGCCACCACGGCCTGCACCGCATCGACGTCGAAGAAGCCCAGGCTGGCGACATCGTCTGCATCAGCGGTTTCGACGAGCTGTTCATTTCCGACACCCTGTGCGACATGAACAACGTCGAGGCGATGAAGCCCCTGACCGTCGACGAGCCGACCGTTTCGATGACCTTCCAGGTCAACGACTCGCCGTTCTGCGGCAAGGAAGGCAAGTTCGTGACCTCCCGTAACATCAAGGAGCGTCTGGACAAAGAGCTGCTGTACAACGTTGCACTGCGCGTTGAAGAAGGCGACTCGGCTGACAAGTTCAAGGTTTCCGGCCGTGGTGAGCTGCACCTGTCGGTACTGATCGAAACCATGCGTCGCGAAGGCTTCGAGATGGCCGTGGGCCGTCCTGAAGTGATCATCCGTGAAGTGAACGGCGTCAAGCAGGAGCCGTTCGAGAACGTCACCATCGACATCCCTGAAGAATCCCAGGGCAAGGTCATGGAAGAGATGGGCCTGCGTAAGGGCGACCTGACCAACATGGCGCCGGATGGCAAGGGCCGTGTGCGTCTGGAGTACAACGTACCGGCTCGCGGTCTGATCGGTTTCCGTAACCAGTTCCTGACCCTGACCAACGGTGCTGGCATCCTGACCTCGATCTTCGATCGCTACGACACCATGAAGCCAGGCACCATGTCCGGCCGCCTGAACGGCGTTCTGGTTTCGATCGAGACCGGCAAGGCGCTGACCTACTCGCTGGAAACCCTGCAGGCGCGCGGCAAGCTGTTCATCGAGCACGGCCAGGACATCTACAACGGTCAGATCATCGGCCTGAACAGCCGTGACAACGACCTGGGCGTGAACCCGACCAAAGGCAAGAAGCTCGACAACATGCGTGCTTCGGGCAAGGACGAAGTCATCGCCCTGGTCCCGCCGGTTCGCCACACCCTCGAGCAGGCCCTGGAATTCATCCAGGACGACGAGCTGTGCGAAGTCACGCCTAAGTCGATCCGTCTGCGCAAGAAGATCCTCGACGAAGGCGAGCGTACCCGCGCTGCCAAGAAAGCCAAGAACTGATTAGTTTCAGGCTGAAATGAAAACGCCCCCGGTCGAAAGGCCGGGGGCGTTTTTGTTTGCCTGCCGCCCAGACGAACTCCCGTAGGAGCCGGCAAGCCGGCGAACACCGGCAAGGCCGGTGCCATGCATCGCGTCGCCTGGTTCGCCGGCAAGCCGGCTCCTACAGGTGCGCGAACGCTTCTGCAGCAAACGCATTCCGTAGGAGCCAGCCTTGCTGGCGATGCCCGGCAAAGCCGGGCTGGTGTTTACCGACCAAGTACCCGGCAATAGAACTTCCACTCTTCTTCCAGCGCATGCGCCAGGTTCTCTGCCTGACGGAACCCATGCCGCTCACCCGCATAGAAATGCCCCTCGGCCTCGATGCCATTGGCCTTCAGCGCTTCCAGCATGCTGCGCGTCTGCTCCGGCACCACCACCGCATCCAGTTCGCCCTGGAAGAAGATCACCGGCACTTGAATCCGTTCGGCATGCAGCAATGGCGTGCGCCGGCGATAGCGTTCGGCATCCCGCTCCGGGTCGCCGATCAGCCAGTCAAGGTAGTCACCCTCGAACTTGTGGGTCGCCCGCCCCAGCGCCAGCGGGTCACTCACGCCATACAGGCTGGCACCCGCGCGGAACACATCATGGAAAGCCAGGGCGCACAGCGTGGTGTAGCCACCGGCGCTGCCGCCACGAATGAACGCCTGGCCGGGGTCGACCAGCCCCTGCTCGGCAAGATGAGCGACCGCGGCGCAGGCATCTTCCACGTCACTTTCACCCCAGCGCAGGTGCAAGGCCTGCCGGTAGGCCCGGCCATAGCAGCTGCTGCCCCGGTAATTGAGGTCGGCGACGGCAAAGCCACGCTGGGTCCAGTATTGGATACGGGTATCCAGCACCGGGTAGCAGGCCGAGGTAGGCCCGCCGTGGATGAACACCACCAGCGGTGGTGGGGTGCTGCTGTCGATGGCGGGGTAGAAGAAGCCGTGGGCCTGGCCATCGCCGCTGTTGTAACGGATGGGCTGGGGAAGGCTGATCGCCCCACTGGGCAGGACTTGCGCGCCGCCGGCCAGGACCTGTACCTCGTGGTTGCCACGGTCGATGGCAATGACCGCAGCCGGGCTGATCGGCGATGCCGCGATGGCATAGATGTGCCCATTGTCCATCGCTAGGCTGCGGAACCGGGTATAGGCGCTGGCGAAGCGTTCCATTTCACCGTCGAAGTTGCGCAGGCCCAGCTGCCCGAAGCCATCTTCGAACCAGCTGGCCAGGTATTGACCGGGGCCGAAGGGTAGCCAGGTACTGGCGCCCATTTGCCAGGGGGCACCAGCATGGTCGGCAGGTGCGGCGGGCAGGGCTTGCCAGTGCCCCGCCACTTCACCCCAGGGTTGCCAGAATCCGTCTCGGTCAGAGAGGCAGTACAAGTGGCCATCGGCATCGAAACGAGGTTGCTGCAGCGATTCGTCGAGCCCGGCGATACAGCGCGCCACGCCCCAGACGCCACTGGCCTCTCGCTCACGACACATCAAGCGGGTCACCGTCCAGGGCTGTGCCGGGCGGTCCCACTCGACCCAGGCCAGGCGTCGACCATCGTTGCTCAGTGTGGGGGACGCGTAGAAGTCCGCACCTTCGGCAAGGACCGTACGCCGCCCCTCCTCGAAGGCAACCAGACGATGCTCGACGCGTTCAGCGTGGCGTTCCTCGACAGCCAGCAGCACCCCGTCATGCCATTGCACATCGCCGTAACGGCACTGCTCGTCATGGGTCAATGCACGGGGTGCAGTGCCGTCCAGCGCCTGGCGGTAGACCTGCTGATCCCTCTCATTGACGAACACTACTGCGTCGCCCGCGAGGCAGAAGCTGCCGCCGCCATATTCGTAGACCCGGCTGCGCACACTGAACCCGTCGGGGGTCAGGCAGCGCGCCTGCTGATCGTGCCAGTGCCAGATCCGGCAGGCGCCATCGGCGGGGCGGAACTCGTTCCAGAACAAGCCTTGCTCGTTGACCTTGAGCTCGGCGAAGTCGGTGCCAGCGGCCACCGCCTGGGCGGCGCTGAACTCAGCCGCGGGCGATGACATGGGAATTGCGCTCGTTGCGGAAGGTCATCTGTTCGATCTCCAGTGTCGCCTGTTCGGCCTCCTCGCGTGCCTTGAGGATGATGCCGTGGTCGGGTGACTTGCCGCACACCGGGTCGGCCTTGCTGGCGTCGCCGGTGAGCATGAAGGCCTGACAGCGGCAGCCGCCGAAGTCCTTCTCCTTCTCGTCGCACGAGCGGCATGGCTCGGGCATCCATTCATAGCCACGGAAGCGGTTGAAGCCGAACGAGTCGTACCAGATGTGCCGCAGGTCGTGGTCGCGCACATTCGGAAACTGTACCGGCAGCTGACGCGCACCATGACAGGGCAGTGCCGTGCCGTCCGGGGTAATGGTCAGGAACAGGCTGCCCCAGCCATTCATGCAGGCCTTGGGGCGCTCTTCGTAGTAGTCCGGGGTGACGAAGATCAGCTTGCAGGGGCTACCCTCTGCCTTGAGCTTGGCGCGGTACTCATTGGTGATGCGCTCGGCCCGCTCCAGCTGCGCGCGGGTCGGCAGCAGGCCCAGGCGATTGAGGTGCGCCCAGCCGTAGAACTGGCAGGTGGCGAGCTCGACGAAGTCGGCTTCCAGTGCGATGCACAGCTCGATGATGCGGTCGATCTTGTCGATATTGTGCCGGTGGGTGACGAAGTTCAGCACCATCGGGTAGCCATGGGCTTTCACCGCCCGGGCCATTTCCAGCTTCTGCGCGAAGGCCTTCTTCGACCCGGCCAGCAGGTTGTTCACCTGTTCGTCGCTGGCCTGGAAGCTGATCTGGATATGGTCCAGCCCGGCCTGCTTGAACGCGGCGATCTTCTGCTCGGTCAGGCCGATGCCCGAGGTGATCAGGTTGGTGTAGTAACCCAGGCGCCGGGCTTCGCCGATCAGCTCGGCGAGGTCCTGGCGCACCAGCGGTTCACCGCCGGAGAAGCCAATCTGCGCGGCACCCATTTCGCGGGCCTCGGCCATCACCTTGAACCACTGCGCGGTGCTCAGCTCCTTGCCCTGCTCGGCGAAATCCAGCGGGTTGGAGCAGTATGGGCACTGCAACGGGCAGCGGTAGGTGAGCTCGGCCAGCAGCCACAAAGGCAGGCCGACCGGCACCTCAGGCGAGGGTGATCCAGTGTTCGGCACGGGCCACCTCCATGAACTGCTCGATGTCGTCGGCGACTTCGGGCACACCGGGGAATTGCTGCTGCAGCTCATCGATGATGGCTGCGACGCTGCGTTGGCCGTCGATCAGCCCGCCGATCAGGCCAGCGCTGTCGTTGAGCTTGATCATGCCTTCGGGGTACAGCAGCACATGGCCTTTCTGCGCCGGCTCATACTGGAAGCGGTAGCCGGGGCGCCATGCAGGCACCTGTTGACGGTCGAAACTCATAAGGCGATTCCCTTGTGCCAGACCCGCTCGCTTGTGACGCTGTGATAGGGCGGGCGGTTCAATTCGTAGGCCATGCTCATGGCATCGAGCATGCTCCAGAGGATATCCAGCTTGAACTGCAGGATCTCCAGCATGCGCGCCTGGCCCTCGCGGGTGGTGTAGTGCGCCAGGGTGATCGCCAGGCCATGCTCGACATCACGGCGGGCCTGGCCCAGGCGGGTGCGGAAGTATTCGTAGCCGGCCGGGTCGATCCACGGGTAGTGCTGCGGCCAGCTGTCCAGGCGCGACTGGTGGATCTGCGGGGCGAACAGCTCGGTCAGCGAGCTGCTGGCGGCCTCCTGCCAGCTGGCGCGGCGGGCGAAGTTGACGTAGGCGTCGACGGCGAAGCGCACGCCGGGCAGCACCAGCTCCTGGCTGCGCAGTTGGTCCGGGTCCAGGCCCACGGCCTGGCCGAGACGCAGCCAGGCTTCGATGCCGCCGTCCTCGCCCGGCGCGCCGTCATGGTCGAGCAGGCGCTGGACCCACTCGCGGCGCACCTCGCGGTCCGGGCAGTTGGCCAGGATCGCGGCATCCTTCATGGGGATGTTCACCTGGTAGTAGAAGCGGTTGGCCACCCAGCCCTGGATCTGCTCGCGGGTGGCGCGGCCTTCATACATCGCCACGTGGTAGGGGTGGTGGATGTGGTAGAAGGCGCCCTTGGCGCGCAGGGCCTGCTCGAACTCGGCAGGTGACATCGGTGCGGCGTCATTCATCAAGCGGACTCCTGGGGGCGGCACTCACAGCTTGAGGCTCATGCCATCGAAGGCGACTTCCACCCCGCGGCGAACCACTTCGGCGCGTTCGGGGGAGTCCTCATCGAGAATCGGGTTGGTGTTGTTGATATGGATGAGCACCTTGCGCTGGCGCGGGAAACCATCCAGCACCTCGAGCATGCCACCCGGCCCGTTCTGCGCCAGATGGCCCATCTCGCGGCCGGTACGGGTGCCGACACCGCGGCGTTGCATTTCATCATCCTCCCACAGGGTGCCGTCGACCAGCAGGCAGTCGGCGCCGCCCATCATCTGCAGCAGCTTGTCGTCGACCTGGCCCAGGCCCGGGGCATAGAACAGTTTGCCGCCGGTGCGGGTGTCTTCCACCAGCAGCCCGAGGTTGTCGCCTGGGTGTGGGTCGAAGCGGTGCGGCGAGTAGGGCGGAGCGGCGCTGCGCAGGGGGAAGGGGGTGAACCTGAGGTTCGGGCAGGCCTCGATGACAAAGCTGCCTTCCAGCTCGATGCGGTTCCACACGAGGCCACCGTTCCAGTGGCTGAGCATGTTGAACAGCGGGAAGCCCGTGGTCAGATCCTGGTGAACCATGTCGGTGCACCACACCTGGTGCGGGCAGCCTTCGCGCAGGCTGAGCAGGCCGGTGGTGTGGTCGATCTGGCTGTCGAGCAGGACGATGGCGTTGATGCCAGTGTCGCGCAGGGCGCGGGCCGGTTGCATCGGCGCGAATGCCTGCAACTGGGCGCGGATGTCCGGTGAGGCGTTGCACAGGATCCAGTGCTCGCCGTCGTCGGACAGGGCGATGGACGACTGGGTGCGCGCGCTGGCGCGCAAGGTGCCGTCGCGATAACCCTTGCAGTTGACGCAGTTGCAGTTCCACTGGGGGAATCCGCCACCGGCGGCGGAACCGAGAATCTGGATGTACATGGCGACCCTTTTCAAACCGTATCCGAAAAACGACAACGCCCCGGCAGGCCGAGGCGTCTAACCGCGCTACTGTTTAGCGGTTGGCGAAGTACATGGTCACTTCGAAGCCGATACGCAGGTCGGTGTATGCAGGTTTGGTCCACATGGGATGACTCCTTCCGGATGGGTTTGGGTTGAACGGTGACGGCCGGATATCGCCTGTATTTGGCGATTCCATTGACCGAGATTGCGCTATCTTACAAGAAAAATTTGTACCGAAAGGTTAATTCTTCGAAAAGCGCCCTTGCATTCTCAGTAACAATCCAATTCTGTTGCCTGCCACTGGTCGTCCGGCGCTTTGGCATTGGCCAGGCACAGCCAACCGTGTTCGGCGGCAAGCAACTGCTGTAACAAGGCATCCAGTTGCGGCTGCTCGACAGAGAGAATAGACCGCTTCATTTCGGATAGATCCGGATTTTGTGTCGCCATATGTGCTTGCCAGGCCCATTCGGCGACTTCCGGGTTCGGCATGGCGGACTCGTCGAATTGCTCGGCAAGCCGTTGGCGGGCGTCGATGTCGAGACGCACGCCATCGTTCAACAGCGTGAGCAGGTGCCCGAGAATCTGCGCGTGGCTGGCGTGCGGTGATTGCACGCCGAACAGCAGACCGGCGTGGCCCTCGACCTGGCGAAACGCGCTGAACACTGCATACCCCAATTGCAGCTCGACCCGCAGGCGCTGGTAGACCGGGCCCTGCAGCAAATGTGCAAGCAGGCGGCCACAGGCTTGCAGTGCTGCTGGCAGCGGGCAGAACAGCAGCAGGGCGGGTTCGCTGCCTTGGGTGGGGACCTGGCGCCATTGGCGTGCTTGGATGCCTGCTGGAGGTAGTGTTTCGCCGGGCAACCCCATGACACCCGCCAAGGCCGCGCCCAGGGCGCCGAGCTGCGTATCGTTGAAACCTACCGCCAGGCCGCGCCAGCGGGCCTGTTGCCAGAGTGCGTCGAGCAGTGGGGAATCGAGGAGGCAAGATGGCTGTGCTTGCGCCTCACCTGGCAGCAACGCATCCGGGAGCACTTTGAGCAGAGCGCGTATTGGGATCAATGCCGGTTGCACGGTTGCTGGCGCCTGCCAGTACTGTGCGGCCGGGGCTCGCATGAGTCCGAGGGCTTCCTCGACGCACCGGATCACTGCCATGGGTTGTCCGGCGACACGCAACTGCCAGCACTCGCCGCTGGCGCTGAACGTGAATTGCAACGAGACCCGCTCGGCGCGCTCCTGTAGCGGTTGCAGGGCACGCTCAAGGATGGCCTGAAAGCGTCGGCGCAAGGGTGAGGGGATGTGCCAGCGCAGGTACAAGGCGGCGAACTGTCGCGTGGATGGCAGGGTGTTGTCGATGCACAGGCCAAGGGGCGGATGGGCGATGCCCACTGGCAGCGAAGCATCCAGCAGTGCTTCTGCGGGCGGCAGCCGCCAGCGGCCCGAACGCTGGTGTGGCAGGGCGTCCAGGAGTTTGTCGAGCGCCACCAGGCCTTGTTCGTCGAGCCCTTGGAGTGGCCAGCCGGTGCTATCGCGTCGGACAAGGTCGAGGGCACTTCCAGCCTGTTCGCGGCGTTGCTGCAGGTGGCTGTAGGCATTGTTCAGCTGTTGCGGCGCCTGCTGCCGGATGAAGTCCAGCCAGCCAAGCAGAAGCGTCTTTGCGGCGCTTGGGGAAGCGTTGGAGGACAGCTGCAGCTGGATATGCCAAAGCATCTGCCCCGAGAAGGCATGCAACACCTGTGTTCGGCACCCTTGCAGCCAACCGCGTTGACGCAGCCCGGCCAGCCAGCCACCGGGGCGACTGTCATTCAGCAGGGCCAGCAGCAGATCCAGCGCCTGCTCCGCAGCAGGCGGCAGGCCCTCATGGGCGAACAGCAGGTCGTGGCGTGATCCGCTGGCCACGGGCAGCCGCAGGGGCCCGTCGAGCAAGGCCGGTGGCGCTTGCCGCTCGCATCGAGCGCCCGCCGCAAACAGCCCGCCGAATTGCCGGCCGAGTTGCTCCAGCGCGTCCAGTGATTGTGGCCCGGCCAGGCTCAGGGTGATCTGCCCGCCCTGATAGAAACACTGGTGAAACTGTTCGAGTGCTCGTTGGAAGGCGCCGTTCTGCAACGGCAGGCTGTGTCGGTTGCCGGCGTGGAAACCACTGAGGGGGTGGCGCGGCGACACTGACTGGAGCAGGGCGAACTGGTGCTGGGCTTCGGGGTTGCGCGACCAGGCGATGAACTCGGCATGGATCACCTCGCGCTCGCGGTGCTGGCGGTCCAGGCCGAGGTCGGGCTCGGCTAGCATCTGGCACAGGCGCTCGAGGGCACCGGCCATGGCATTGGGCGGCACTTCGAAGAAGAAGTCGGTGGTGCGTTCGCGAGTACTGGCGTTGACTTGCCCGCCCAGGTTCTGGATATGACGCATCAGCCCGTCTTCCAGTGGAAAGCGCGCCGTACCGAGGAAGAACAGGTGTTCGAGGAAGTGGGCCAGGCCAGGCCATTGCGCCGGGGCGTCATGGCTGCCGGCGTGCACGCGCAGTGCCGCGGCCGCACGCTTGAGGCGCGGGGCGTGGCGCAGGGTCAGTTGCAGGCCGTTGGCGAGGGTAAGGTGGCGGAGGGTGTCGGGCATGACGCCATGCTAGCGCGCCGATGCGAGGTTGTCTGTGTTCGCCGGCAAACCCATCCCATTGATCTGACGTGACCCCTGTAGGAGCGGCTTTAGCCGCGATCACCCGCGCCGCGGGTGCCAGACATCGCGGTGCCTGCATCGCGGCTAAAGCCGCTCCTACGTGCTGTGGGGCTCAGCCCCGGCGCCCGTGCAGCTCCTGGCGCAAATCGGTCAGATATGGAAACGCTTCACGCCCGCTCAGCACACGTTCACGCTCCAGATCCGCCAGCAACTGGCATTCCTCATGCCCCGCCATTGCCAGCACATCACCTTCCGGCCCGACGATGCTGCTCTGCCCGCAATACCGAATCTCGCCTTCACTGCCGCAATAGTTGGCATACGCCAGGTAGCACTGGTTCTCCTGCGCCCGCGATCGCACGGTCACTTGGCAGACGAAGTCATAAGGCGCCATGTTCGCCGTAGGCACCAGAATCAGCTCAGCGCCGTCTAGCGCCAGGCGCCGGGCGTTTTCCGGGAACTCGATGTCGTAGCAGATCAGCATCCCGACTTTCCAGCCGTTCAGCTCGACCACCGGGAAATGGTTGGCGCCAGGGCTGAACATCGAACGATCAAGTTCGCCGAACAGATGGGTCTTGCGGTAGTTGCACAGGCTGCTACCGTGGCCATCGATCAGCTGCACGCTGTTATAGATCGCACCGTCCTCGCCCCGCTCCGGATAGCCATAGACAATGGCGATCCGGTACGTCTGGGCGATCTCCACAACGGTCATCGCCGACGGCCCATCGACGGCCTCGGCCAGGCGCTCCACCTGGTCCAGGCCGATGTTGTAGCCGCTGAGGAACATCTCCGGGCACACCAGCAGCTGCGCGCCCTGGGCGGCAGCCTGCTGGGCCTGGTGTTGCAGGCGATCGAGGTTGCCGGGCACGTCCAGCGGGGCGGGCGTGCCCTGGAACAGGGCGATGCGCATGGCGCTACTCCTTCGCTCAGTCGGCCAGGGCGATCGGACCGATTTCGTGGAACACATCGCCCGGGCCGGGGTTGTCCGGGTGGGTCTGGCCACCGAAGTGGTTCATGATACCCCACACGGCATTGAGCGAAGTCTGCACCGCGCCTTCCACCCAGGCCGGGGTCCACGACACGTCGTCGCCGGCGATGAAGATGCCGCGCTGTTCAGCAGGCATGTCCTGCTGCATGAAGTGTGCGTACATGCGCTGGTTGTAGCGGTAGTGGCCCGGCAGAGCACCCTTGAAGGCGCCGAGGAAGTGCGGATCGGCCTCCCACGAGATGGTGATCGGGTCGCCGATGATATGCCCGGCGATATCGGTCTTCGGGTAGATTTTCTTCAGCGCGTCGAGGGCCAGTTGCACGCGCTTTTCAGTCGGATGCGGCAGCATCTTCAGCGCGTCGCTCATCCAGGCGTAGGACAGGCAGATCACCCCCGGCTTGTCGTCGCCGTTGTCGAACAGGTAGGTGCCGCGGGTCAGCCGGTCGGTGAGGGTCATGCTCATCAGGTCGCGGCCGGTTTCCGGGTCCTTGTCCTTCCAGAACGGCCGGTCGACCATCACGAAAGTCTTCGACGATTGCATGTAGCGGGTGCGGTCCAGGGCCATCCACATTTTCTGCGAGAACAGCGATTCCTCGCAGTCGATCTGGGTGGTCAGCAGCCAGCTCTGGCAGGTGGTGAGCACCGCCGCATAGTGGCGGGTGTCGCCATAGTTGTCGGTGACTGCCAGGCGGCCATCGGCGGCGCGGGCGATGCGCTTGACCCCGGCGCGCGGCGCGCCGCTGTGCAGGGTCTTGAGGCTGGTGCCGGCCGGCCAGTGGGCGCAGCGCTCCGGTACATGGCGCCAGATGCCTTGCGGTACCTGCTCGACACCGCCCACCACCAGGTGCTGGTGATCATCGCAGTTGGTCATCACCACGCGGAAGATTTCCAGCATCGAGTTGGGGAAGTCGGAGTCCCAGCCGCCGGTACCGAAGCCCACCTGGCCGAACACTTCGCGGTGCTGGAAGCTCAGCTTGGCGAACGAGCGCGAGGTGGCGACGAAGTCGTAGAAGGTGCGGTCGTCCCACAGCGGCACCAGCTTGTTCCACAGGTCTTTCAGGCGCGGCACGTCGCGGTCGCGGATGGCCTGCTGGATATCGCCGAACTGTGCGCCGCTCTCCAGGGCGTCGGCCCAGGCGTCGGCCACTTCGTGGAACAGCTGCGGCAGGTCGGCGGATTTCTCGGCGTAGTAGGTCTGGCCTTCCAGGTCGATCACCGTGCTGCCCGAGGCCGGGGTGAGCGGGTTGGGGAAGGGCTTGGTCTCAAGGCCCAGCTTGTCGACGTAGTGGTAGAACGCCGTGGACGAGACCGGGAAGCGCATGCCGCCCAGTTCGGCGACGATGCCGTCGGTGCCGTTGAAGGCCTGCGAGCGCAGCCGGCCGCCCAGCTTGGAGGCCTCGTACACCACGGGCTTGAGGCCCAGCTTCATCAGTTCGTAGGCCGCCACCAGCCCGGCGATGCCACCACCGACGATCGCCACTTCCTCGCCATGCCGTTCCTTGGGGATGCTGCCCAGGCCGGCCAGGTGTTCCAGCCAGTCATCGAAGGCGAAAGGGAAGTCCGGGCCGAAGATGGTGATGGGTTTCTTGCCGTCGGCGGGGTGGCGGTTTTTCTTGTTCATTGGGTGACCTTGCCAGGGAGGCTGCGCAGGGGGCGGAGCCTGAGTATAGGAAATGACTGGTGGCCATTTTATGAAGCGGGGCGGTCGTAATTAAGATGCAGAGTGGTGTCGTTATGCAGCTTGTTTCGTCTAAATGACATCATCATTTTCAAGAATGACGAACTATCGCAGCGTAGACAGATGCTCGACGGTTTCCGGGTACTTTTGCACCAGTCGGATAAGGGCCACGGCCTGGGCGTTGGGCTTGGAGCGCCCCTGTTCCCAGTTTTCCAAGGTGCGAACGTTGGTACGCAAGTAAGCGGCGAACACCGCGCGCGACATGTTGAGCTGCTGGCGTAGGTCGGTAAGCTCGTTCGGGGCCAAGGGGGCCAGCTCCTCGAAGGCGACCTTGTGCGAACGCAAGGTCAGCTTGCCGGTACGTTCCTCGGCCAGGGCGTCGAAGCCTTCGGTGAGCTCAGTGAAGATGTTGCGTGGCATGGGTTTTTCCTTGCTCTTAAAAGCAAAGGATATTGCCACCCTATACGTTAAATACGTACAGAATTACTAGGTCAAGATATTGCGCGGACAGCCCATCGGGCTGCGCTGCCATGCAGAGAAAAGCAATCACAAGGGCAGCACAGTTCCTGTAGGAGAGGGCTTGACCCGCGAACACCGGCGGAGCCGGTGCCATACACTGTGGCGTCTGCTTCGTGGGCAAGCCCACTCCCATAGATTCGGTTTGGTCCTACAGAGGTAATTGTTAACAGGACCTATCCTACAGGCCTTGTCGTCTCGGTCCGGCTTCCAAGGTATTTATTCGCAGTTAACTTTTTCCGGTCGCCGCACATTCGGTGACCGGGCGTGAGAACCCGGCGATTTACTTGGAGGCATGCTGTTATGGCAGCTGTGCGCGGGCAGGCTTTGCCTGGCCGGAATGTAGCCTCCAACTTCGCCGGTTCTCACCCCGCGCATGGCTGCCACCCATTCCCGTGAGAAGGTTGTGTGGTGGCCTCCTTGAGCCGGTAATGGAGGCAATACCCATGAAAAAGATCGTCCCTGACCCACCCCTGAAGCTGAACCCCACCACCGAGCAGTCCTTCTGCACCTGCCAGTCCAGCCACCCGCCGATCTTCACCGTGCGCCCCGGCGTCGACGCCGCCGACGCTTTGGTCCATGCCAGCATGCTGGCCCGCGCCATCCAGGAGATCGCCGACAACTACGCCCTGCATCACGCCCCCGAAGCTAACCGGGCGATGATCTGGTCGATCCTGCATTCGGCGGAAACGCTCAGGGCATTGCTGGAGGGATTGCTCGACGCCATGGAGGCCTGACGGCAAGACGCGGGGCAGTCAGCCTGGCTGCCCCCGGTCCACCTTGCTGCTGAGGATGATCGACGTGGTGGTCTTCTCCACCCCGTCGAGGCTGCCGATCTGGTCGAGCAGTTGGTCCAGTTGCTCGGGCGAGTCGCTGTGCAGCCAGGCGACATAGTCGAACTCGCCACTCACCGCACACAGTTGCTGCACCTGCCCCATGGCCGACAGCCGCCGCACCACCTCCTTGCCCGAACGCGGCTGCACCTTGATCCCCACGTAGGCCTGCAAGCCCCCGCCAATCAGGCGCTGGCCCAGGCGCACGCCGTAGCCGGTGATCACCTTGCTCTTTTCCAGCCGCGCCAGGCGCGAGTTCACCGTGGTGCGGGCGATGCCCAGCTGGCGGGCGAGGGTGGCGACGCTTTCCCGGGCGTTGATCTGCAACAGGGCGATCAGTTGGCGGTCGATTTCATCGAGGGCGATGGGGCGGGTGTCTTGCATTCTGAGGTCCTTGCTCGGTGGCAAGCCAGCCTAGCCATGCGGGGCGTGGTTGTGAAGCATGCGGTCAGGATGAATCTGTCGGCTACGCCATCCATTTGACGTGAAATCAGATGGGCAATGGGCTTTATGCGATTGAGAATCGCTGTATTATGCCGCTCGTCAGGTTTCATCCAAATGCGTGCTTTCACTGCTGGGATTTAATGTTTCATGATTCGTTTTGATGTAGATGCCGTTTATTGCATTTCTCTCGATGCACGGAGTGATCGGCGTGAATTGTTCAGGGAAAGCATCGCCGCTGTGCTCGACAATCCGGTCATTTTCCACATCGTGGAAAAGCAGAGTGACCCGAAGCGTGGCTGCTATGAGTCCCACCAGGCGCTTGCGCAGTTGGCGCTTGATCAAGGCCTTGAGCGAATCCTGATCTTTGAGGATGACGTGAAGCCTTATCCGTTGAAGGCCTCGCGTATCCGCTGGATCAATCGTTTCATGCGCACGCACCGATTCGAAGCCCTGCATCTGGGCTACAGCATGGGACGTACCTGGCTGACCTGGTTCCCTTTCATTGCCCGGGGCAAGGTCGTGGCACTCCACGCTTATGTGCTCTCACGGGAGGGTTGCAAGATCCTGGCGCAGACGCCTTACGATGGCACGCCGGTGGATGTGATGTTCAAGCGCAGGATTCGGCAACATTGTGTGTTTCCCATGATGTTCCGCCAGCACGCGGCCGCTGTTACCGGCAGCGACCTGGAGCTGGTCGTGCGTAATGAGGATGAGTGGTGGGAGCGAAACTGGCGCAAGCACTGGCGCTCGCCGCTCAAGAACCTGTGGCGTACCGTGCTACGGCTGAATTTCTGAGCGGTAATGCACGCAGTGTGGCGATCAGGTGACGTCGTTCCTGTTCGCCACAAACACGAAAGCCGCGCAATGCGCGGCTTTTTCATGTCTGGTGGGCCCACACGGACTCGAACCGTGGACCAAAGGATCATGAGTTGCCTGGAGACGCTGCAAACCCAGTGAAACCGTGCGTAGCTTAGCGTAGGCATAGTTAGCTGGAAGTAGCGTGGTTACTGGTGTTTAGCGCAATTTGGCGAAATGGGTGGAAGCTGGGCACTGTACCGCCAGCGTATTGTTCTCTTTACTGTGGAGCGGTCAGGTTTTTCGGCCATGACGTTGTTCTCCTGGTAAAAATGTGATCAAGTTTGTTGCAAGGTGGCAATTACACTCCTAAGATGCCCGCCTTCTCTCACCCGACAGCAAAGGAGGTACATCATGCAACAGTTGATCACCCTTTGCAGGTCGCGCCTGGCTTGAACGCATTCGCCGCTACTCGTTAGCGGTACCGCAACGCCCGGCCTCTGGCCTGCCAATCCGAACATCTTTTTTGTTTCAACCCATCAGGATTGGACTATGGGCACTTGCATTCGCAATTTGTCCGACGGCGCCGTATTGGTCGCCGCGGACGACACCTGGATCGAAGGAAAAGCGATCCAACAACTCGAAACCACCGCTCGCCTAGGGGGCATGCATCGGGTGGCCGGCATGCCGGACCTGCATCCGGGGCGTGGCTATCCGGTCGGCGCGGCATTCTTTTCCGTGGGGCGTTTGTACCCGGCGCTGGTCGGTAATGACATCGGCTGTGGCATGGCGCTGTGGCGCACGGACATCCCGACCGCCAAGCTGCATCTGGACAAGCTGGAGAAACGCCTTGGCAACCTCGACCTGCCGCTCGACGAGACGTGGCAGGAGGCCGTCGCCAGCTTCGGTTTGCCTGCCACGGGGCACGAGCGTTCTCTAGGCACCATTGGTGGTGGTAACCACTTCGCCGAGCTGCAGCAACTCGATGAAAACTACGACGATGCGGCCCTGGCAGCCTTGGGCATCGAGCGCAAACACCTGCTGTTGCTGGTGCATAGCGGCTCGCGTGGTTTGGGCGAGGCGATCTTGCGTGAGCAGGTCGACCTGTTTGGTCATCACGGACTGGAGGCGGGCAGCGAGGCCAGCACTCATTACCTGGGCCGGCACGACGGCGCGCTGCGTTTTGCCGAAGCCAACCGTCAGTTGATTGCCCGGCGCATGCTCGACCGCTTGCGTGCCGATGGCGATGTACTGCTCGACATCAACCACAACCTGGTGTCGCCAGCGCAAGTCGACGGGCTCGATGGTTGGCTGCATCGCAAAGGCGCCACACCGTCGGATCAGGGGGCGGTGGTGATCCCTGGTTCGCGCGGCGACTACAGCTACTTGGTACAGCCGATCGCCGACGAGCGCAGCCTGTTGTCCCTGGCCCATGGCGCCGGACGCAAATGGATGCGCAGCGAGTGCAAGGACCGCCTCGCCTCGCGCTACAGCGTCGAGCAACTGAGTCGTACGGCACTAGGCAGCCGCGTGATCTGCGCCGACCGGGCGCTGATCTACGAGGAAGCGCCGGAGGCCTACAAGGCTATCGACTCGGTGGTGGGTGCCTTGCGTGAAGCGGGGTTGGTTCGCGTGCTGGCACGACTGAAACCGGTGCTCACCTACAAGACGCGCGGAGGGTGCTGCTGATGATCCTACTGCAACTCTCGGCGGCTCAGGGGCCGGACGAATGTGCCCTGGCAGTGGCCAAGGCATTGCTCAGGCTGCAGGCCGAAGCGGATGCCCAGGCCGTGGCGGTACGGATACTCGAAGAAGAGCCGGGGCCGCGGCGCGGTACCTTGCGCTCGGTGTTGCTGGCACTGGATGGCGAGCAGGCCGAGCGCCTGGCGGATCACTGGACGGGCTCGCTGCAATGGACGTGCAGCAGTCCGTACCGGCCGGGGCATGCGCGCAAGAACTGGTTCTTTGGGGGCGCACGGTTTGCGCCACCGGCACCGGAATTGGCGAGCGAGATCCACTTCGAGACCTTGCGTTCGTCCGGGCCGGGTGGTCAGCATGTCAACACCACCGACTCGGCAGTGCGCGCCACGCACCTGGCCAGCGGCGTCAGCGTCAAGGTACAGAGCGAGCGTAGCCAGCACGCCAACAAACGCTTGGCGCTGCTGCTCATCGGTCAACGCCTGGCGCAACAGGCAGAGCAGGTCGACAGCGAACTGCGCGCGGAGCGGCGGTTGTTCCATCACCGCATCGAGCGTGGCAATCCACGTCGGGTGTTTCGTGGCGAGCGCTTCGAGCCGGCTGACGAGTAGATTGTGTGCGAATAGTCGTCGAGCAAAAGTCAGGCCGGGCGGCGTAGGCGATGCCGGCCCCACCAAAACGGATGAGGAAAGGGCCCGGCTCGCACTCGGGTTTACGAGTTGTAAATGAGCATTCCGTATCTGAGGCGATCCCGCCAAAAACGCAAAAGCCGCGCAATGCGCGGCTTCGAAGATGGTGGGCCCACACGGACTCGAACCGTGGACCAAAGGATTATGAGTCCTCTGCTCTAACCGACTGAGCTATAGGCCCTCAGCAGGTGCGCCGGATTATAACGAGGGTTTCGATACCGTGCCATCCGAAAGATCCGATAGTGCTATGCGAAGGAAGGTAGCGGCGAACTCCTCGGGTGGCAGCGGCAGGCTGACGATGTACCCCTGGATCTGTTCGCAACCCTCGGCGGCGAGGAAGCGCTGCTGGGCCTGGTTCTCCACGCCTTCGGCGATGATCGTCAGCTGCATGCTGCGCCCCAGGGCAATGATGGCGCGGGCGATGGCGGCATCGTGGGGGTCGTCCGGCAGGCCGCGAATGAACGACTGGTCGATCTTGAGGATGTCCAGCGGCAGGCGCTTGAGGTAGCTGAGCGAGGAGTAACCGGTGCCAAAATCGTCGATGGCCAGCTGTACGCCCAGTTGCTTGAGTTGGTGGAGCACGCTCAAGGCTTCTTCGGCCTGGCTCATGATGAAGTTTTCGGTGATCTCCAGTTGCAGGTCGCCCGCCTTGAGCTGGTAGCTCTTGAGCAATTGCTCGATGCGCTTGGCCAGGCTGGGCTGGCGCAATTGTGCGCCGGCAAGGTTGATCGAGAGGGGGCCGAAAGCCTGGTAGGCCTTCTTCCAGACGTGCATCTGCCGGCAAGCCTGCTCCAGTACCCAGTCTCCCAGCTGGAGGATGGTGCCGTTCTCCTCCGCGAGATGGATGAACTGCTCGGGCGGCACTTCGCCAAAGGTGGGGTGGGTCCAGCGGATAAGGGCTTCCGCGCCGACCAGGCTCTGGGTCTTGAGGCTGAACTTGGGCTGGTAGTACAGGCTCAGTTCGTTGCGCTCGATGGCGCGACGCAGTTCGTGCTCGAGGGCGATGCGTTCGCTGGCCTGGGCGGTGAGGTCGCGGGTGTAGGTTTCGACGCGGTTGCGCCCTTTGGCCTTGGAGCGGTACATGGCGGCGTCGGCGTTGCGGATCAGCGTGGCGACATCGCTGCCGTCCTGTGGATATAGGCTGATGCCGATGCTGGCGCTGGTGAAGAACTCGTGCTCGCCGGCCTGGAACGGGGCGTGGAAGCAGGCCAGCAGTTTGTTGGCGATGGCGCTGGCGTCACTGGGCTTGTGCAGGCCGGGCAGGAGGATGATGAATTCGTCGCCGCCCAGGCGGGCCACGGTGTCGACATCCCGCACCTGTTCCTTCAGGCGCTGGGCGATGCCCTTGAGCAGCAGGTCGCCGACCGGGTGGCCGAGGCTGTCGTTGATGTGCTTGAAGCGGTCCAGGTCGAGGAACAGCACGGCGCCCTGGCGGTTGGAGACTTGCGCACAGGTAAGGGCCGACAGCAGGCGGTTTTCGAACAGCGCGCGGTTGGGCAGGCCGGTCAACGGGTCGTGGTGGGCCTGGTAGTCGAGCTTGGCCTGGGCATGCTTGAGGCTGGAGATATCGGCGAACACGGCAACGAAGTGAGTGGTTTCGCGCTCGCTGTTGCGCACGGCGCTGATGGTCAGCCAGCCGGGGTAAAGCTCGCCGTTCTTGCGTTTGTTGTAGATCTCACCTTGCCAGTGGCCCTCGGCGGTCAGCTGATGCCACATGGCGGCGTAGAAGGCGCTGTCATGCTGGCCGGAAGCGAGCAGGCGCGGGGTCTGGCCGAGGGCTTCGATCTCGCTGTAGCCGGTGATCTCGCTGAAGGCCCGGTTGACCGCGCTGATGCGCTGGTCGGTGTCGGTGATCAACACGCCTTCGGCGGTGTTCTCGAACACGGTGGCGGCCAGTTGCAGTTTTTCCTGCATCAGGTGGCGTTCGGTGATGTCGCGGGCAATGGTCAGCATGCAGTCGACGCCGCCGATCGGCAGGGGCCGGGCAGACAGCTCGCACAGACGGATCTGCCCGTCGCTGCGGCGGATATGGCAGCTGAAGTCGCGGACGAACCCGTCGCGGTTGAGCTGCTCGACCAGGCGCTGGCGCTCGTTGAGGTCGACCCAGATGCCCAGGTCGAGGGAGGTCTGGTCGACGGTCGTGCTGATGTCGTAGCCGGTCAGGCGGCAGAAGCCTTCGTTGACCTCCAGCAGCAGGCCATCTTCCTGGCGTGACAGCAGCAGCCCGTCAGGCGAGGCGTGGAAGGCCTTGGCGAACTTCTCTTCGGAGATCTGCAGCTGTTGCTGCGTTTCCTTGAGCTGGTTGATGTCGCGAACCGCCACCACCAGGGCCTTGGTGCCATCCAGCTCGAAGGTTTCGGCGGAGACCAGGCCGGTGAACAGCTGGCCGTTGCTGCGTCGGAAGGTCATTTCCAGGTTGCGGATACCGCCCTGGTGCAGACGTTCGAGCAACAGTGGGCCGGTGCCGGCCACGCCCCACAAGCCAAGTTCGGTGGCCGTGCGGCCAAGCACTTGCGCCGGGCCCAGGCCGATCTGCTCCTCGAATGCTTCGTTGACCTCCATCAGGCAGCCGTCGCTGTGGCGGGCGATAAGCAGGATGTCCGGGCACTGCTGGAACACCGAGGCGAACTTCTGTTCCGACAGGCGCAGGGCGTCCTCGGTGTGCTTGGTTTCGCTGATGTCGATCATCAGGCCGCGCATCAATGGTTTGTGGCCGTGCTCGATCATGCTGACGATGTTGCGCACCCACAGGGAATGGCCATCGGCGCGGATCACCCGGTAGTCGAGGCTGTGGTCGCGCCCGGCCGCGGTTTCGCTGTCGCAGTAGGCCTGGGCCCAGAGCGCGTCCTCCGGGTGCAGGATGCTGCGCCAGAAACCGGGCTGGAGCCATTCGCCCAGGGGGTAGCCGAGCAGGTCCTCGGCGTGGGGCGAGACGTAGCTGTAGGTGAAATCATTGGCGTCGGCCTCCCAGGCGATCGCCGACAGGCTCTCGACCAGACCGCGGTAGTGGTACTCACTGCTGCGCAGCTCCTGCTCCAGGGCGATGCGCCGGGAGATCTCCGAACTGAGCCGGCGGTTGATGCGGATCACCACGGCGAGGATGGCCACCAGCAACAGGACGCCCGGCAGGCCGTAGAGCAGCATGTCATGCCAGAAGGTGCGTTGGTCGATGACGTTGCCCACCCAACGCTGTTGGATATGGCTGACCTCGCTGCTGCTCATGTCGGCCATCACCTTGTCGAGGATGCCGATGAAAATCTTCTGTTCCTGTGGTGCGGCCATTGCCAGCTGGTAGCGATAAGGGGTCTCGCCACTGACGTAGAGGCCGTCGAGCTTGAGTTGGCGCAGGCTCCAGATACTCGAGGCGAGGTCGCCAACCACTGCGTCCACTGCATCCGTGGCCAGGGCCTGGAGGGTGGAGCTGACGTTAGGCATGGCCACCAGGTTAAGGTCCGGGTGGTGGGTACGCAGCAGTTCGTGGGGGGCGTAGTTTTCCACCACGGCGATCTTCAAACCATAGAGATCCTGCAGGTTGCGCGGTTGGGCGCCGCCTTTGTGGGCGAGAATGACGATCGGGAAGTCCAGGTAGGGGCGGGTGAAGGCCAGGTAGGCCTGGCGTTCCGGGGTGGACATGATGCCGGGCAACAGGTCGATGCGGCCCTTGCGGGCCTGCGCGAGCACCTCGGTCCAGCTGCTGGGCTCGATGGGTTGGAGCTTGATACCAAGGCGGTCCTGGATCAAGGCGATGTAATCGGCGGCCAATCCCTGGTAGCGGCCTTCCTGGTCGCGAAATTCGAACGGCGGCCATGAAGCGTCGACGCCCAGACGCAGCTGCGGGTGAGCGCTGAGCCAGGCTTGTTCCTCGTCAGTCAGGGTGAGGGCGCCGGCCGTTGTGTTCCAGGCGAGCAGGAGCAGCAACAGAAGGGCCGGCATCAAGGGCATAGCGGCCTCTCGATCAGGGGGTCTGAATCGAGTGTAGACGGGCATCCGGCCAGCGGCGCGGCGCCGTCCACGACCATTTGTCACATAAGAAAAACCCCGGCCTGGGCCGGGGTTCGTCTTTACTCGTCGAGGAAGGAGCGCAGATGCTCGCTTCGCGTCGGGTGGCGCAGCTTGCGCAGCGCCTTGGCTTCGATCTGGCGGATCCGCTCGCGGGTCACGTCGAACTGCTTGCCGACTTCCTCAAGCGTGTGGTCGGTGTTCATGTCGATGCCGAAACGCATGCGCAGCACCTTGGCTTCGCGTGCGGTCAGGCCCGAGAGCACGTCGCGGGTCGCTTCCTTGAGGCTTTCGACCGTGGCCACGTCGATCGGGGACTGCATGGTGGAGTCCTCGATGAAATCGCCCAGGTGCGAGTCTTCGTCGTCACCGATCGGCGTTTCCATGGAGATTGGCTCCTTGGCGATCTTCAGGACCTTGCGGATCTTGTCCTCAGGCATCTCCATGCGCTCGCCGAGCTCTTCCGGGGTCGGTTCACGGCCCATTTCCTGCAGCATCTGGCGGGAAATACGGTTGAGCTTGTTGATCGTCTCGATCATGTGCACCGGAATACGGATGGTGCGCGCCTGGTCGGCGATCGAACGGGTGATCGCCTGGCGGATCCACCAGGTGGCGTAGGTCGAGAACTTGTAGCCGCGACGGTACTCGAACTTGTCCACCGCCTTCATCAGGCCGATGTTGCCTTCCTGGATCAGGTCGAGGAACTGCAGGCCGCGGTTGGTGTACTTCTTCGCAATGGAGATCACCAGACGCAGGTTCGCCTCGACCATTTCCTTCTTGGCGCGGCGGGCCTTGGCCTCGCCGATGGACATGCGACGGTTGATTTCCTTGATTTCGGCGACGGTCAGGCCGGTCTCGGTCTCGAGGTCGATCAGTTTCTGCTGGCAGGCGACGATCGCGGCGTCTTTCTCACCCAGGGCAGCCGCCCACTTGGTGTTGCGCTTGGCCAGGTCGCCGGACCAGGTCTGGTCGGTCTCGTTGCTCGGGAACAGGCGCAGGAAGTCGGCGCGCGGCATGCGGGCGTCACGCACGCACAGCTGCATGATGGCGCGTTCCTGCTGGCGCAGGCGGTCAAGGGCGCTACGTACGCGCTCGACCAGTGCGTCGAACTGCTTGGGCACCAGCTTGATCGGCATGAACAAGTCAGCCAGGGCCTGCATGGCGCCAATGCTTTCGGCGTGAGTGCGGCCGTGCTTCTTCAGCACCTTGAGGGTGATGACCAGCTGATCGTTGACGGCACCGAAACGCTGCGCAGCAACGACTGGGTCCGGACCGCTTTCGGCCTCTTCCTCGTCGTCACTGCTTTCGGCGTTTTCGTCGTCTTCGTCTTCTTCTTCCTTCGCGGCAGCGGCCTTGGCACCTGGAATCGGTACTTCCTCGGTCGGCGCGGCGATGTTGTCGTCAGGGTCGATGTAACCGCTGAGGACGTCGGACAGGCGGCCGCCTTCGGCGGTGACGCGGTCGTATTCGCTGATGATGTAGTCGACGGTGCCCGGGAAGTGAGCGATGGCGCCCATGACTTCGCGGATGCCTTCCTCGATACGCTTGGCGATTTCGATCTCGCCTTCGCGGGTCAGCAGCTCGACGGTACCCATTTCACGCATGTACATGCGCACCGGGTCGGTCGTGCGGCCGATATCGGTCTCAACGGCCGCCAACGCGGCGGCGGCCTCTTCGGCTGCGGCTTCGTCGGTGTCGGCTTCCGCCAACAACAGGGCATCCGCATCCGGAGCACTCTCGAATACGTTGATCCCCATGTCGTTGATCATGCGGATGATGTCTTCCACCTGCTCCGGATCTGAAATATCCTCTGGCAGGTGGTCGTTGACCTCCGCGTAAGTCAGGTAGCCCTGCTCACGACCGCGGGTGATCAACTCTTTGATACGAGATTGCTGTTGCGCTTTTCCGGACATAACACCCTATCCACTGAAGGTCTTGGCGGGCAAAAAACAAGCCGAGGATTATACCCGAGCATGGACCTCACGCGCCAGATGAGGTCGGGTTTTGTGCGGGAACAGTGCGGCGGAGCAAGTCAAGCAGCTTGGCATTTTCGTCCTCGTCCAGCTTCGTTAGACGGGATTTACTGATCAAACGTTCCAGGCCGCGCTCCCGCTGAGTGGCTGATAATCTGTTAATGGTGTCGAAAAACTGCTGTTCAAGGTTCTGGTCCTCGATTAGCCATTCTTTCTCGGCCATTGATCGTAACATCGCGCCGTACTGAGTTCCGTGACAGCGGGCCATCAGCTCCATGGAGCTTAGCTCAGGTTTTTTCTGCACGGACTGGACCACCGAGATCAGCAGTTGGCCGTCTTCAGACTTCTCGTCGGCGAAGTTGCTGGCGTCCTCGACTTTCAAGGCGAGGGCAGGGCGGTGCAAGACCGTGCGGATGGCGATCCTTATTGGTGGCTCGACTGCCACGGGTACCCACTGCGGCGGTTCGCGCCGCCATTCGCCATCTTTCCAGTTCTTGCCGCCTTTCCAAGACTTGCCATCGCGTGGCTTCTTGCTACTTCCCTTGCTGGGTGTCCATTCCTGGTAGCCGTGCGCATCCGCCGAATAGTCGGGTGGTGCGGGGTCGCCATAATGGCCGTAGTCGATTTCGCTCGGGTAGTTGTAATCAGGGGCGAGATTGTGGCTGGGCAGGCTGGGTGGCGGTGTGTCCTTTCTCAGTCGCTCGGTTTGCTGTGCATCGAGCCCGGTAATTTCCTTCAGGCGGTTGCGCATCAACTGACGCAGGTTCGCACCGGGCACCTGCTCGATCAGTGGCGTGGCCAGCGCGGCCATGTGCGCCTTGCCTTCCAGCGAGCGGGGGTCGGCCTCGTTGCTCAACTGCTCGAAGAAGTAGTCGGCCAGCGACTGGGCATGCTGGTTGATGCGCGCCTGGAAGGCGTCGGTGCCCTCGGCGCGGACCAGGCTGTCCGGGTCTTCGCCTTCGGGCAGGAACAGGAAGCGCGCGCGGCGACCGTCCTGCAGGCTCGACAGGGTCGACTCCAGGGCGCGCCAGGCGGCCTTGCGGCCCGCTTGGTCGCCGTCAAAGCAGAAGAGTACGCTGGGCACCACGCGGAACAGGCGCTTGAGGTGTTCCTCGCTGGTGGCTGTGCCAAGCGTGGCCACGGCGTTGCGCAGGCCTTGTTGAGCGAGGGCGATCACGTCCATGTAGCCCTCGACCACGATGATCTCGTCGAGGTTGCGGTTGTGCTTGCGCGCCTCGTACAGGCCGTACAGCTCCTGACCCTTGTGGAAGACCGGGGTTTCCGGGGAGTTCAGGTACTTGGGCTTGTCGTCGCCCAGCACGCGTCCGCCGAAGGCAATGACCCGGCCGCGGCTGTCGCGGATGGGGAACATCACCCGGTCGCGGAAGCGGTCATAGCGTTTGCCGCTTTCAGCGTTCTCGATCAGCAAGCCGGCGTCGATCATCACTTTCTGTTGAAGTGTGTCGGCGCCGAGGTGTTTGAGCAGGTTGTCCCAGCCCGGAGGGGCGAAGCCCAGACCGAAGTCCCGGGCGATCTCGCCGGACAAGCCGCGACCCTTCAGGTACTCCACTGCCGCCTTGCGGGTGGGGTGGTTGCGCAGGGCCTGGCGATAGAACTCTGCGGCGGCCTCGAGCAGCGGGTACAGCGGCGAATCGGTCGGCTGGCGCGGTTTCTGCCCGCGGCGGCCTTCCTCGCGTGGTACCTCCATGCCCGCCGCGCGTGCCAGTTCCTCGACCGCCTGGGGGAAATCCAGGTTGTCGTGGTCCATGACAAAGCCAAGCGCGTTACCGCCGGCGCCACAGCCGAAGCAGTAGTAGAACTGCTTGTCGGGGCTGACGGTGAAGGAGGGGCTCTTTTCCTTGTGAAACGGGCAGCAGGCGGAGAGATTCTTGCCGGTCTTCTTCAGCTGGACACGTGAACTCACCACATCGACGATGTCGGTGCGGTTGAGAAGGTCGTCGATGAAGCTCTGGGGAATCAGCCCGGCCATGGCAGTCTCGTCATCTGGCAACTGGCAAGTCTAAACGCTTGTGCGCGGGTTTGGCGTGGGGTATCGCAGAAGAGGTGTTGTGCTCGTCACCAGCCCGATGAAGGGCTCGTCAGAGAGGACGTGCACGCCTGGCCAAAGACCAGTTCTGACGTGTTGATGCAGGTTGCCCGTGGCTTTTGCCGGGGCGCCCAAGGCGCATGGCCAAGGGTTTGAAACGACCGCTGCCATCAGCCCGGCACGAGGCCGGGCGGGGCAGAAGCTTTGCGTAGAACGTCTGTATTAGTACAGACGAACGGCGCGGCGCTGTTCGCGCTGGACCTTCTTGGCGTGACGCTTAACAGCGGCAGCGGCTTTGCGCTTACGCTCTGCGGTCGGCTTCTCGTAAAACTCGCGGCTACGAACTTCAGCCAGTACACCGGCTTTTTCGCAGGAGCGCTTGAAACGACGCAGAGCTACGTCGAAGGGTTCGTTCTCTTTAACTTTGACGGCTGGCATCCAGGGCTACCTTAATTCATTACCGGGGTAGACGTGCTCCTGGCAAAACATAAGGTGTGCTGGAGAACGTCGGTTTTCAAGGGTTGCGGATGTTAACCCTTAGCTGGCCGGAATGCAAAGCCTCTGATCGAAAACCGCTGGTCGGCACAAGGTGCGGGGACTATCATGCGCGCCTTCGAATTCAGCCTCCACAAGGCACGGACCCATGCTAGTACTGGGATTGGAAACATCCTGCGACGAAACTGGCGTCGCATTATACGACAGTGAACGCGGCCTGCTGGCCGACGCGCTGTTCAGCCAGATCGACCTGCACCGCGTCTATGGCGGCGTGGTGCCCGAGCTCGCCTCGCGCGACCACGTCAAGCGCATGCTGCCGCTGATCCGCCAGGTGCTGCAAGAGGCCGGCTGCGTCGCCACCGAGATCGACGCCATCGCCTACACCGCGGGTCCTGGCCTGGTCGGCGCACTGCTGGTGGGTGCGTCTTGCGCCCAGGCGCTGGCGTTCGCCTGGGATATCCCTGCGATCGGTGTGCACCATATGGAAGGCCATCTGCTGGCGCCGATGCTCGAGGAGCAACCACCGGAATTTCCGTTCGTCGCTTTGTTGGTCTCGGGTGGCCATACGCAGTTGGTTCGGGTAGATGGTATCGGCCAATACGAGCTGCTGGGCGAGAGCCTGGATGACGCCGCTGGCGAGGCCTTCGACAAGACTGCCAAGCTGATTGGCCTCAACTACCCAGGTGGCCCGGAGATCGCGCGCCTGGCCGAGCAGGGCACGCCGGGGCGCTTCGTATTCCCGCGGCCGATGACCGATAGGCCTGGCCTGCAATTCAGCTTCAGTGGCCTGAAGACCTTCGCCCTGAACACCTGGCAGCAATGCCGCGATGCCGGGGACGACAATGAGCAAACCCGTTGCGACGTGTCCCTGGCGTTCCAGCAGGCGGTGGTGGAGACTCTGACCATCAAGTGCAAGCGTGCCCTCAAGCAGACCGGCCTCAAGCGCCTGGTCATCGCCGGTGGCGTGAGCGCCAACAAGGCCCTGCGCGCGTCCCTCGAGGACATGCTGGCCAGCATCAAGGGCAACGTCTATTACGCGCGCCCGCGCTTCTGTACCGACAATGGCGCGATGATCGCCTACGCTGGCTGCCAGCGTTTGCTGGCCGGTCAGCAGCAGGACCTGGCGATCAGTGTTCAGGCACGCTGGCCGATGGAACAGTTGCCACCCGTGTGAGAGGGGCCAAGGGGCGGGCGTCAGAAGTGGCGTTCGCGCCCGGCAAACAGGTCGCGCAGGTTGCTGCGGTGTCGCCATACGATCATCAGGGTGAGCACCGTCATTGGCAGCAATGCCTCGGGCTCACGCCAAGCCAGCAGTGGCAGGGTGAGTGGTGTGGCGATCAGGGCAGCCAGCGAGCTGGTGCGGGTGAGGTAGAAGGTCAGCACCCAGGCGCCGATGGCCAGCAACGCGGCCGGGAAATACAAGGCCATCAGCATGCCAGCTGCCGTGGCGACGCCCTTGCCGCCCTGAAAGCGGAAGTAGACTGGGAACAGATGGCCGAGTACCGCGCAGATGCCCACCCAGGCTTGCTCCTGCGGGTCGAGGCCAACCTGGCGTGCCAACAACACGGGCAACATGCCCTTGCACAGGTCGCCCAGCAGCGTCAGGATCGCCAGCTTGCGGCCTGCCAGGCGTAGCATGTTGGTTGCGCCGGCATTGCCCGAGCCACTGGAACGCGGGTCCGGGCTGCCCGTGAGGCGGCTGAGGACGATGGCGAAGGACAGAGAGCCAAGCAGGTAGGCAAGCAGCGCCAGTGACCAAAACATGCTAACTATTCCGGGCGAGGACGCCCTGATTCTAACGGCGCCCGTCGCCCTTGTCGTGCTGTGGAGAGAAGTGCTTGGACAGAGTGTTCATCGAAGGCCTGGAAGTCGATACCGTCATCGGTGCCTATGACTGGGAGCGGGATATTCGCCAGTGCCTGCGCCTGGACCTGAGTTTTGCCTGGGATAACCGCCCGGCCGCAGCGGGTGACGACCTTTCGCTGGCACTCGACTATGCCAGTGTGTCGGCGCGTATCCAGGCCTTTGCCGAGCAGGCGCGCTTCGAACTGGTCGAGACCTTCGCCGAACGCCTGGTGGCGGTGCTGATGGACGAATTCAAGATCCCTTGGGTGCGCCTGAAGCTGACCAAGCCAGGCGCGGTGCCCGCAGCCCGTGGTGGCGTTGGCGTGGAGATCGAGCGCGGATGTCTCTGAGCACGGTTTACCTGGGGGTGGGCAGTAACATCGACCGCGAACGGCATTTGTGCGCGGGGCTCGATGCGCTGGCGGGCATTCTCAGTGACATGCACTGTTCAGCGGTGTTCGAAAGCCAGGCCGTGGGCATCAAGAGCGGGCCCTTCTACAACCTGGTGGTGCGTGGACAGACTGATCTGCCGCTGCTGGAGCTTGATCGTCGGCTCAAGTTCATCGAGGCGGACAATGGCCGTTATGCACCGGACCGCAAGGGCCTGCCGCTGGATATCGATGTGTTGATGTACGACGACCTGCATGGCACGTTCAACGGGCTTGTGCTGCCACGGGCGGAGATCCTGAAGAACGCCTTTGTGCTGTGGCCACTGTCACTGTTGGCGCCGGAGCTGGTGCACCCAGGCGCGGGCAAGCCCATGGGGCAGTTGTGGAATGAGGCGAGCATCGAGCAGGTGCTGGCGCCGGTGCCGTTCGAATGGCGGGGGTTGCAGCTGACCCGGATCTAATCCGAAGCGGTTCGTCGGCAAGCCGGCTCCTACACGATCAGGTAGGAGACGGCTTGCCGGCGAACCAGTCAGCGGGCTTTGTAAGCCTGTAGCGCGCTGAGCCGCGCGGCCTTGAGCGCCCCGCCCAGTGCCTGGCCCGTTAACCCGCTTTCCATCAGCGGCTTCACATCCACCGCCCTGGCTGTCGCTGCCGCACCCCGCAAGTACTCGCTCTGTGGGTAGTCCCTGCCCCCAAGCAAGGCATCCATCCTGCACGCCTCGATGAATTCCTCGAAGCGTTGCGGGCGTCGATATACGTCAAATTTCTGCAGCAGATCCAGCAGCATTTCGGGGGCCAGCTCCATGGCTCGGTGCCCTTGCTCATGGAACTCACCCACCAATATCGCCAGTTCCTGGCACTCGCGGGGCGCCTTGAAGCGTTGGTTGACCGTCTTGATCTGCTTTCCCCCGAGGGCAAGCAGCAGGCAGGCCCAGCGTACAGCCAGGGGCTGCTGTTGCGCTGCGGCCTGTTGCAGCACATCGAGCGCGTGACTGCCCTGACTGACCTCGCCATGGAACAGGGCGTCAACCTCCGGCATCAGCTCCTTGAGAGCACCGCAAGCACGCAGCACTTCGATGAATACCTGGGGCTGGTCCTCCATCAGCGCGCGCTCGATTTCCTTCCAGCTGCGCTCTGCGGTCAGCGCCAGCAGTTCGCCCGAAGCACTGATCTGGCGCATCAGCTCCAGTGTTTCATCGGCTACGCGGAACCCCATTGGCGCATAACGGGCGGCGAAACGTGCCACGCGCAGGACGCGTAGCGGATCTTCGGCGAACGCGAGGGAAACGTGACGCAGGATGCGCTGATCAAGGTCTGTTTTACCGTGGTAGGGATCGTGCAGGTCGCCGTGCTCGTCCTCGGCCATGGCATTGATGGTCAGGTCACGGCGTATCAGGTCCTCTTCGAGGGTCACGTCGGGGCTGGCGTGGAAGGTGAAACCGCCGTAACCGCGGCCGCTCTTGCGCTCGGTGCGGGCCAGGGCGTATTCCTCACCGGTTTTGGGGTGAAGGAAAACCGGAAAGTCGGCACCCACCGGGCGAAAGCCCTGGGCCTGCATCTGTTCGACCGTGGCGCCGACCACCAGCCAATCGACGTCGCTGACCGGACGGCCGAGCAAGCGGTCGCGCACGGCGCCGCCAACCTTGTAGATCTGCATATGTAACCTCCATGAGTGCCGACAGGATACCGTGTCGGCACGCATGGGGGAGGGTCAGAGGTGATGAACCACGGCCAGGTCCATGCGCCCGTATTCACCGGCCTCGCCATGCTCGCTGCGGGGCGGCATGTGATGGGTCTTCATGACCTGGTCGCCTTGCACGGTTTCCAGGTGGATGTCGAAGCCCCACAGGCGGTGCAGGTGCTTGAGCACTTCGTCGGTGGAGTCGCCCAGTGGTTTGCGGTTGTGTTGCTGGTGGCGCAGGGTCAGGGAGCGGTCGCCACGACGGTCGATGCTCCAGATCTGCACGTTGGGCTCGCGGTTGCCCAGGTTGTACTGGGCGGCCAGTTGCTCGCGGATAGTCCGGTAGCCGTCTTCGTCGTGGATCGCCGGTACCAGCAGGTCGTCACGCTGGTCGTCGTCGAGGATGCTGAACAACTTGAGGTCGCGGATCACCTTGGGTGAGAGGTACTGCAGGATGAAACTCTCGTCCTTGAAGCTGCTCATGGCGAACTTGATGGTGGACAACCAGTCGCTGCCAGCGATCTCCGGGAACCAGCGGCGATCCTCCTCGGTGGGGTGCTCGCACATGCGACGGATGTCGGTGTACATCGCGAAGCCCAAGGCATAGGGGTTGATACCGCTGTAGTACGGGCTGTCGAAGCCAGGCTGGAATACCACGCTGGTATGCGACTGGAGGAACTCCATCATGAAGCCTTCGGTGATCAACCCCTCGTCGTAGAGGTCGTTCATCAGCGTGTAGTGCCAGAAGGTCGCCCAGCCTTCGTTCATCACCTGGGTCTGGCGCTGCGGGTAGAAATACTGGGCGATCTTGCGCACGATGCGCACGACTTCACGCTGCCAGGGTTCGAGCAACGGGGCGTGTTTCTCGATGAAGTAAAGGATGTTTTCCTGCGGCTCGGCCGGGAAGCGCGCGTCATCCTTTTCGCTGCCTTTCTCCGCGCCTTTGGGGATGGTGCGCCAAAGATCGTTGATCTGCCGTTGCAGGTGCTCCTCGCGTTCTTTCTGGCGGCGGCGCTCCTCTTCCGCAGAGATGGGGTAGGGGCGCTTGTAGCGGTCCACGCCGTAATTCATCAGGGCGTGGCAGGAGTCGATCAGGTCTTCCACGGCGTCGATACCGTGGCGCTCCTCGCATTGAGCGATGTACTGCTTGGCGAACACCAGGTAATCGATGATCGAGCTGGCATCGGTCCAGGTGCGGAACAGGTAGTTGCCCTTGAAGAAGCTGTTGTGGCCATAGCAGGCATGGGCGATCACCAGTGCCTGCATGCACATGGTGTTCTCTTCCATCAGGTAGGCGATGCACGGGTCGGAATTGATCACGATCTCGTAGGCCAGGCCCATCTGCCCGCGGCTGTAGGATTTCTCGGTGCTGAGGAACTGCTTGCCGTACGACCAGTGGTGATAGCCCAGGGGCATGCCCACGGAGGCATAGGCATCCATCATCTGTTCGGCGGTGATGACTTCGATCTGGTTCGGGTAGGTGTCCAGCGCGTAGCGCGCGGCCAGGCGACTGATTTCGCGGTCGTAGGTCTGGATCAGCTCGAACGTCCACTCCGAGCCGACGGATATGGGTTGGCGTCTCTGTTCTCTGGCGCTCATGTGGCTAACCTGCGCTGGAAGAGTTCACGGAAGACCGGGTAGATGTCGCCGGCCGATACCAACTGCTGCTGGGCGAAGGTGTCCGGGTAGGCTTCGCCTATGCGCTCATATTCGTACCACAGCGCCTGGTGTTCGCGTGGGGTGATCTCGACGTAAGTGTAGTACTGCACGTGCGGCATGATCTGGTTGGCGAGGATGTCGCGGCAGATCGGCGAGTCGTCGTTCCAGTTGTCGCCGTCCGAGGCCTGGGCAGCGTAGATGTTCCAGTCACTGGCCGGGTAACGATCGGCCATGATCTCCTGCATCATTTTCAGCGCGCTGGAGACGATGGTGCCGCCAGTCTCCCGGGAGTAGAAGAATTCTTCCTCGTCCACCTCGCGGGCGCTGGTGTGGTGGCGGATGAACACCACCTCGATGCGGTCGTAGTTCCGCTTGAGGAACAGGTACAACAGGATGAAGAAGCGCTTGGCGATATCCTTGGTGGCCTGGGTCATCGAGCCGGAGACGTCCATCAGGCAGAACATCACCGCCTTGGAGCTGGGGTTGGGTTGCTTGATCAACAGGTTGTACTTGAGGTCGAAGGTGTCGAGGAACGGCAGGCGATTGATGCGCGCCTTGAGGCGTTCGATCTCGATTTCGGTTTCCCGGATATCGGTGAAGTTGTCTGGCTCCTCGACTTTCAGTCGCTCCAGTTCTTTCTGTGCCTCGCGCAGCAGCGCACGGCTGCTGCCGGTCAGGGCGATGCGCCGGGCATGGGCCGAGCGCAATGTACGCACGATATTGATGCGCGAGGGGTTGCCTTCGTTGGCGATGCCGGCGCGCACGGTCTTGAAGGTGTCGGTACCGGTCAGGTGGCGTTTGACCAGGTTGGGCAGTTCGAGGTCCTCGAACATGAACTCGAGGAACTCCTCCTGGGTGATCTGGAAGACGAAGTCGTCCATGCCCTCGCCGGAGTTGCCAGCCTTGCCGCGCCCGCCACCGCCGCCACCACCCTGAGGGCGGGCAATGTGTTCGCCGGCGGTGAATTCCTTGTTGCCGGGGTGGACGATGGTCTGTTTGCCGCCACGACCGTGGTGCAGCACCGGTTCATCGATATCGCGACCCGGGATGCTGATCTGTTCGCCATGCTCCATATCCATGATGGAGCGGCGGCTCACGGCCTCTTCGACGGCTTTCTTGATGTGCTCACGGTACCGCCGCAGAAAACGCTGGCGGTTGACCGTGCTCTTGTTCTTGCCGTTCAGGCGTCGGTCGATTACGTAGCTCATGGGCCCTCCGGTAGCGGGATACAGCTGCAAGCTTCAAGCTACGAGCTGCAAGTAAAAGCAGTCGCCGCCGCCACGGGCGGTGCGCGGGAGCCCGACGCACCGCCTGTGACTTGCCGCCTTTACTGCGATTTCCTGACCCGCAGGTACCATTCCGACAGCAGGCGCACCTGTTTGTCGGTGTAGCCACGCTCCACCATCCGGGTGACGAAGTCGTTGTGCTTCTGTTGATCCTCTTTGCTGGCCTTGGCGTTGAAGCTGATGACGGGCAGCAGGTCCTCGGTGTTGGAGAACATTTTTTTCTCGATCACCACCCGCAGCTTCTCGTAGCTGAGCCAGCTGGGGTTCTTGCCGTTGTTGTTGGCCCGGGCACGCAGCACGAAGTTGACGATCTCGTTGCGGAAGTCTTTCGGATTGCTGATGCCGGCCGGCTTCTCGATCTTCTCCAGCTCTTCGTTGAGGGCGATGCGGTTGAGGATTTCGCCGGTTTCCGGGTCACGGTACTCCTGGTCCTGGATCCAGAAGTCGGCGTACAGCACGTAGCGGTCGAAAATGTTCTGGCCGTATTCGCTGTAGGACTCAAGGTAGGCGGTCTGGATCTCCTTGCCGATGAACTCGATGTAGCGCGGTGCCAGGTACTCCTTCAGGTAACGCAGGTAGCGTTCACGCACCTCGGCAGGGAACTGTTCCTGCTCGATCTGCTGTTCCAGCACATACAGCAGGTGCACTGGATTGGCCGCAATTTCGTGCGGATCGAAGTTGAACACCTTGGACAGGATCTTGAACGCAAAACGCGTCGAAAGGCCGTTCATGCCCTCGTCGACACCGGCTGAGTCGCGGTATTCCTGGATCGACTTGGCCTTGGGGTCGGTGTCTTTCAGGTTTTCGCCATCGTAGACACGCATTTTCGAGTAGATGTTGGAGTTTTCCGGCTCTTTCAGGCGCGAGAGCACGGTGAACTGGGCCAGCATCTTGAGGGTGTCGGGCGCGCAATGGGCCTTGGCCAGCGAGCTGTTGACCAGCAGCTTGTCGTAGATCTTGATCTCGTCGCTGACTCGCAGGCAATACGGGACCTTGACGATGTAGATCCGGTCGATGAACGCTTCGTTGTTCTTGTTGTTGCGGAAGGTGTGCCACTCCGATTCGTTGGAGTGGGCCAGCAGGATGCCGGTATAAGGGATGGCTCCCAGGCCCTCGGTACTGTTGTAGTTGCCCTCCTGCGTGGCAGTGAGCAGCGGGTGCAGGACCTTGATCGGTGCCTTGAACATCTCGACGAATTCCATCAGGCCCTGGTTGGCCCGGCACAGCGCGCCCGAATAGCTGTAGGCGTCGGCATCGTTCTGTGGGAATTCCTCGAGCTTGCGGATATCCACCTTGCCCACCAGGGCTGAAATATCCTGGTTGTTCTCGTCGCCCGGTTCGGTTTTGGCGATGGCGATCTGGTTGAGGATCGAGGGGTAGAGCTTGACCACCCTGAACTGGCTGATATCACCGCCGAACTCCGCCAGGCGCTTGGTGGCCCAGGGCGACATGATGGTGTTCAGGTAGCGTCGGGGTATCCCGTAGTCCTCTTCCAGGATGGCGCCGTCTTCCGTGGCGTTGAAAAGCCCCAGGGGCGATTCGAACACCGGCGAACCCTTGATGGCGTAGAACGGTACCCTTTCCATCAACTGCTTGAGCTTTTCGGCCAGCGACGATTTACCGCCGCCCACCGGGCCCAGCAGGTAGAGGATCTGTTTCTTTTCTTCCAGGCCCTGGGCGGCATGACGGAAGTAGGAGACGATCTGGTCGATGCATTCTTCCATCCCGTGGAAGTCGGCAAAGGTCGGATATCGACGGATCACCTTGTTGGAGAAGATCCGCGACAGCCTGGAGTTGCTGGAGGTGTCGATCAGCTCGGGTTCACCGATGGCCATCAACAGCCGCTCGGCCGCCGAGGCATAGGCGCTGCGATCTTGCTTGCACAGGTCGAGGTACTCCTGCAGGGTGAGTTCTTCCTGCCGGGTAGACTCGAAACGTTGTTGGAAGTGGCTAAAAATGCTCATGACGTCACCTCGCTCGATACGTGGAGACGACGCCGGATCAGTCAGCTGATGCTGGCATGCAACCGGGCTTGCCGATTGCTGTATACCCCCCAGAACACCTTGAAACGCTACCGATGACCCGCACGCCGGTGTACCGGCTCTCCCCTTTTTTTGGATGGCCTGGGCTTAAGGATAGTTGGTTATACGCAAGGTCAAGGGCGGGGAGCCAAGAAGACGCCTACGACCGTTCGTCAGGTCTGGCGCGAGCCCGCACGGAGCGCGGGCTGCAGGAAAAATGAAAAAAAGTTATTCGGCGTTGCCCTGGGCCGTCTCGCCTGGGTAGGTGCTGCGCCACAGCTCGAAGCCACCATCGATGCTGTAGACGTTGGAGAAGCCCTGGCCGACCAGGTAGGCGGCGGCGCTCTGGCTGGAGTTGCCGTGGTAGCAGACGACCAGTGTAGGCGCGTCGAGGTCGGCGTTGCGGATGAAGTCGGCCACCGAGTGGTTATCCAGATGAGTGGCGCCGGTGATGTGGCCGGCGGCGTAGGCCTGTGGGTCGCGGATGTCGACCACGACTGCACCTTCGGCACGCAAGGCGAGGGCTTGTTCGGGGCTGATGCGCTTGAATTCGCTCATGGGTGCGGTTCCTTCAGGGCTGATCGTTGTTGAGTGCCGCGGGGCGAGGAGTGCCCTCGCGGGTGCAGTCGCAGCGGTGGTATTCACCGCTGTCGACGTTGTACAGGGTCATCGCGCCGCCCCAGACGCAACCGGTGTCCAGGGCAATTACGCCCGGCACGTCGACGCGGCCTTCGAGGGCGGCCCAGTGGCCGAAGATGATCTTCACGTGCCGCGAGCGGCGGTCCGGGTGGTCGAACCAGGGTTTGTAGCCCTTGGGGGCGCTCTCCAGCCCTTCCTTGCTCTTGAGGTCGAGCTTTCCTGTTGCGGTGCAGAAGCGCATGCGGGTGAAGTAGTTGGTGATCACTCGCAGGCGTTCGACGCCGGCCAGGTCCTTGCTCCACTTGTTGGGTTCGTTGCCGTACATGCCGTCCAGGTACAGCTTGAGCCGGCCATCGTCACGCAGTACTTCCTCGACTTCGGCGGCCAGTTCCAGCGCCTTGCCCAGCGTCCACTGCGGTGGGATGCCAGCATGGACCATGGCAATGCCGCGTGGCTCGTCGTAGTGCAGCAGCTTCTGCCGACGCAGCCAGTCAAACAGTTGGTCGGCGTCCGGGGCCTCTATGATTTCGCGCAGGGTGTCGCTTTTCTTCAGGCGTTCGACATTGTGCCAGGCGGCCAGCAGGTGCAGGTCGTGATTGCCCAGCACGCAGACCAGCGAATCGCGAATCGAATAGAGGTAGCGCAGGGTCTCGAGCGACTCCGGGCCGCGGTTGACCAGGTCGCCCACCAGCCACAGCCGGTCCACGGCGGGGTTGAAGTGCGCGCGTTCGAGCAGGCACTTGAGTGGTTGCAGGCAACCTTGCAGGTCACCGACCGCGTAGGTGGCCATCAGTGCAGCGCTCCGGGCACCGCCAGGCGGAACGGCGCGATCGTCGCATCGAAGCGTTTACCGTCCTCGGCGAACATCTGGTAGCTGCCCTGCATGGTGCCGACGCGGGTGCTGATCACCGCACCGCTGCTGTAGGTGTGGCTCTGGCCGGGCTCGATCAGCGGTTGCTGGCCGATCACGCCCGCGCCCCGGACTTCCTCGACTTCGCCATCGCCGTTGGTGATCAGCCAGTGCCGGGACATCAGCTTGGCTTTCACCGTGCCGTTGTTCTGCACGGTGATGGTGTAGGCGAAGGCGAAACGGTCGTTTTCGGGGTCGGATTGATCTTTGAGATAGCGGGTCACGACGCTGACGTCGATCTGGTAGCGAGGGTCGGACATGCAAGGGCCTTGGGCGAACTGACGCAATAACGCAGTCTAGGCCATTGGCGGGGGGGAGGGCCAGCGGTGCAGGGGCTACGGGCCCTGTTCGCCGGCAAGCCGGCTCCTACAGGCTAATGTAGGCGCCGGCTAAGGCGATCAGCCCTGCTGTTCGGCCAGCTTGTCGGCCAGGCGCACGAATGCGGCCAGGTCCAACTGCTCGGGGCGCAGGCTGCCATCGACGCCGGCAGCCTCGATGGCCTGGCTGTCGAGCAGGCCCTTGAGGGTATTGCGCAGGGTCTTGCGGCGCTGGTTGAAGGCTTCGCGTACCACGCGCTCGAGCAGCAGCGGGTCCTTGGCCGGGTGCGGCAGCACCTCGTGGGGTACCAGGCGCACAATGGCCGAATCCACTTTCGGCGGTGGGTTGAACGCGCCTGGGCCGACATTGAACAGGTGCTCCACGCGGCAGTGGTACTGGACCATGATCGACAGGCGACCCCAGTCCCCACCACCCGGGCCTGCGGCCATGCGCTCGACCACTTCCTTCTGCAGCATGAAGTGCATGTCGCGGATCAGGTTGGCGTGGGCCAGCAGGTGGAAGATCAGCGGTGTCGAGATGTTGTAGGGCAGGTTGCCCACCACCTTGAGGCTGCGCTCCGGCACGCCCAGCTGATTGAAGTCGAACTTCAGGGCGTCGCCTTGATGCAGGCGGAAATTGCCGCGCCCGGCGAACTTGTGTTGCAGGATCGGCACCAGGTCCTTGTCCAGCTCCACCACGTCCAGCTGTGCGCCGCTGCCCAGCAGGCCTTCGGTGAGGGCGCCCTGGCCAGGGCCGATTTCCAGCAGGTGTTCGCCGGCCTTGGCGTTGATCGCCCGCAGGATGCGGTCGATGATTCCGGCGTCATGCAGGAAGTTCTGGCCGAAGCGCTTGCGCGCCCGGTGTTGGTAGTGCTCGTTCATGGTCGGTTCTCGGCCATCTGGTAGGCGGTTTCCAGGGCAACGCGCAGGCTGCCGGTGTCGATCCGGCCGCTGCCGGCCAGGTCCAGGGCGGTGCCGGCCAGGTCCAGGGCGGTGCCGTGGTCGACCGACGTGCGGATGATCGGCAGGCCCAGCGTCACGTTGACCGCGGCGCCGAAGCCCTTGTACTTGAGTACGGGCAGGCCCTGGTCGTGGTACATCGCCAGCACCGCGTCGCAGTGCTCCAGATATTTGGGGGTAAACAGGGTATCGGCCGGCAGTGGTCCGCGCAGGTCCATGCCTTCCTGGCGCAGGCGCTCCAGGGCGGGCTCGATGATGTCGATTTCTTCGCGGCCCAGGTGGCCGCCTTCCCCGGCGTGCGGATTGAGCCCGCAGACCAGGATACGTGGGTTGTCGATGCCGAACTTGTCGCGCATGTCCGCATGCAGGATGCGGGTGACGCGCTCGAGGCGTTCGGGGGTGATGGCATCGGCGATGTCGCGCAGGGGCAGGTGAGTGGTCACCAATGCCACGCGCAGGCCTCGTGTCGCCAGCATCATGACCACTTGCGCGGTATGGGTGAGGTCGGCGAGGAACTCGGTGTGCCCGGAGAAGGCAATGCCGCTCTCGTTGATCACGCCCTTGTGCACGGGGGCGGTGATCATGCCGGCGAATTCACCGTCGAGGCAGCCTTGGCCGGCGCGGGTGAGGGTCTCCAGGACGAAGGCGGCGTTGGCCTTGTCCAGTTGTCCGGCTACTACTGGCTTGGCCAGGGGGGTGTCCCAGACGTACAGGCTCCCGGCGGGGGCTGGGTGTTCCGGAAAGCTGCCAGGCGTGACCGGGCGCAGGTCGACGGCCAGCCCCAGCTGCGTGGCCCGCTCGGCGAGCAGGTCACGGCTGGTGATGGCGATCAGGGGGTGGGGCTGGGCCTCGGCGGCGAGCAGCAGGCACAGGTCGGGGCCTATGCCGGCTGGCTCACCGGGTGTAACGGCGAAGCGCAGGGGCTTCACTGGCCGGCCTGGTCGGCGCCAGGCAGCTTGATTTCAACGTAGGCTTCGTCGCGGATCTGGCGCAGCCAGGTCTGCAGCTCTTCGTCGTACTTGCGGTTGCGCAGGACGTTCATGGCCTGCTGCTCGCGTGCCTGGGCGGTGCTGTCGGTGGCGCGGCGGCCCATCACTTCAAGCACGTGCCAGCCGTACTGGGTGCGGAACGGGCGGGTGACTTCGCCTTGCTGGGCGTTGGCCATCTGCTCGCGGAACTCCGGCACCAGGCTGTTCGGGTCGACCCAGTTGAGGTCGCCACCGTTGAGCGCCGAACCCGGGTCTTCCGAGAAGCTCTTCGCCAGTTCACTGAAGTCTTCACCGTTCTTGATCCGGTCGTACAGGCGCTCGGCCAATTGTTCGGTGGCCTTGTCGCTGCGGATCTCGCTGGGCTTGATCAGGATGTGGCGTACGTGCACTTCGTCGCGCAGCACACTGCTTTCGCCACCACGCTTCTCCTCGAGCTTGAGGATGATGAAGCCGTTGGGGATGCGGATTGGCTGGGTGACATCACCGGTAGCCATGCTGCTGAGCATCTTGGCGAAGTCAGGTGGCAGCTGGCCGGCCTTGCGCCAGCCCATCTCGCCGCCTTCCAGGGCGTTCTCGCTAGCCGAGCGCGCGATGGCCAGGCGTGCGAAGTCGGCACCTTGCTTGAGCTGCTGGTAGACGTCGCCCGCTTGGCGGGCTGCCGCCTGGATCGCGTCGGAATTGGCGCTTTCCGGGGTCGGGATGAGGATGTTGGCCAGGCGGTACTCTTCCGAGAGCTGCATCTTGCCCAGGTCCGAGTTGAGGAAGTTCTTCACTTCCTGCTCGGAGACCTGGATGCGTTCGGCGACCCGACGCTGACGCACGCGGCTGATGATCATCTCGCGCTTGATCTGCTCGCGGGCGTCGTCGTACGACAGGCCGTCGTGGGCCAGGGCGGCGCGGAACTGCTCCAGCGACATGCCATTGCGCTGGGCAATGGTGCCGACGGCCTGGTTCAGTTCCTCGTCGGTGATGCGGATGCCCGAGCGTTCGCCGATCTGCAGTTGCAGGTTCTCGACGATCAGGCGCTCCAATACCTGCTGCTCCAGCGCACCGGCCGGTGGCACCCCACCGCCACGTTTGGCGATGGTTTGCTGCACTTCGTGCACACGCTGGTCCAGTTGGCTCTGCATGACCACGTCGTTGTCGACGATGGCCACCACGCGGTCGATGGGTTGCACCGCGGCATGCACCGCGCCACTCAGCAATACGGCGCCCAGCATCAGCGGGCGCAGACGATCAATAAGCTTGCTCTTCACGGGTACGGTAACCTTGAATGCCTTGGTCCAGGAACGATTCGACCTTGTTGCCCACTACACCGCCGAGGCCCTTGAGCACGACTTGCAGGAAGACGCCATGGTCACCCTTCTCGTTGGTTGGGGTTGCCTGGCTGAAATCGTCGTAATCCAACCAGTAACGGTTGATCAGGCGCAGCTTCCAGCAGCAGCTGTCATATTCGAAACCACCCATGGCCTCGAGCGTCCGGTTGCGGTTGTAATCGTGTTGCCAGCGAGCAATGACGCTCCATTGCGGCACGATAGGCCAGATGACCGAGAAGTCGTGTTGCTGGATCTTGTAGTAGTCCTTGATGTAGTTCGCGTCACCCGGCGAGCCGTAGTCACCGCCCCCCACTTTCCAGGCACCGGTCAGGGAGTCGTAGGTGATCGTGTCATTGCGGTAGCGATAACCGAGGTTGACGATCTTGTTCGGGTTGTCCTCAGGCTGGTAGTGGAACATCGCGCTGCCCGAGCGGGTGCTGCGGCTGTCCGGATCCCAGTTGAAGTCCGAGTTGAAGCGCCAATCCCGGTTGAAGGCGTACTCGTATTCGAGTGCGTACGGAGAGACATCCGACTGGCTGTCCTTGCGGGTGCGGTAGTCGATGCCTGGCAACTGGACCTTGCGATCCTTGAAGTAATAAGCCTGGCCAATGCTGAAGCGCTGGCGTTGGAAGCCATTGTCTTCAATCCAGCGGTTGGTCACGCCGAGCGACAATTTGTTCTCGTCGCCGATACGGTCGGTGCCGGCGAAGCGGTTATCGCGGAACAACGAGGCGTAGTTAAACAGTGTCTCGCCGGTGTCGAACAGTGGGATGTCTCTCTGGTCCTTGTACGGGACATAGAGGTAGAACAGACGCGGCTCGAGGGTCTGGCGGTAGTTGGTGCCGAACAGCTGGGTGTTGCGGTCGAAATAGAGGCCGCTGTCGACGCTGAAGATCGGGACGTTACGGTTGATCGCGCTGTTGTAAGTGCCGTATGCAGGATTGGCGGAGTCTTGTGCGGCTTGCGCCTGGCCCCGGCTGTTCAGGTCCAGGTCGTAATGGGTGTAGACGTATTTCAGCTTGGGCGTGAGGAAGCCATAGCTGGCTTCCATCGGCAGGCTGATCGACGGCGCCGCGTTCAGGCGCGTGCCGTTGGCACGGGCAATACCGCGGAGGCTCTCGTCGATTCGACGGCCACCGATGACTTCGCCATTCGCATCCTTGACAACACCAATGGACTCGTCAGGCTTGCCGTCTTTGTCGAACACCAGATCGTTCTTCAGGTCGCGCTCGAAGCGAACTGCTTCGGTCTCATAACCGAAGTCCAGGCCGGACGGATGGAACGGCAGCGTGCCGTTGAAGGTGACCTGCGGCAGCTTGTCGTAAGGGGTGATTTGCGAAATTGTCGCCATTTCGTAGGCATGCACGTTCAACCGAGCGGTGTAGTTATCGCCGCGGTAATTAAGTGCGCCCTGCTGGTTGACGAAGTCCCTTTTTTCAACACCGATCTGATCAGTTTCCAGGTCCTGGAAATAGAACGGGTCGCTGATGTCGGTGTAATCCACCTCGGTCATCAGACGCTCGTCCAGGCCACCTTTGTGCTGCCAGTTGACCATCCAGCGTTCTTTTTTGTAGTCCGTCTGCAGCTTGCGGTCATCGCTCTCGTCATTGAGATACGCGCCGCCAAACTGGCCTTCACTGGACTTGGTGAGGTAGCGGAACTCGCCTTCCATCAGCATGCCGCGCTTGGCCATGTAGCGCGGGTACAACGTGGCATCGTAGTTCGGTGCCAGGTTGAAGTAGTACGGGGTGACCAGCATGAAGCCGGTGTCGCTGCTGGTGCTGAACGACGGCGGCAGGAAGCCGGACTGGCGACGGTCGTCGATCGGGAAATAGATGTACGGTGTGTAGAGTACCGGGAAATCCTTGACCCGCAGCGTCACGTTGGTCGCGGTACCGAAACCGGTGGCCGGGTTCAGGGTGATGTTGTTGCCCTTGAGCTGCCATGCGTTGCTGCCCGGCTCACAGGTGGTATAGGTACCGTCCTTGAGGCGGATGATGGCGTTTTCTGCACGCTTGGCGTAAAGGGCGTTGCCGCGGATGTGCGACTTGTGCATTACGTATTCGGCGTTGTCGACCCGGGCTTCGCCGGTGTCGAGCTGGATCTGCGCCTCGTCGCCGACTACCAGCGAGCCGTTGTCGCGGATCTTGACGTTGCCCTTGAGCTCGCCACGGTTCTCGGCCTGGTACAGGTTGGCTTCGTCGGCCTCGGCCTGCATGCTGCCCTGGCGCATGACCACGTCACCGGCGAGCGTGGCGATCTGCTGCTCTTGCTGGTACTTGGAGACCTTGGCGTTGATGTAGGTGGGCGACTCGTCCTTGGGCGTGGTGTCGTTCATGCCCGGGCGGGTTGGCTCGATGTAAGCGCCGCCGCAGTACGGGCCGGTCTCGGCCAGCTGCGCGGCGGTGAGCTTCTCGCGCGGTACCCAGTCCAGATGGCTGTAGTCTTCGCTGCGCGACTTCAGGCCGCGGCCTTTCGACTCGGTGACCAGCATCGGCTTTTCGGCTTGCGCCTCGCCGACCTCGCCGGGCGCTTCGGCACCCGAGCTCGCGGCGGCAGCGCCAGGGTGCACCGGGCGTGGAGGCAGGTTGCCTGTGGCCTTGGGCTTGCAGTCCCAGCCGCCGGCGGCGGACACTTGGCAGTCGAACTGCTCGGCCGCCACCACAAACGAGGTGGCCAGGGGTTGCAGTGCCAGCAGACCGCCAGTCACCAGCAACGGAAACTTTCTACGAAACGCGGGGGATTTCAATGCCATCTTATTAGTCCGGGCTTCCTGCGTGCCATCTGCCCGCGTGTGGGGGCCGCACGCCTCTCGATGGTCTGAAAAAGATGCTGGATAATAAAGCATGACCCGCTTGACGGCTAGGGCCGTCGGAGAACCCTTGTAATGCCCGATCACGATGTACGCCTGCAACAACTGACCGCCTGGCTTGCCGGGCAGCTCGAGCCCCTGTTCCGCCACAACGCCTGGGGCGAAGTGCCCGAAGGCAGCCTGACTGCCGCCAGCAGCGATGCGAGCTTCCGCCGCTACTTCCGTTGGGAGGGCGCTGGGCATAGTTTCGTGATCATGGATGCCCCGCCTCCCCAGGAAAACTGCCGGCCATTCGTCGATATCGACCATCTGCTGGCCAGTGCCGGGGTGAACGTTCCGGTGATCCACGGCCAGGACCTGGAACGTGGTTTCCTGCTGCTGAGCGACCTGGGCCGGCAGACTTACCTGGACATCATCGACCAGGGCAACGCCGACGCCTTGTTTGCCGATGCCATCGAGGCCTTGCTGGCCCTCCAGCGCCTGCCTATGGACGCACCGCTGCCCAGCTACGACGTTGCCCTGCTGCGTCGTGAGCTGGAACTGTTCCCCGAGTGGTACGTCGGTCGCGCCCTTGGTATGCAACTGAGCGAGGCCCAGCAGGCCAGCTGGCAACGGGTGAGCCAGCAACTGATTGACAGCGCCCTGGCCCAGCCCAAGGTACTGGTGCACCGCGACTACATGCCGCGCAACCTGATGCACAGCGCACCCAACCCCGGCGTGCTGGACTTCCAGGATGCGGTCTACGGCCCGGTCACCTACGACATCACCTGCCTGTTCAAGGATGCCTTCCTCAGCTGGCCCCAGGCGCGTGTCGAAGGCTGGTTGCGCAGCTACTGGGACAAGGCGCGGGCTGCTGGCATCCCGGTCCAGGACGACTTCGAGGCATTCCACCGTGCCAGCGACCTGATGGGTGTGCAGCGCCACCTCAAGGTGATCGGTATCTTCGCGCGCATCTGCCACCGTGACGGCAAGCCACGCTATCTCACCGACGTGCCACGGTTCTTCACCTATATAGATGAAGTGATTGCCCGGCGCCCCGAACTGGACGAGCTGGGGCAGCTGATTGCCGAGCTCAAGGGCGAGGCGCGCCCATGAAGGCGATGATTCTCGCAGCGGGCAAGGGCGAGCGCATGCGCCCGTTGACCCTGCATACCCCCAAGCCGCTGGTCCCTGCCGCCGGCAAGCCACTGATCGAGTACCACCTCGAGGCGCTGGCCCGGGCCGGTATCACCGATGTCGTCATCAACCACGCCTGGCTGGGCCAGCAGATCGAGGATCATCTCGGGGATGGCGGCCGCTTCGGGCTGAGTATCCGCTATTCGCCGGAAGGCGAGCCGCTGGAAACCGGGGGTGGGATCTTCAAGGCCCTGCCCTTGCTGGGTGATGACCCGTTCCTGCTGGTCAACGGCGATATCTGGACGGATTACGATTTCCGGTCGTTGAATGCGCCATTGCAAGGCCTTGCGCACCTGGTGCTGGTCGACAATCCCGGGCATCACGGTCGCGGTGACTTCCGCTTGCAGGAAGGGCAGGTGGTCGACGGCGACGATAGCCCGGGCACGCTGACCTTCAGTGGCATTTCCGTGCTCGACCCCGCGCTGTTCGACGGCTGTCAGACGGGCGCCTTCAAACTGGCGCCCTTGCTGCGCAAGGCCATGGCCGAGGGGCAGGTGAGCGGCGAGCATTTCAGCGGGCGGTGGGTTGATGTCGGCACCCTCGAGCGCCTGGCCGATGTCGAGCGCCTGATCGGAGCGGATGCCTGAAATGTGGTGGCCAAGCACAGTGATTGGTGCCGGGGCCGGTTTCGCCGTGGCCAGCATCCCCGGGGCATTGCTCGGGGCGTTGCTGGGCCAGGCCATGGATCGGCGCCTGCGTCTTCAAGGATGGGACGATATGCGCGAGCGCCTGGGCGGCCGCCCGGCGCTGCGTGATGACGAACTGCTGTTCGTGCTGCTGGGGCGCCTGGCCAAGAGCGATGGCCGGGTGGCCGAGGGGCATATCCAGCAGGCCCGCCAGGAGATGACCCGTCTCGACCTGGCGGAGCCTGCGCGGCGGCGCGCCATCGCTGCGTTCAACCGCGGCAAGGCGGGCAAGGATCGGTTGGGGCATCACCTGCGCCGGATCAAGCTGCAGCCTAACGCTGCGGAAGGCACTTTGCGCGCCTGCTGGCGGATGGTCTGGGCCGATGGCAAGGCGGGGCGGCATGAGCGTGACCTGTTGCTGGGCTGGGGTGAGCAGTTGGGGCTCAGCCGCGGCCAGGTACAGGCATTGTCGCTGGAGTATGAGCCGCGCAAGGCGTCGCTCGACGGCGGCACGATGACCTACGCGGCAGCCTTGCGTCTGTTGGGCGTGGAAGCGGAGACCGACACCGACCAGGTGAAGCAGGCCTATCGCCGGCTGCTCAGCCGCCATCACCCGGACAAGCTGGTGGGCAGTGGCGCCAGCGAGGCGAAGGTGCGCGAGGCGACCGAACTGACACGCGAGCTGCACCAGGCCTTTGCCCTGGTCCGCAAACGGCGGGGTATCTAGCCAGCGCCAAGGTCAAACCTGGCACGATCCCTGTAGGAGCGGCCTTGAGCCGCGAAAGGGCTGCGTAGCGGCCCCAGGATTTCAGTACTGAGCAAAGATCGCCAGGGCCGCCTTGCGGCCCTATCGCGGCTCAAGGCCGCTCCTACAGGTGCAGGCGTGAGTTCCGAATACCCCGCAAGGTGCTTCACTCTTCCTTGGGCGTCAGCCACCCACGCACCCGGCGCAGCAGTTGTTCCTGCTCTGCCGCCTTGTTGCCCGGCATGGCCATCAGCGAGACCTGGCGATACTGACTGTCCTTCTGCCGCTTGCTCGCCTGCAGGCGCAGCTGGGCGGCCTGGCTGTCCTGGGGGCGGCCGGCGAAATAGATATCTGCGGTCGGCACTTTCAGGTTCGAGGTCAGGCTTTGCAGGTCCTGCTCGACCCGCGCTGGCGTCTGCGCGCTGACCATGACCAGCTTCTGTACTTGTGGCGGCTGCTTCTCGCTGAGGTAGCGCGCGGCCCAGTAGGCGCCGCTGCCGTTGCCAAGCAGGACGATGCTGCGTGCCTTCTGCTGTTGTGCGTAGGCCACGGCGGCATCGAGGCGGGCGAAGATCCGCTCGGCATCGGCTTGGTCGCTGTGTTCGTCAGCTTCGGCCGCGTCGGTGCTCTCTGCGGCTTCCACCTCGGGGGCAGTGGCCTGGGCGACGTTGGCGTTGGCGTCCGCAGGCGTGTCCTTGGCCGGTGCCGATTCGCCCTCAGGCTTTTGTGTTGCGACAGCCTGCTTGGCCTCGACCCTTGCCTGCGGGCGTTCGGCCAGCAGATCCGGCAGGCTCAGGCTTAGGGTGTGCCAGCCCACGTCCGGGAAGCCTCGACGCAACGGGCCGACGGTGTTCGGCCAGTCGGCCGTTTCACCCGCGCCCGGGACGATGATCACCGCGCCTTTCGGGTCGCTGTCGTTGGCGGGCTTCCAAAGTGCAAGGAAATTCTCGCCATTGGCCTGCAAGGTCTGCTGCTCGGCCTTGGGCGCCTGGCGTTCCAGGGCCAGGGCATCATCCTGGCTGCGCTCGGCCAGTGCTGGGCGTGGCGCAGGTGCGGCAGCCTCGGTGGCGGCCTCTGTTTTTTCGGTGTCGGCGGCTTGAGCGCCGAAGGGCAGGAGCGAGGCGAGGCAGAACATTGCCAGCGTCGTGCGATAAAGTGTGAACATGAATCAACCCAAGGCCAGAATGATACCGGCAGCCTAATAGTATTTGCCCGCGACGGCCACGCCAGGTGGCCATCCTTGCCAAGACGAGCGTATAGATGAAGCGAGTGCGTTGCCTGTGGGTTATCGGCTGGTTGTGTCTACCCTTGATCGCGCTGGCGAGGCCGGAGGCGCCTCCCATGGTTGCCCTGGAGCCTGCACAGCAGCAATGGCTGGACGCGCACCGCGGCTTGCGTGTCGGTTTCGTGCTGCAAGCACCCTATGCGCAGTTCGATCGCCGTCTCCAGCAGTACTACGGCGCGAATGTCGATTTGGTGGATGAGTTGGCCCAGGCGCTCAGGCTCGACCTGACCTGGCGCGGTTTCGCTGACGATGCGGCCTTGGAGCATGCCTTGCAGGCGGGCGAGATCGATTTTGCCCCAGGGCTTGCCCAGACCCCGGCCAGCCTGCGCAACTGGCTGTTCAGCGACCCGTACATGCGTGTGCCGCAGTTGGTGGTGGGGCTGCGCAGTGGCGCGGTGGCGGTGGAACTGGAGAAGTTGACCGCCAATGACCGAGTCGCGGTACGCATGCCCTCCCGCTTGGCTGATTACCTGCGTGGCAACTACACCAACCTCAACCTTCAAGGCGTGCCCAGCGAACGTGAGGCATTGCAGCTGGTACTGGGCGGCCAGGCCGGTTTCGCCGTGCTCGATGAAGCGCAACTCAGCCGTCTTTCCCGCGAAAGCGAATTCAGTGAGCTGGCCGTTGTGGGCGACATCGGCTTGCCCCAGCTGCTGCGGATCGGTTCGCGACGAGACTGGCCGATACTCGCCGACATCCTGGAGCGCGGCCTGCAGGCAATGCCGGCCAAGCGCCTGGAGCAACTGCATCAACGCTGGTTGCAACCCAAGTACCCACGCTTTTCCGAGTCAGCCGGCTTCTGGCAGAACCTCGCACTTCTGTTCGGCCTGTTGCTGCTCTGCGCCCTGGCCACGCTGGTGTGGCAGCGACGCCAGCAGCGGGGGGTGGAGCGGGCCTTGCTGGCGACCCGCGAGACACTGGTCGAGCGCCAGGTGCGCGAAGAGGCGCTGCGCCTGAGCCAGTTCTCCATCGACCAGAGCACGGTCGGCATCTTCTGGGTCAACTGGGACAGCCACGTCCGTTACGCCAATCATGCGGCCGAGCGCATGCTCGGGTTCGCCGAGGGCGCTCTGATCGAGCGGCCGCTGAGCGACATCGAGCCCAGCCTCAGCATGGATCGCTGGCTGGCACTGTGGAAGCGGGCGCGCAGCGGCGAGGGCGCAGAACTGCAGTTCGAGAGCCAATGTGTGCGTGCCGACGGTAGCCAGTTGCCGGTGGACCTGTCGCTGTCATTCCTGCGTTTTCGCGATGCCGAGTACCTGGTGGTGTTCCTCTCCGATGTCACCGAACGCCGCCGGGCCCTGGCCGAACTGCGCGAAAGCGAAGCGCGCCTCAAGGGTATCGCCGGCAATGTGCCAGGGCTGGTGTTCCGCCTCGAGCGCGATCCGGCCGAAGGCGACCCTGAGTTTCCCTACATCAGCGAGGGTAGCGAGGCCCTCGTCGGCTATACCCCGGCGGCGATCCAGCACCCGCAGATGGGGCTGCGCAACCTGGTCCACCCCGAGGATCGCGGCGACTACCACCGGGTTCAGGATCTGGCTTTGGCGACTGACCAGGACTGGTCGTGGCAAGGCCGGATCCTGACGCGCGAGGGGGAACAGCGCTGGGCCGACATCAAGGCCACCACCCGCCGCCTTGCCGATGGGCGCATGGTCTGGGACGGGGTGGTCTGGGACATCACCCAGGGCAAGCAGGCGGAACTTGCGTTGGCCAGTTCCCAGGAGCAGCTTCGCGAGTTGTCGGCGCACCTGGAGAGCGTGCGCGAAGAAGAAAAAGCACGCATCGCCCGCGAAGTGCACGACGAACTGGGGCAGATGCTCACGGTGCTCAAGCTGGAAGTGTCGATGTGCGAGTTGGCCTACGGTGAGCTGGACACCGGGCTCAACGAGCGGCTGGCCAGCATGAAGCGCCTGATTGCCCAGTTGTTCCAGCTGGTGCGCGATGTGGCCACCGCCTTGCGCCCGCCGATCCTCGACGCTGGCATCGCCTCGGCCATCGAGTGGCAGGCCCGGCGTTTCGAGGCCCGCACGCAGATTCCCTGTCTGGTGCAGGTCCCGGACAATCTGCCACCCTTGAGTGATGCGAAGGCCACTGGCCTGTTCCGTATCCTGCAGGAGGCGCTGACCAATGTGATGCGTCACGCTCAGGCGCACACGGTGCAGATCGAGCTCGTGCGCGAGGGTGGGCAATTGCGCTTGACGGTCATCGACGATGGTAAAGGCTTCACCCCGGGCGAGGCGCGGCCGACTTCGTTCGGCCTGGTGGGGGTGCGTGAGCGTGTGCTGATGCTGGGCGGCAGCATGAGCCTGGACAGCGAGCCAGGCGAGGGCACCAGCCTGAGCGTGGCGATTCCCTTGGCGTAGGAGAAAACGATCGTGATTCGAGTGTTGGTGGCGGAAGACCACACCATCGTCCGGGAAGGCATCAAGCAGTTGATCGGCCTGGCCCGGGACATGCAGGTGGCGGGCGAGGCGGGCAACGGCGAGCAGTTGCTGGAAGCGCTGCGCCAGACGCCCTGTGATGTGGTGCTGCTGGACATCTCCATGCCGGGGGTGAACGGCCTGGAAGCGATCCCGCGGATCCGCGCGCTGAACAACCCGCCCGCAATCCTGATGCTGTCGATGCACGACGAGGCGCAGATGGCGGCCCGGGCGCTGAAGGCCGGCGCCGCGGGCTATGCCACCAAGGACAGCGACCCGGCGCTGTTGCTCACCGCCATTCGCCGGGTGGCCGGGGGCGGACGCTACATCGACCCGGCCCTGGCCGACCGCATGGTGTTCGAGGTGGGGCTGACCGAGACCCGACCGCTGCATACGCTGCTGTCGGAGCGTGAGTTTTCGGTGTTCGAGCGCCTGGCCCAGGGTGCCAACGTCAACGACATCGCCCAGCAGCTGGCGTTGTCGAGCAAGACCATCAGCACCCACAAGGCGCGCTTGATGCAGAAACTCAAGGTCAATTCGCTGGCGGAACTGGTGAAGTACGCCATGGAGCACAAGCTGGTGTGAGTGTTCTGGTTGCGACCATGGCTATTACGCGATCACACCGTAGGAGCGGCTTTAACCGCGATGCAGGCAACGCGGTGCCAGGCACCCGCTTCGCGGGTGATCGCGGCTAAAGCCGCTCCTACAGGGTTCGATTTGCCTGAAAGCGCCACCCTTGTAGGGCGATCCCTACAGCAAGTCTTCCATCCGGATGATGGCATTCTCTCAGTGCCCCCGATTTTCGGGGCCTCGCGCCTCTTCTACGCTTCTGGTCACGCAGTCATTCCAACAAGAAGGTACAGGCATGAGCGAGGCGAATTCGAACGCGGCCAGCGAGACACTGGTCAGCTTCCGGGGCGTGCAGAAGAGCTACGACGGCGAATCGCTGATCGTCAAGGACCTCAACCTCGATATCCGCAAGGGCGAGTTCCTCACCCTGCTCGGGCCGTCCGGCTCGGGCAAGACCACCAGCCTGATGATGCTGGCCGGCTTCGAAACCCCCACCGCCGGCGAGATCCAGCTGGCCGGGCGTTCGATCAACAACGTGCCGCCGCACAAACGCGACATCGGCATGGTGTTCCAGAACTACGCGTTGTTCCCGCACATGACCGTGGCCGAGAACCTGGCCTTCCCGCTGAGTGTGCGCAACCTGAGCAAGACCGACATCAGCGAGCGGGTCAAGCGCGTGCTCAATATGGTTCAGCTCGATGCCTTCGCCAAGCGCTACCCCGGCCAGCTGTCCGGTGGCCAGCAGCAGCGCGTGGCGTTGGCCCGGGCCCTGGTGTTCGAGCCGCAGCTGGTGCTGATGGACGAACCGCTCGGCGCGCTGGACAAGCAACTGCGCGAGCACATGCAGATGGAGATCAAGCACATCCACCAGCGCCTGGGTGTGACCGTGGTGTACGTGACCCACGACCAGGGCGAGGCGTTGACCATGTCCGACCGGGTAGCGGTGTTCCACCAGGGCGAGATCCAGCAGATCGCCGACCCGCGCACCCTCTACGAAGAACCCTGCAACACCTTCGTCGCCAACTTCATCGGCGAGAACAATCGTATCAACGGCACCCTGCTGGCCAGCGACGGCAAGCGCTGCCAGGTACAGCTGGCCCGGGGCGAGCGGGTCGAGGCGCTGGCGGTGAACGTCGGCCAGGCCGGTGAGCCGGTCACCCTGTCGGTTCGCCCCGAGCGCGTGCGCCTCAATGGCCATAGCGAAAGCTGCGTCAACCGTTTCTCTGGCCGCGTGGCCGAATTCATCTACCTGGGCGACCACGTGCGGGTGCGCCTGGAGGTCTGCGGCAAGGCCGACTTCTTCGTGAAGCAGCCGATCGCCGAGCTCGACCCGGCCCTGGCCGTGGGCGATGTGGTACCGCTGGGCTGGGAGGTGGAGCACGCCCGCGCGCTCGATCCGATTGCCGAAGCCCATTGATGGTTTGCTTCACCAACCCTGTACTGTGGAGAAAATAATAATGCGCAAGCAGTTGAAACTGACCGCCCTGGCCCTGGGGCTGTTCGCCGCCGGCCAGGTGCTGGCCGCGGACCTGACCGTGGTGTCGTTCGGTGGTGCGAACAAGGCGGCCCAGGTCAAGGCGTTCTACGAGCCATGGGAGAAGGCCGGCAAGGGCAAGATCGTCGCCGGTGAGTACAACGGCGAGATGGCCAAGGTCAAAGCCATGGTCGACACCAACAGCGTGTCGTGGAACCTGGTCGAGGTGGAGTCGCCGGAGCTGGCACGCGGCTGTGACGAGGGCATGTTCGAGGAGCTTGACCCGGCCCTGTTCGGTAATGAAAGCGACTACGTCAAAGGTGCCATCCAGCCCTGCGGCGTGGGCTTCTTCGTCTGGTCCACCGTGTTGGCCTACAACGCCGACAAGCTCAAGAGCGCACCCACCAGCTGGGCCGATTTCTGGGATACGAAGAAATTCCCGGGCAAGCGCGGCCTGCGCAAGGGGGCCAAGTACACCCTCGAGTTCGCCCTGATGGCGGATGGTGTCGCGCCGAAGGACGTCTACTCAGTGCTGGCCACCAAGGAAGGCCAGGACCGCGCCTTCAAGAAGCTCGATGAACTCAAGCCAAGCATCCAGTGGTGGGAAGCCGGCGCCCAGCCGCCGCAATACCTGGCCTCGGGCGACGTGGTCATGAGCTCGGCCTACAACGGTCGCATCGCCGCGGTGCAGAAAGAGAGCAACCTCAAGGTGGTGTGGAACGGCGGTATCTACGACTTCGACGCCTGGGCCATTCCGAAAGGCGCCAAGGATGTGGAAGAGGCGAAGAAGTTCATCGCCTACACCGTACAGCCTGAACAACAGAAGACCTACTCCGAGAACATCGCCTACGGCCCGGCCAACTCCAAGGCCGTCCCGCTGCTGGCGGACGCTGTGAAGAAAGACATGCCGACCACGCCTGAGAACATTGCCAACCAGGTGCAGATCGACGTGGCCTTCTGGGCCGACAACAGCGAACAGCTGGAGCAACGCTTCAACGCCTGGGCGGCGAAGAAGTAACCAGCCCGTTCGCCGGCAAGCCGGCTCCTGCTTGGATTCCCTGTAGGAGCCGGCTTGCCGGCGAACGCCCCACCCCTGTATTCCGGAGTTCGCCATGGCCATTGCAGTGCCCCTCAACGAAGGCGCAGGTCCAAGCCTCAAGCAGCGCCTCAAGCATGCCGAGCGGGTCAACCGCTGGAAGGCCCAGGCGTTGATTGCGCCGCTGGCGCTGTTTCTCCTGCTGGTGTTCCTGGTGCCCATCGCCGCGCTGCTGTACAAGAGCGTCGGCAACCCCGAGGTGGTCGGCGGCCTGCCGCGCACCGTCGAAGCGGTGGCGCAATGGGATGGCAAGAGCTTGCCTGGCGAGGAGGTCTACAAGGCCCTGAGCCAGGACCTGGCCGAGTCGCGCAAGAACCAGACCCTGGGCGATCTTTCCAAGCGCCTGAACATGGAGCTGGCCGGCTACCGCAGCCTGCTGGCCAAGACCGCACGGGCACTGCCGTTCAAGGAAGAGCCCGGCTCTTATAAAGAAGCCTTGCAGACGCTCGACGAGCGCTGGGGCGACCCTGCCTACTGGCAGGCGATCCGTCGCAACACCAGCAGTGTCACGCCGTTCTACCTGCTGGCCGCGCTGGACCACCGTATCGACGATCTGGGCGAGTTGGCCAAGGCCACCCCCGACCAGGCCATCTACCTCGATATCTTCGCCCGCACCCTGTGGATGGGCGTGGTGATCACCGTGATCTGCCTGGTGCTGGCCTACCCCCTGGCCTACCTGCTGGCCAACCTGCCGACCCGGCAGAGCAACCTCCTGATGATCCTGGTGCTGCTGCCATTCTGGACTTCGATCCTGGTGCGGGTGGCAGCGTGGATCGTGCTGCTGCAGTCGGGTGGCTTGATCAACAGCGCGCTGATGGCGATGGGCATCATCGACCAGCCACTGGAGCTGGTGTTCAACCGCACTGGTGTGTACATCTCGATGGTGCACATCCTGCTGCCGTTCATGATCCTGCCGCTGTACAGCGTGATGAAGGGCATCTCGCCCAGCTACATGCGCGCGGCGATCTCCCTTGGTTGCCATCCGTTCGCCAGCTTCTGGCGGGTGTACTTCCCGCAGACCTACGCCGGTGTAGGCGCCGGGTGCCTGCTGGTGTTCATCCTGGCCATCGGCTACTACATCACCCCGGCGCTGCTGGGCAGCCCGAACGACCAGATGGTCAGCTACTTCGTCGCCTTCTATACCAACACCAGCATCAACTGGGGCATGGCCACCGCGCTGGGTGGGCTGTTGCTGCTGGCGACCGTGCTGCTGTACCTGATCTATAGCTGGCTGGTCGGCGCCAGCCGCCTGCGCCTGAGCTGAGGAGCCTTGTCATGCTGAGCCCCTACATGTCGCCCGTGGAACGGGTGTGGTTCTACAGCCTGCGCATCCTGTGCGGCCTGATCCTGCTGTTCCTGGTGCTGCCGGTGCTGGTCATCGTGCCGCTGTCATTCAACAGCGGCAGCTTCCTGGTCTATCCGCTGCAGGGCTTCTCGCTGCACTGGTACCAGGACTTCTTCGGCTCAGCCGAATGGATGCGCGCTCTGAAGAACAGCATCATCGTCGCCCCGGCGGCCACGGTGCTGGCCATGGTGTTCGGCACCCTGGCCTCGATTGGCCTGACCCGGGGCGACTTCCCCGGCAAGTCGCTGGTGATGGCGCTGGTGATCTCGCCGATGGTGGTGCCGGTGGTGATCATTGGTGTGGCCAGCTACCTGTTCTTCGCGCCGCTGGGCATGGGCAACAGTTTTGCCTCGTTGATCCTGGTGCATGCGGTGCTGGGTGTGCCGTTCGTGATCATCACCGTGTCGGCCACGCTGCAGGGTTTCAACTACAACCTGGTGCGCGCGGCGGCCAGCCTCGGGGCCTCGCCATTGCTGACCTTCCGTCGGGTGACATTGCCGCTGATTGCGCCGGGCGTGATTTCCGGGGCGCTGTTCGCCTTCGCCACTTCGTTCGACGAAGTGGTGGTAACCCTGTTCCTCGCCGGGCCGGAGCAGGCGACCCTGCCACGGCAGATGTTCAGCGGCATTCGCGAGAACCTGAGCCCGACCATCGCGGCGGCGGCCACCTTGCTGATCGCGTTCTCGGTGATCTTGCTGCTGACCTTGGAGTGGTTGCGTGGGCGTAGCGAGAAGCTGAGAACCCAGCAACCTGCCTGATGGCAGTGCGGTTGTAGGAGCCGGCCTTGCCGGCGAACCAGGCGACGCGATGGTTGCCACCGGCTTTGCCGGTGTTCGCCGGCAAGGCCGGCTCCTACAGGGTTGCGGCGCATCCTTGATACCAATCAGCCCCGATCCGCTTCCCTGGGTTACAATGCGCGCCACCGTGATTTCCGCCTACAGGTGCGCCATGCAGCCCTACGCTATTGCCCCCTCCATTCTTTCCGCCGATTTCGCCCGTCTGGGCGAGGACGTCGACAAGGTTCTGGCCGCCGGGGCCGACATCGTCCACTTCGATGTCATGGACAACCACTATGTCCCCAACCTGACCATCGGCCCGATGGTCTGCAGCGCGCTGCGCAAATACGGCGTGACCGCGCCGATCGACGTGCACCTGATGGTCAGCCCGGTCGACCGCATCATCGGCGACTTCATCGAGGCCGGCGCCACCTACATCACCTTCCACCCGGAAGCCTCGCAGCACATCGACCGCTCGCTGCAGCTGATCCGCGACGGCGGCTGCAAGGCCGGCCTGGTGTTCAACCCGGCAACCGGCCTGGACGCTTTGAAGTACGTGATGGACAAGGTCGACATGGTCCTGCTGATGAGCGTCAACCCTGGCTTCGGTGGGCAGAAGTTCATCCCCGGCACCCTCGACAAGCTGCGCGAAGCCCGCGCGCTGATCGACGCCAGCGGCCGCGACATTCGCCTGGAGATCGATGGCGGCGTCAACGTCAACAACATCCGCGAGATCACCGCCGCCGGCGCTGACACCTTCGTGGCCGGTTCGGCGATCTTCAACGCCCCGGACTACAAGGAAGTCATCGACAAGATGCGTGCCGAAATGGCGCTGGCCCGCGCATGAGCGGCTTCGAGCAGCTGTTCCCGGGGACGCTGCCCAGGCTGGTGATGTTCGATCTGGATGGTACCCTGATCGACTCGGTCCCCGACCTGGCCGCAGCCGTCGACCGCATGCTGCTCGAACTCGGGCGCCCGCCTGCCGGGCTCGATGCCGTGCGCCACTGGGTGGGCAACGGTGCCCAGGTGCTGGTGCGCCGGGCGCTGGCCGGCAACATCGAACACGACACCGTGGACGACGAACTGGCCGACCGTGCCCTGGCCCTGTTCATGGAGGCCTACGCCGAGAGCCATGAGCTGACCGTCGTCTACCCTGGTGTGCGCGACACCCTGCGTTGGCTGAGCAAGCAGGGCGTGGAAATGGCCCTGATCACCAACAAGCCGGAGCGTTTCGTCGCGCCTTTGCTTGACCAGATGAAGATCGGCCGTTATTTCCGCTGGATCATTGGTGGCGACACCCTGCCACAGAAGAAGCCCGACCCTGCGGCCTTGCTGTTTGTCATGAAGATGGCCGGCGTTGCCCCGGAGCAGTCGCTGTTCATCGGCGATTCGCGCAGTGACGTGTTGGCAGCCAAGGCAGCCGGGGTCAAGTGTGTTGGCCTTAGCTATGGTTACAACCACGGCCGCCCCATCGACGATGAATCCCCCAGCCTGGTGATCGACGACCTGCGCCGCCTGCTGCCCGGTTGCGTAGTCACCGACACTGGGATAACGTTGGCGGACCTTCAAGCCCCGCAAAGCAGAGACAACAACGTGGTGGTCACTGGCAAATTCTGGATGAAAGTCATCAAGGCCCTGGCCCGCTGGCGCTGGCGCGCCTGACTCCCCCTCGCCGGCACCTGCCGGCCCGTCCGCTTGCCCGACCCCATTGCTGCTTGCCACGAGGCTACACATGACCCGCGAAGAATTCCTGCGCCTGGCTGCTGCCGGCTACAACCGCATTCCCCTGGCCTGCGAAACCCTGGCCGACTTCGACACGCCGCTGTCGATCTACCTGAAGCTTGCCGACCAACCCAACTCCTACCTGCTCGAGTCCGTGCAGGGCGGTGAGAAATGGGGCCGTTACTCGATGATCGGCCTGCCGTCGCGCACCGTGATGCGCGTGCATGGCTATCACGTCAGCATCCTGCAGGACGGCGTCGAAGTGGAAAGTCACGACGTCGAGGACCCGTTGGCTTTCGTCGAGGCGTTCAAGGACCGCTACAAGGTCGCCGACATTCCCGGCCTGCCGCGCTTCAACGGTGGCCTGGTGGGTTACTTCGGCTATGACTGTGTGCGCTATGTCGAGAAACGCCTGGGCGCCAGCCCCAACCCGGACCCGCTTGGGGTGCCGGATATCCTGCTGATGGTGTCCGATGCCGTGGTGGTATTCGACAACCTGGCGGGCAAGATGCACGCGATTGTCCTGGTCGACCCGGCCGAGGAGCAGGCGTTCGAGAACGGCAAGGCACGCCTGGAAGGGTTGCTGGCAACGCTGCGCCAGCCGATCACTCCGCGTCGTGGCCTCGACCTCAGCGGGCCCATGGCCGCCGAGCCTGAGTTCCGCTCCAGCTACACCCGCGCCGACTATGAAAACGCGGTGGGCCGCATCAAGGAGTACATCCTTGCCGGTGACTGCATGCAGGTAGTGCCGTCGCAGCGCATGTCCATCGACTTCAAGGCCGCGCCCATCGACCTGTACCGCGCGCTGCGCTGCTTCAACCCGACGCCGTACATGTACTTCTTCAACTTCGGTGACTTCCATGTCGTAGGCAGTTCCCCTGAAGTGCTGGTGCGTGTCGAGGACAACCTGGTCACCGTGCGGCCCATCGCCGGCACCCGCCCACGTGGTGCCACCGAAGAAGCCGACCGCGCCCTGGAAGACGACCTGCTGTCGGATGACAAGGAGATCGCCGAGCACCTGATGCTGATCGACCTGGGACGCAACGATGTTGGCCGGGTGTCCGCCACTGGCAGCGTGCGCCTGACCGAGAAGATGGTGATCGAGCGCTATTCCAACGTCATGCACATCGTCTCCAACGTCACCGGCCAACTGCGTGAGGGGCTGACGGCGATGGATGCACTGCGGGCGATCCTGCCGGCGGGCACCTTGTCCGGTGCGCCGAAGATCCGCGCCATGGAGATCATCGACGAGCTGGAGCCGGTCAAGCGTGGTGTCTATGGTGGTGCCGTGGGCTACTTCGCCTGGAACGGCAACATGGATACCGCAATCGCCATTCGTACCGCGGTGATCAAGGATGGTGAATTGCATGTGCAGGCAGGTGGCGGCATTGTCGCCGACTCGGTGCCGGCACTGGAGTGGGAAGAGACCATCAACAAACGCCGGGCGATGTTCCGTGCCGTGGCGTTGGCTGAGCAGACCTCGAAATAAGCATTGGGCTGCTGTCGCGCAAGGAACAGAGCCCACTGTAGGAGCGGCTTTAGCCGCGATTCAGGCAACGCGGTGTCGGATCTCCGCTTTGCGTGTGATCGCGGCTAAAGCCGCTCCTACAGAGGTCGTGCCAAATCGGTTACGGTTTTATCCATGAAGGCCGACTTGCCGGCGAACCTCCACTTAGAAGTCGACGCTAACCGCCAGGCTCACCCCCTGCTGCCTTAGCTCGTCACTCTTGCGCCAGTTGTAGTTCCCCCGCAGGTTCACCCCCGGCGCCAGTTCATGAGTCACTCCCAGGCTGGCGCGGGTCAGGTTGCTGTGTGGTGTGTAGCCGGTCAGGGTGAAGTCATTGGCCGGTAGCGTGGTCAGGTGCATGCTCAGGTCCTGTTGGTCATCCTCGAACTCATGCTCCCGGGCGACCTCGGCGAACAGCTTCGTGCCCTGCAACACCTGCACGCTACCCAACATCCCGACGCCCAGGCGCCGTGACGTGCGCTCCTGGTCATCGAAGCCGAGCGCCGTCGAGCGTCCGCTCTTCTCGTCATAGCCATCCACCTTGACCCGTGCATAGTCGGCGCTGACGAACGGTGCCAGCTGCCAGTCGCTGCCCTCGGCCGCCAGGTTGTAGCCCAGCCGGCCGGTGACGGCCCAGGCCTCGCCGTCGGTGTCGCCTTTCTCACTGCGGTCGTTCACGCCCAGGGCGAAAGTGCGCTTGAGATCCCGGTAGTCCAGGTGCCCGGCAGTCAGCGCCGCGTCGGCCCACCAGCGGCCCTGGCGGTACTGGGCGAAGGCGCTGGCAAGGTAGCTGTCGAGCTTGTAGTCCGAGTCCTGCTGGCCCACTTCGAGCTTCTGCCGGTACACGCCCGCAGCCAGGCCCAGCCGCCAGGCATCATCGAGGCGGTAGCTGCCACCCAGGGTCAGGTTGTAGCCCCGGCCATCACCGCTGGCGGCGCTGCGTTGGCTGCCGAAATCCAGGTCCTGTGCGCCGGTGGCCACAAAGGCTTGCCACTGCCCGACCGCTTGCCAGGGTGTTTGCCACTGGTTGCGCAGCTCGTCCTGGTGGGCGCGGACACTGGCGTGGGCAATTTCGGGCAGGAGGGTCAGTTCCCACGGTGCGGCGAGGATCGAATAGCCGTAGTCGGCGATTAGCTGCTGGCCGGCGATGGTCGGGTGCACGGAGTCATTGAACAACAGCTTGGTCGGGTCGGGTGTTGTGCCGTTGGCGCCATAGACAGGGTTGCCCACGCAGTTACCGCCGCTGTAGCAGGTACCGACCAGGTTCTGACCGGTGGCCAGGCCGAACTGTGCGGGGCTGGCCAGGGCTTCCTGGAGCAGCACCGGTATGTTCAGGGGAATGATCTCGGCGTCGATGCCAGCAAGCTGGCTGACCAGCGACTGATTGAACACGCTGGACAGTTGCGACAGCGGGCCCTGTTGTGGCGTGCCACTGAAGCTTGGTGTCTGGCCCAGGTCGGGCAGCAGCCACACCATGATGTAGCGTGCACCTGCCTGTTGTAGCGCCTCGGCACTGGCGGCCAGGCGGGCTCCAGCGGCAGCGGCGGTGGCCGGGCTGGTGACCAGGCCCTGGAGGAAGTCGTTGCCGCCGCCGGTCAGGTAGTACAGGGCATTCGGGTCGGCGCCCAGGCCGTTGGCCAGGTAGCCGGGCCGTTGGCGCAGCACCGTACCGGAGCCGGGTTGCCCTGGCGGGATGACCGCTTTCGAGGTAGTGGTGATCGAGTCGAGGATCTGCTGCGTGGTGTAGCCGCCGACCGCCCAGTTGTTGCCGTCCGGTATGCCGCGCAGCTGGTTGGTCAATGACGTCGAGGGACCGAGCGAGCCGTCGCTGAGGCCTAACCTGCCGCCGAGGATCATGGGCGACACCGGCGCATAGTTGCCGTTGGCGTCACGGTTGGTGAAGCGCATGCCTGCGGTGCCACCGGTCAGGTCGGGAAACTGCCCGGCGTCGCTCAGGCTGTCGCCGAAGACGATCAGGGAGCTATAGGGGGAGGGCGCGGCGATGGCTTGGCTGCAGGCGAACACGAGGGTTGCGAGTGAAGTGCGCAGGAAGGGAGCCTTGAGCATGCAGGGATATCCTTTTCATTGTTTTTATCGGGACAAGCCGAATGACCTTAGCAAATTCCCGGTCTTTGCCTACCGTTCCATTCGTTTCCCCGTGTTTACGGGCATATTGCGCCCGTCGCCACGGTAGGCTACTGTGCCGGAACGTATGAACGAGACCTACCCTGTGTTGATCGTCAGCAAACTCTTGATGCACGTGATCAAGGCCATCGCCCGTTGGCGTTGGCGCGCCTGACTTTATCTCTTGCCGGTTGACCCGGCCCGCCCCCGTTTGCCTTCCGTTCGTTTCACCTGCCGCCTTGTTGCGCACCTGTTCGCGCACCTGTGATCGGCAGTGGAAGGCTCGAATCAAAAGTCAGTATTCAAGAGGTTCGTTCCAGATGTTACTGATGATCGACAACTACGACTCCTTCACCTACAACGTCGTGCAATACCTTGGCGAGCTGGGTGCCGAGGTCAAGGTCATTCGCAACGACGAAATGACCATCGCCCAGATCGAAGCCCTCAACCCCGAGCGCATTGTCGTATCCCCCGGCCCTTGCACGCCCAGCGAGGCGGGTGTGTCCATCGAGGCCATCCTGCATTTCGCCGGCAAGCTGCCCATCCTGGGCGTCTGCCTCGGCCACCAGTCCATCGGCCAGGCCTTCGGTGGTGACGTAGTGCGCGCACGCCAGGTAATGCACGGCAAGACCAGCCCGGTGTTCCACCGTGACCTGGGCGTGTTCGCCGGTTTGAACAACCCGCTCACCGTCACCCGCTACCACTCGCTGGTGGTCAAGCGCGAAACACTGCCTGACTGCCTGGAAGTCACCGCCTGGACCGCCCACGAAGACGGCTCGGTCGACGAGATCATGGGCCTGCGTCATAAAACGCTGAATGTGGAAGGGGTACAGTTCCACCCCGAGTCCATCCTCACCGAGCAGGGCCATGAACTGTTCGCCAACTTCCTCAAGCAGACCGGCGGCCGCCGTTAAGGATCGATCATGGATATCAAGAGTGCTTTGAGCCGTATCGTCGGCCACCTGGACCTGTCCACCGAGGAAATGCGTGACGTCATGCGCCAGATCATGACCGGCCAGTGCAGCGAGGCGCAGATCGGCGCCTTCCTCATGGGGATGCGCATGAAAAGCGAAAGCATCGACGAGATCGTCGGCGCGGTGTCGGTGATGCGTGAGCTGGCCGACAAGGTCGAGCTCAAGAGCCTCGACGGCGTGGTCGACATCGTCGGCACCGGCGGCGATGGCGCCAACATCTTCAACGTGTCCACCGCGTCGGCCTTCGTTATCGCGGCGGCCGGTTGCACCGTGGCCAAGCATGGCAACCGCGCGGTTTCCGGCAAGAGCGGCAGCGCCGACCTGCTGGAGGCCGCCGGCATCTACCTGAACCTGACGCCGGTCCAGGTGGCGCGTTGCATCGACAGCCTGGGCATCGGCTTCATGTTCGCCCAGACCCACCACAGCGCCATGAAGCACGCAGCTGGGCCGCGCCGTGACCTGGGCCTGCGTACCCTGTTCAACATGCTCGGCCCGCTTACGAATCCGGCCGGCGTGAAACACCAGGTGGTCGGGGTCTTCACGCAGGCCCTGTGCCGTCCATTGGCCGAAGTGCTGCAGCGCCTGGGCAGCAAGCATGTGCTGGTGGTGCATTCGAAGGACGGCCTGGACGAGTTCAGCCTGGCCGCGCCGACCTTCGTCGCCGAACTGAAGAATGACCAGATCACCGAGTACTGGGTCGAACCGGAAGATCTCGGCATGAAGAGCCAGAGCCTGCACGGTCTGGCCGTCGAAGGCCCGCAAGCGTCGCTGGAACTGATCCGTGACGCGCTGGGCCGGCGCAAGACCGAGAACGGGCAGAAAGCCGCCGAGATGATCGTACTCAATGCCGGCGCCGCCCTGTATGCCGCCGACCATGCAATGACCCTGGCGCAAGGTGTGGAACTGGCCCACGACGTGCTGCACACCGGGCTGGCCTGGGAAAAACTGCAGGAGCTGGGTGCGTTTACCGCGGTATTCAAGGTGGAGAACGAAGCATGAGTGTCCCGACGGTGCTGGAAAGGATCATCGCCCGCAAGTTCCAGGAAGTGGCCGAGCGTAGCGCACGCGTCAGCCTCGCCGAGCTCGAGGCCATGGCCAAGTCGGCCGATGCGCCGCGTGGCTTTGCCAAGGCCCTGATCGAGCAGGCCAAGCGCAAGAAGCCGGCGGTGATTGCCGAGATCAAGAAGGCCTCGCCCAGCAAGGGCGTGATCCGCGAAAACTTCGTGCCAGCAGACATCGCCGTCAGCTACGAGAAGGGCGGTGCGACCTGCCTCTCCGTGCTGACCGACGTGGACTACTTCCAAGGTGCCGACGTCTATCTGCAACAGGCCCGCGCTGCGGTTTCGTTGCCGGTGATCCGCAAGGACTTCATGGTCGATCCGTACCAGATCGTCGAAGCCCGTGCCCTGGGTGCCGACTGTGTGCTGCTGATTGTTTCGGCGCTCGACGATGTAAAAATGGCCGAGTTGGCCGCCACGGCCAAGGATGTCGGCCTCGATGTGCTGGTGGAAGTGCACGACGGTGATGAGCTGGAGCGTGCGTTGAAGACCCTGGACACGCCACTGGTCGGGGTCAACAACCGCAACCTGCACACCTTCGACGTCAGCCTCGAGACCACCCTTGACCTGCTGCCGCGCATTCCGCGCGATCGCCTGGCCATCACCGAGAGCGGCATCCTCAACCGTGCCGATGTCGAGCTGATGGAAATCAACGAAGTGTATTCGTTCCTGGTCGGTGAAGCCTTCATGCGCGCCGAGCAGCCGGGAGTGGAACTGCAGCGGCTGTTTTTCCCTGACCAAGTGAAGAAAGCAGTGGTTCAGCCTCTGGACTGATCGAATCGAAGCCGGCGTTTGCCGGCTTTTTTGTTTGTATGCCATGGCCCCTTCGCGGGTAAACCCGCTCCTACAGGTTCCCCACTGCTTTCAGGGTTGTATGGCACCTGTGGGAGCGGGTTTACCCGCGAAGGGGGCCGAGAGAACAACATCAAAGGTGGATCAATGACCGATCAACCCCTGGCCCTGACCGTCGAGCAAGGCCTGCACGCCGAGCAGGACCTGCTGGCTGCCGTGTGCCGTGGTGAACGCGAGTCCGGTGTGCTGTTCTGGCGCCCGACCGACCACGCCCTGGTGATGCCGCGGCGCATGAGCCGCCTGGACAATTTCGAGGCCGCCTGTGCCGAGCTGGCGATCGCCAGCTGGCCTGTGTTGCTGCGTGAAACCGGTGGCGAGCCGGTACCGCAGTCCCACGCCACGGTGAACATAGCGCTGGTCTACGTGGCGCCGCGCAGCGAAGGTGACCATGGGCGGATCGAGAGCGCCTACGAGCGCCTGTGCCTGCCGTTATGTGATGTGTTGCGCGAATGGGGCGGGGTAGCTTCGGTCGGTGAAATCGACGGCGCATTCTGTGACGGCCGCTACAACGTCAACCTCAATGGCCGCAAACTGGTCGGCACCGCCCAGCGCTGGCGCCAGGGCCTGGGTGGCAAGCGCCCGGTGGTGCTGGTGCATGGGGCGTTGTTGCTGGATAACGAGCGCGAATCGATGGTGGCGGCAGTGAACCGCTTCAACGAGTGCTGTGAACTTGAGCAACGCTGCCGTGCCGACAGCCACATCGCCCTGCATGAAGTGGTGCCCGAGGTACCTTGGTTCGAGCGCCTCAACCAGGCTTATGCCGATGTGATCGGGGCATTGCCGAGGGATTAACGGGTACCGTAGACCACCATGGTCTTGCCCTTGACCTGCACCAGGCTGCGTTCCTCGAGGTCCTTGAGCACGCGGCCGACCATTTCACGGGAGCAACCGACGATCCGGCCAATCTCCTGGCGGGTGATCTTGATCTGCATGCCGTCGGGGTGGGTCATGGCGTCGGGTTGCTTGCACAGTTCGAGCAGGCAGCGGGCAACCCGACCGGTCACATCGAAGAAGGCCAGGTCACCCACCTTGCGTGTGGTATTGCGCAGGCGCTGGGCCATCTGGCTGCCGAGCGCATAAAGGATTTCCGGGTCCTGGCGGGCCAGTTCGCGAAACTTGTCATAGCTGATCTCGGCTACTTCGCATTCGGTCTTGGCGCGCACCCAGGCACTGCGCTGGTGCTCCTGGCCAACCGGCTCGAACAGGCCCAGCTCGCCAAAGAAATCGCCGTTGTTGAGGTAGGCGATGATCATTTCGTGGCCTTCGTCATCCTCGATGAGGATGGTCACCGAACCCTTGACGATGAACGACAGCGTTTCGGCCCGGTCGCCCGCGCAGATGATGTTGCTCTTGGCCGCATAACGGCGGCGCTGGCAGTGCCCGAGCAGCTTGTCGATGTTCTTGATCTTGGCGGGAAGGGCTGAGGAGACCATCACGAAATCCTGTTCGATGCGACGCATTGGCTTTTATAGAGTTGGCCTGGTGCGATGCGCCAGGCATTTGGCGCCAGCTTATCAGACACTTTCGCTTGTATCGGCATAAAAGCGACGTGTCTTGAGCTTTTCCGACAGCGCCACAAGGACTAAGCTGGCACCCTTTTACGAAATTGGGAGTCCGGATAGATGAAGGCACGCATCCAGTGGGCCGGTGAAGCGATGTTCCTCGGCGAGTCGGGGAGCGGCCATGTCGTCGTGATGGACGGCCCACCCGAAGCCGGTGGCCGCAACCTGGGCGTGCGCCCGATGGAGATGCTGCTGTTGGGCCTCGGTGGCTGCAGTAGCTTCGACGTGGTCAGTATCCTGAAGAAGTCGCGCCAGGCCGTGGAAAGCTGCGAAGCCTTCCTGGAGGCCGAACGTGCCACTGAAGACCCTAAGGTGTTCACCAAGATCCATCTCAACTTCGTGGTCAAGGGGCGCGGGTTGAAGGAGGCGCAGGTCAAGCGTGCGGTGGAGCTGTCGGCCGAGAAGTATTGCTCTGCCTCGATCATGCTGGACCGCGCGGGCGTCGAGATCACCCACGGTTACGAAATCGTCGAACTCGCGTGACGTGCAGGAGCGCCTGAGGCTCAGGCGCTCCGTTTGCGGAGTCGCTCAACGCCAAGCAGCAGTGCGAGCCCAGGGATGAGGGCGAGCAACAACCAATGCCCGTTCACGCCCAGCAACATGACCAGTTCCAGGTCGCTCCAGGTGCTGCCGTAGCTTTCGGCAAAGTTCACGCACTGCAACTGCGCAACGATGATCGCAAGCAACACAAAAACGCCGATGAGCGTTCGACGGCTGTGGATAAAGCAGCCGAGTAGAAGGAACATCAGTTGCACCGGGGCGGTGAAGAGCAGCAGTTCGAGCGCGCTGTTGCTATTGGGCTCGACGAGATAAGGCCGCTCCAGGCTGAACCCGGTTTGCCTGAGGCTAGCGGTCATCAGGCAAACGAAGAGGTAGGCAACCAGAATCAGCCCCAGGCCTTGCAACAGGCGGGCGATGAACATTCGAACGCTCAACGGCGCAACGCTGGGAGCAGGTGCAAAAGGCTGGCAGGCACTTTTGCTCGCAGGTGTGCGCTCAATGCTTCCCGCCGCTTCTGGTAGAGCACGCCCAGCCCGATAACCGCGAGGCCGATCAGGGTCAGTACTACAGGGAACAGCAGGGAGTCGGCGAATACTTCGTAGGAAAGGTACCCAAGGTAAGCCGCCACCCCCATCGCTCCGAACACCATGAACACCGGCCTGCGCAAAAGCACAGCCAGGCCCATCAGGCCCAGATTGATCAGGCAGTACACGAACTTGCCCCATTCGCTGCCGCTATCCATCAGCGTCAGCCCGCCCCAGAATGCCGCCAGCCCGGCGAGGTACCCCCAGAAGGCGTAATCGCGCTCGGTACGCCCGTCCACCACGAGAAACACCAGCAGCATGCCAAGGCCGAACCATAACGAAACGGTACGGCGTTGCTCCCAGTCGAAGACATCGCCGTAAAACCATTCGGTGAGGTCCATCGACATGAACCATAGCGCCACGGCAATCGGCATGACAATGAAAGGGAAGGGCACCAGGCGCAGCATCAGCAGGCCGGCGAGTACGGTTGCCGCCTCCATGAACAGCCAACCGCCCTGCACATAGGTGTAGTACTGGTGATAGTCGACCTGGGCATCATCCATTGGCCACCAACCGAGCAAACGCTCGATGGCGAACACCGCCAGCGGCACGATGCTGACCGCCACCGCCGCCAGTACTCCTGCGGCGATGGGTTGGCCTCGGCGTTGCAGTGACAGGGCGAACAGGGTGATCGCGGCAATGTAGAGCAGCGCCATGGCCAGCAGCGCAGAGTCGCCGATGCGCATCCAGGCTTCGGTGAGCAACCAGCCCATGGCACCCATGATCAGCAGGGCGCCGAAATAGAACGCAACGTGAGCCAACTGGAAGCTGCCGGAGGTCTGTGGCTGCTGGCGCAGGAAGTCCAGCAATGCCCGGTCCTGGCCGGGCTGCAGTATCCCGGCGCTCACGGCGCGTGCCAGGTCCTTGGCGTCGAAGCGTTCCATTCGGGTTACCTCAGATGCGGTAGGTGCTCTTGGTCATGACCTTGGCCAGCAGGCTCATGCCGAAGCGGACCGGTGCCGGGAAGCGGTAGCCGCCGGCTTCCAGGGCGGATTCTGCATGATGCTCTTCATCGACGCGCATCTGCTCGAGGATTGCGCGGGACTTGCCGTCGTTCTCGGGGATCTGCTCCAGGTGCTCGTCCAGGTGCTTGCATACCTGATGTTCGGTAGCCGCGACGAAACCCAGGCTGACCTTGTCGCTGACCAGGCCGGCGAGGGCGCCGATGCCGAAGGACATGCCATAGAACAATGGATTGAGCACGCTGGGGTGGCTGTTGAGTTGGCGAATACGCTGCTCGCACCAGGCCAGGTGGTCGATTTCTTCTTCGGCCGCATGCTCCATCGCCTTGCGCACCTGGGGTAGCTTGGCGGTCAGGGCCTGGCCCTGATAGAGCGCCTGGGCGCAGACTTCACCAGTGTGGTTGATGCGCATCAGGCCGGCGATGTGGCGGGTCTGCTGCTCGTCGAGTTCAGCGTCTGGCTGGATGATCGCTGGAGAGGGGCGGGCAGGTTGGCCGCTGAAGGGCAGCAAGGTGCGCATGGCGGTATCGGCCTGCAGCAACAAGCGGTCGAGCGGCGAATAGTGACGTTCGGTAGCCATCGGGCACCTCCGCAAGAGTGTGCCCGACAGTTTACCGCAATCGGTTGAACCGAGCTTGCCTTGGATCAGCCCGGTGGCCAGTGCATCTGGCGCTGGCCGAGCACATGCATGTGGATGTGGTAGACGGTCTGGCCGCCTTTCGGGTTGCAGTTCATGACCACCCGGAAACCTTCCTCGCAGCCCTGCTCGACGGCCAGGCGCTGGGCGGTGAACAGGATGTGGCCGGCCAGGGCCTTGTCCTCTTCGGTCAGGTCGTTGAGGGTGCGGATGTGTTTCTTCGGTATGACCAGGAAATGTACCGGCGCCGCGGGGGCGATATCCTTGAAGGCCAGAATCTGGTCATCTTCGTAGATGATATCCGCCGGGATTTCCCGGTTGATGATTTTGAGGAATAGATCGTCCACAGCACTTGCTCCATGGTGAGTGTCCGGGCCGAGTGTACTGAGCCCGATGCCGCTCGCCCAGTGGTTATTCCATGCCGACCGGGCAGTAGCGTCGATGGATCACCCCGGCCAGTTTGCGTGCCAGCCAGCGGGGTAGCAGGCGCGGGGCGAAGGCCAGCCAGCGGTTGCGTCGGCCTGGCATGATCAGTGCGCGGTTCTTGTCCAGGGCGCGGACGGTATACAGGGCAATTTCCTCGGGGCTAGGGCTGCCATCGAGCCTCGGGATGCTGCGCCGTGACGAGTGTACAGGCCCAGGGCACAATACCGAGACCTTGATCCCAGTACGCCGAAGTTCCTCGCGCAACGCTTCGGAAAAGCTCAGCACATAGGCCTTGCTGGCGGCATAAGCGGCCATCCAGGGGCCGGGTGCGACGCCGGCAAGCCCCGCGACATTGAGAATCTGCCCGCCACCCTGTATGGCCATCAGGTTACCAATGGCATGGCACAAGCGGCTCAGGGCGAGGATGTTGACCTCGAGCAGGTCCTGCTCGTCAGCCCATTCATGGGCGAGAAACGGCCCGTAGGTGCGCTGCCCCGCGCAGTTCACCAGCAGATCGATACGCCGCTCGCCTTCCTCCAGTTCAAGTACGAAGCCCGACAGGCGCAAGGGCTGGCTGAGATCGCAGGCACGGAACAGCACTTCGACCCCGAATCGTTGGGTGAGCTCGATGGCCACCGGTTCCAGCGTCTCGCGCTGGCGTGCCACCAGGATCAGGTTGCGCCCGCGCCGCGCCAGTGCCTCCGCCAGGGCAAGGCCCAGGCCGCTGGAAGCTCCAGTGATCATGGCGTAACGGGTCATGCAAGGCTCCTGGGGCGTGAGGGGCGCCTAGTGTACAGCCTGGCCGATTTGCTACAAGGCGTTGCCGCGTAGCTGCTGGCTACGATCAAGGGCCGCCTGGTATTCGTCGCGCAGACGCTCGATCAGCTCGGCGACACCAGGCAGGTCGTGGATCTCGCCAACGCCCTGGCCGGCGGACCAGACGGTTTTCCACGCCTTTGCCTCGTCGTCCAGTGGCTTGAGCTTGCCTGTCTCATGGTTGCTCTTCAGGGTGCCGAGATCGTACCCGGCCTGCTCCAGGCTCTGGCGCAGGAAGCTGGCCGGGATACCGGAGACTGCCGGGGTATGCACGATGTCGGCTGCGCCTGCACCCAGGATCATCTGTTTGTAGGCCTCCTGGGCCTGGCTCTCCCGGGTGGCGATAAAGCGCGTGCCCATGTAGCCCAGGTCGGCTCCCAGTATCTGAGCAGCCAGCAATTGGTTGCCGTGATTGAGGCAACCCGCCAGCAGGATAGTCTTGTCGAAGAACTGGCGGATTTCCGCAACCAGCGCGAACGGGCTCCAGGTCCCGGCATGGCCGCCGGCCCCCGCAGCCACGGCAATCAGCCCATCAACACCGGCTTCGGCGGCTTTCTCGGCGTGGCGACGTGTGGTCACGTCGTGAAACACCAGGCCGCCATAGCTGTGTACTGCATCCACCACCTCTTTTACCGCCCCCAGGCTGGTGATGACGATCGGCACGCGATGCTCGACGCACAGTGCCAGGTCGGCCTGCAGGCGCGGGTTGCTCTGGTGCACGATCAGGTTCACCGCAAAGGGCGCTGGTGCCTGCAGTTGCGCCAGCCCAGCCTCGATCTGTTCCAGCCAGTCCTTGAAGCCCGCACTGTCACGCTGGTTGAGCGCGGGAAAGCTGCCCACTACACCATTTGCGCAGCACGCCAGCACCAACTGCGGGTTGGAAATCAGGAACATCGGTGCGGCCACCAGCGGCAAGCGCAGGCGTTGTTCGAGCGAAGCGGGCAGGGACATGGCGAAACTCCTGTAGGCGGTGGTTTACCGTCAGAACGGTTTGACCACCACGAGAATTACGATACCCAGCAAGATGAGGACGGGCACTTCGTTGAACCAACGGTAGTAGACATGGCCGCGGGTGTTGCTGCCCGCGGCGAAGCGTTTGCGCTGGGCGCCGCACATGTGATGGTAGACGGTAAGCAGGGCGACCAGTGTCAGCTTGGCGTGCAGCCAGCCCTGGCTCAGCCAGCCGGGGTTGAGGTACAGCATCCAGCCGCCGAACACGTAGGTGGCGATCATCGCCGGGTTCATGATGCCCCGGTATAGCTTGCGTTCCATGGTGACGAAGCGGTCCAGGCTGATGCTGTCCTGGCTCTGGGCGTGGTACACGAACAGGCGTGGCAGGTAGAACAGACCGGCGAACCAGCAGACCACGCTGACGATATGCAGCGCCTTGATCCATAGATAGAGCATGGGGAGTTCCTTCAGGTTTTCACGGTCGTCAGATAGTAGAGTCCCAGCGCCCGAAGGGACATCCCAAGAGTTGTTACAGGCCTTTCGCGCCCCTATTATCGTGCGCTTTCCAGTCGGTTCGTTGATAAGGGGCAAGCGTTATGATCAAGGTCGGTATCGTTGGCGGCACGGGCTACACCGGTGTCGAACTGCTTCGTCTGCTGGCGCAGCACCCACAGGCCGAAGTGGCGGTGATCACTTCGCGTTCCGAGGCGGGCGTGGCGGTTGCCGACATGTACCCGAACCTGCGCGGCCATTACGACGGGCTGACCTTCAGCGTGCCCGACAGCAAGACCCTCGGCGCCTGCGACGTGGTGTTCTTCGCCACCCCGCACGGGGTCGCCCACGCCCTGGCCGGTGAATTGCTGGCGGCGGGGACCAAGGTCATCGACCTGTCCGCCGACTTCCGCCTGCAGGACGCCGCTGAATGGGGCAAGTGGTACGGCCAGCCACATGGCGCACCCGAACTGCTCAAGGATGCGGTCTATGGCCTACCCGAAGTGAACCGCGAGAAGATCCGTCAGGCCCGCCTGATCGCCGTGCCCGGCTGCTACCCGACCGCCACCCAACTGGGCTTCCTGCCGCTGCTGGAAGCTGGCCTGGCCGACCCAGCGCGCCTGATCGCCGACTGCAAGTCGGGTGTGAGTGGTGCCGGCCGTGGCGCAGCGGTGGGCTCATTGTTCTGTGAGGCAGGCGAAAGCATGAAGGCCTATGCAGTCAAAGGTCATCGTCACCTGCCGGAAATCAGCCAGGGCCTTCGCCTGGCGGCGGGCAAGGATGTCGGCTTGACCTTCGTGCCGCACCTGACTCCGATGATCCGCGGCATTCACGCCACCCTGTACGCCACGGTCGCCGACACCTCCGTGGACCTGCAGGCGCTTTTCGAGAAGCGCTATGCCAACGAACCGTTCGTCGACGTGATGCCGGCCGGCAGCCATCCGGAAACCCGTAGCGTGCGCGGCGCCAACGTCTGCCGCATCGCCGTGCATCGGCCGCAGGGAGGAGATCTCGTGGTGGTGTTGTCGGTGATCGACAACCTGGTCAAGGGCGCTTCCGGACAGGCGGTACAGAACCTGAACATTCTGTTCGGCCTGGACGAGCGCATGGGGCTGGCCCACGCAGGCCTGTTGCCGTAAGCAGCCGCCGAGCATCAAGGCCCGCCCTGCGCGGGCCTTTTTCATGGGCGCGACTAAAGCCGCACAATTCTTGACCGATTTTCTCGGAGAAGCGGATAATGCGCGACATCGAGTTTTATGGCGGCACTGCGCCGGGAGAATCAACATGAGCGTCGAATCCTTCACCCCCACGGCTTTGGAGTTCACCCCAGGGGCTGCGCACAAGGTGAAGACTCTGGTAAGCGAAGAGGGCAATGACCGTCTGAAGCTGCGGGTATTCGTGACCGGCGGTGGTTGCTCGGGCTTCCAGTACGGCTTCACCTTCGATGAGGACGTGGCCGAGGACGACACCATCGTCGAGCGTGAGGGTGTCGCACTGGTGGTCGATCCGATGAGCTTCCAGTACCTCGCTGGCGCCGAAGTGGACTACCAGGAAGGCCTGGAAGGCTCGCGCTTCGTGATCAAGAACCCGAATGCCACCACTACTTGTGGTTGCGGTTCGTCGTTCTCGATCTGATTGTCGTGCTGCAATGAAAGCGCCGCGCAATTGCGCGGCGTTTTGCATTCTGCAAGGTGGCTATGCCGGGTAGATGGCGCCTAGGATGCGCAAGCCTTTGGCGGCGGTCACGCTGGGGCGGTTGGCAGGGATGCCCTCCAGGCAGCAGTGGGCCAGCCAGGCGAAGGCCATGGCTTCTACCCAGTCAGGGTCCACACCATGTGCCGCAGTGCTGGCAACCTGCGCCGAGGGCATCAATGCGGACAGGCGGGCCATCAGCGCTCCATTGCGTGCGCCCCCGCCGCACACCAGCAACGACTCGGTAGCGTCCTGGGCCTGGCGCAGCGAATCGATGATGCTGGCAGCAGTCAGTTCCAGTAGGGTGGCCTGGACATCTTCGTCTCTGTAAGCAGGCAGGCGCGCAAGATGCGTATCCAGCCAGGGCAGGTTGAACACTTCGCGGCCAGTACTCTTCGGGCCGCTCCCGGCAAAGAATGGATCACTCAGCAGCGCCTCAAGCAGGGCAGGCTGGACTGCACCACTGGCCGCCCAGCTGCCATTGGCATCAAAAGCCAGGCCCTGCTTGCGTTCGACCCAGGCGTCCAGCAGTACGTTGCCAGGCCCGCAGTCGAAGCCATGCACCGGTTTGTTCTGCTCGATCAAGCTCAGGTTGCTAAAGCCGCCCACATTCAAGATGGCGACTCGCTGGCCGAGATGCCCAAACAGGGCCTCGTGAAAGGCCGGTACCAGCGGCGCACCCTGGCCTCCTGCTGCCACGTCCCGTCGGCGAAAATCACCCACCACGCAGATGCCGGTCAGTTCGGCGAGCAATGCCGGGTTGCCGATCTGCACGGTAAAACCGCGAGCGGGTTCATGGCGGATGGTCTGACCATGGCTGCCGATGGCGCGAATAGCATCAGGCTTCAAGCCTTGAGTGGCCAGCAGGTGGTTGATGCCGTGGGCAGCAAGGCTGGCCCAGCGATTCTCCGCCAGGGCTGCACGCGCAATCTCGTCCGGTCCGCTGGCGCAAAGGCCGAGCAAATCCTGGCGGAGATCGGCGGGCATGGGGATGTAGTGGGTGGCGAGCAGCTTTGGCTGCTCGTGTTGTTCGATCAGGGCGATGTCCAGCCCATCGAGGCTGGTGCCGGACATCACTCCCAGGTAGAGCGCCATGCCGTCAGCGCTTGTTGGCAGCGAGCAGGGTGGCCTTTTCCTGATCCATGCGGGCGATCAGGGGTTGGCTCTGCTGATTGAAGCGTGCGCGTTCGGCCTTGGCGATTGGGTCAGCCATCGGCACCTTCTGGCTCAGCGGGTCGACGTGCACGCCATTGACCTGGAACTCGTAGTGCAGGTGTGGGCCGGTCGACAAGCCGGTGGTGCCGATGTAGCCGATGATCTGGCCTTGCTTCACGCTGCCACCGGTCTTGATGCCCTTGGCGAAGCCCTGCATATGACCGTAGAGCGTCTTGTAGGAGTTGCCGTGGGCAATGATCACGGTATTGCCATAGCCACCGCGGCGGCCTGCGAGTTCGATGCGGCCATCGCCGGCGGCCTTGATTGGGGTCCCGCGGGGGGCGGCGTAGTCCACGCCTTTGTGGGCGCGGATCTTGTTGAGGATTGGGTGCTTGCGGCCAGCGGAGAAACGCGAACTGATGCGGGCGAAGTCCACCGGGGTGCGGATGAACGCCTTGCGCAGGCTATTGCCGTCGGCGGTGTAGTAGTTGGTGTTGCCCTGCTTGTTGGTGTAGCGCACGGCGGTGTAGGTCTTGCCGCGGTTGGTGAAGCGGGCGGAGAGGATGCTGCCGGTGCCGACCACCTTGCCATCCATCATCTTCTGCTCGTAGACCACGTCGAATTCGTCGCCTGGGCGGATGTCCTGGGCGAAGTCGATGTCGTAGCCGAGGATCTTGGCCATGTCCATGGTCATGCTATGGGACAGCCCTGCGCGCTGGGCCGAGGCTGACAACGAGCTCTTGATCACGCCGTGCGCGTAGGCGGTACGCACCACCGGCTTGCTGACTTCGCGATCGAAGGTGAAGCCCTTGTCGGTGCGGGTCAGGCGAATGGTTTCGAGATTGCTGACCTTGCTGTGCAGGCTGGTCAACTGGCCATCTTTGTCCAGTTCGAACTGCAGCACCTGGCCATGCTTGAGCTGGCTGAACTGCTTGGCCTGCTTGTTACTGGCGAGGATGTCGTGGACGGCGTTGGCAGGCAGGCCGACCTTGTTGAACAGGGTGGAAAGCGTATCGCCACGGGAGACGACCACTTCACGATGGCCTGGTGCCTTCTCTTCTTGCTTGGCGACAGGCGTGGGTTCGCTTTTGGTCTGGGCAGTGTCCGCCTCATCGCCTTCGATCTG